>CAZHQD010000104.1:0-8050 GCA_964533835.1 uncultured Puniceicoccaceae bacterium | reverse complement strand
TCACCATATGTTGTCAAACGCGGTGAGTATTACTATCTCTTCCGCAGTGGTACTATAGATGGACTTGGCGGCTATAAGGGCGATGGTCAAGGAACCGTTGCCGTTTTCCAAAGTAACGATCCTCTCGACTTTGGGGCCGATGGCCGGAACCCTGCGGACAGATATGTGTGCAACGTAGATTTCCACGCCCCTGAAATCGTCGTGGATGAAGATGGCAGCGAATATATCTCAAAAATTTACGATGCTGAGCGCGGTAATGGTATCTATCTTGAGCGACTGGTTTGGGAGTAAAGCTACACGATACGCGCATTCAGTAAATTGTCAGCAGAGTCGCTGAAATAGGGGATTTCGGTAGATTTTTTTTACTTTCAACACCTGTTTGGTTTACGGGTTTACCAACAAGTGAATTGAGATAGTGAAGCGTCGCGCCAACATGGGGGGACTCAGTTCAAAAACAACCTTAGTTATCTACCTTATGAACCAAAAACTCCTCACTGTGGCAGCTGCTTCGCTGCTCGCACTATCCGCGCTCAACGGCGCGATCATTCTTCACGAAAGCTTTGACTACACCGCTGGCAGCCTTAGCGCCAACAACGGCGGCACAGGCTGGAGTGGCGCTTGGGTTGCGGGTACCAATACCCAACAAGGCGGTCAGGGTAATGGCGTGCCCTTTGTTGTGCCTTCAGACGGACTGTCATACCCTGATTTTGTCTCCAGTGGTGCCTCTGCCGACGAACTTGGCACTGTCGCTCCCGCTGCCGCTCAATCAGCGCGTTCCTTTACTGCTCCTACAGGCTGGGGAGTAGACGGTAATATATTTTGGTTTAGTGTTCTCGGATTTCAGTCCAGCGGTGGCGCAGCAAATCTAATGTTTGGAACTGTCAGTTCTGGTGGCGCTGGTGCAGGTTCTGAGGCTGGGTTTGGATTGCTCTTAAATGGCGGTAACACAAATACCATCTATGCCCGCATGGGCACAGCAGGGCCAGCGTCCGTGGCAGGCACCGGCATAACGAATCAAACCGTTCTTGTAGTCGGCAGAGTGTCATTTTCTGACACAAACAATGCGGATGCGCTTGATCTCTGGCTCAATCCTAGTGTCTTTGCAACGGATGCTGCCTCACTTGGTACGATCACCAGCTCTCACACAGGCAATATCAATCTCTCGGGTAACGAGGTTTTCATGCGAAGCCTCAATACGGCGGCCACAAGATTCGATGAAATCCGCCTTGGTAACAACTTAAGCGATGTGCTTGTAGCTGTGCCTGAGCCAAGCACCTATGCCGCTTTCTTGGCGGTACTTGCCTTGGCCTTCGGTATTATCCGCCGTCGCAAGTAATTTAGTAATCGGGAATGTAAGGAGATATAGTATTGGAGTGTTCAAGACTCCCTGCCAAGCGGCGGGGAGTCTTTTTATTTTCAAGTCAGGGGCTTTTGAGCTAGTAGGAGTCCAGCGTCATTGAAAGGTTAATGGAAAAAATCTAGCGTTTGAAACTTGCCAGCAAAAGCAGTGTTCTACAGCTTGTATAAACTCAATCTGTTTGGTTAAAGGTAAGATTATCCCCACTAGCATACCCCCTGCAACATGCATTACATGAGCGATCATGGTCTGCGTAGGCATTCACGCGGCATAGCCGCATATGCTGCGATGATGATGCTTGCTTTTACGGCTATTGTGCAATTCGGGTGTGCGAAAAAAGGTGTTTCTGAAGAACAGGATGCCGCAGTAATCGACCGGGCGGAGGAGTTACTGGCGCTCTATGATTTCGATGAGGCCTACAAGTTACTCACACCGCATCTGGGGCTGATGGAGGAGGGGACACCAGAGTGGGCGCGGGCGCTCTATTTGCATTCGATGGCAGGCTGGCAATCATTGCCACCATCTCGCGGACGAATTGAGGATGCCCGCGAAGCGTTTCATTATTTGGCAGAGAAAGCGCCTGCTTCTACTTACGCTCCCATGGCACTCAGAAATCTAGGGCGGATGGCCGAGCTACGCACCTACCCAGGAGATGTGATGGATACGGAAAAAGCGCGTGACTATTATCAGCGCGTGTTGGAGGGATGGCCTGGTACTTTAATGGCGCATGAAGCTGCGGCGAGACTTGCAGGTACTTACATCCAAGATGTGCTGAATGTGGGGTCTATTCAAAAAGGAGTAACTTTTTTGGAAGATTATCTTGAACAGTATCCTAATAACGAGCTTGCAGGGCTAATGTGGGAATACCTAGCTGAGACGCGCTACCTCATGCTGGACGATAAAGAGGGCGCTCTCCTTGCTTTGATTAACGCGGACAAAGCTGGCTGGGTGGACCCGAACAAGACCTTAATGAATCTTTGGCGCATGGCCAATCTTGCTGAAGAGCTGGGTCAAGTTGAGCTAGCGGTGAGTGCCTATCGCCGTGTGATTATTGAGCACACGAGAGGTGGGCGTTCATGGGAAGCGCGTCAGCGGCTCTTGGCTTTGAGAGACGCACATCCTGAATACCGTATAAGTCTGCCTGAAACTCTGGCAGTCGAAGAATAATCCCTTTTGCCTAAACATGCTAATGAAACGAAATTTTAACCCCAATTGGATCGGCCTCGGCCTATTAATTGTGGGCTTCATTTTTTCGGCTGTTCAGGTAGCGAAAAACACTGCTGAGAGCAACAATCGTGTCTCTCACGAGAATTCTCATGATTCGGGAAAACGGATCGTGCGCGTTTTGCACTGGCAGTTGGAGCCAGGTTACCGTGAAGCACTTCAGGATACTATAGACCGATTTAACAGACAGCCCCATGTGCAAGAGGCAAATGTGGAGGTACGGCAAATCGCCATCTCTGAAAAGGTGTATACCCAATACCTCAACGTGCATCTCATTAGTGGGACCGCTCCGGATATATGCGTAAAAGGGAGTTCCCGCTTGGTGAGATCCAACGCTATCGGCAAATATTTCGAGCCATTCGGTGAATGGGCTCAAGCGCCTAATCCCTACAATTCGCGCACTTACTTGCTCGATGATGACTTCCTGACTTGGCGTGCCGAGCAAGGGTATGGCCCGCCGGCTGAAGAGCTTGTTGAGCTCATGGGAACCCTGCCTTGGCGAGATACACTGATTGATGGCATGCGCAGTGGTTACGATTATGAATTGAAAAATTTCTATGCAGTTCCCGTGAGTACGTTTGGGACAACCCGTATCTACTACAATAAAAAGCTAATGCAGGAGGTAAAAGGATTCCTTCTGAGATCTTTGGAAAATCGCAAGGATTCGCCCTGGGTAGGATCCCTTTTCTTCGATGAAGCTCGCTCGGAGATGGTCGGTTATGTGCCAGATGACGGTTCTTTGGCTGAGTGGGCAGGCAGCGATCTGCCGCCGCAATCTCTGGGTCAGCTTCTCGCATACTGTGAGGCTATTAGAGCTTACGGGTTATTTACAGGAGACGACAAACTCGTCCCGATCGCGGGTTCAGAAGCCACGGCAAAAGCCTTCGGCAATAACTACTTGGGCGTCTTCACCATAGACTACAGTAATAGCCTCGATAGGGACTGGAACTACGCTGCCAATGACATGGAAACCATCAATGCATGGCGCACTGGAGTATGGGATTATTATACGCCCGAAGTAAAAGCCTACTTTGAAGTGATTCGGACAATAGCGAGCTATTTTCCAGCAGGATTTCTTGGATTGGATCGTGAGCAGGCCAATAGGCGTTTTGTTCTAGGTAAAGCCGCTATGATCGCCAGCGGAGGATACGATGCGAGCGGCATTCTATACGGTGCTTCAAATAAGGCCAATCCTGGTGATGCATTTGAGGTTGGAGTGATGCCATTTCCCAATCCAGCGGTCGGAGAGCGCTGGCACAAATATTTCCAGGGGCCACGTAGTGAATCTGAAAATTTACAAGGAGTGCCCTTTGCACTCTATAAACAATCTCCCAATAAGGAGTGGGCGCTGAATTTTCTCCAGTTTCTCACGAGCTTACCACAAAATGAGAGATTTAACCTTGAGGCTGGCTGGCTGCCGCAAGTTGTGGGAGCTTATCCTAATCCACAAATGGCTCCGTTTCTTCCTGTCACTTCTGGCCATTTTCCCAACTCTGGAATCGGCATTCTCTCAGAGGAAACACCTGGGCAAATTCTTACTACATTTCGGGGGCAATACTTTCTCTACCTTTCGGGTTCTGGTACCTATGAAGACTTTGTGCAAGCCGTGGAGTCGGCTTATCTACAGGAGCGCACGGGCTACAAACGCATGTGGGCAAACAAGCTCCGTGGCGACCTTGAGGCTCAAGTTGCAAAGCAGCGAGCACTAGCCGCCCTTGAAGCAGAGCTCCTACGTAAGCAGGGCGATGGCAATATAGATTCCTCGCGCTATCGAATTCTTCTCCTGGACTCCATTTTGGGCAATAATGGACAAGGGCGTTTGAATACTTGGCAGTCATACTATCCTGATGAGCCATTTCCCCAATTCTAACTGATTTTCCTGTTTGCAACTGTCATGGCCACCATAGCTAAAAATTTTTGGCGCGATGTTTTCCTTCGCAGAGTCGGCCTGTGGAGCGTGCTTTATTTGATGCTTTTGCCCACTATCATAAGCATGCTCGTTTTTGATTACTACCCTAAGATAGACGTCGTAATCAAATCCTTTTACCGCTGGCAACCGCCTGATGTAGACGAGTATGTTGGGATCGCTAATTTCAGAGACGCATTCGCTGATCCGATTTTCTGGCAGTCATTTGAACTCGTAGGGATTTTGCTGGTGACCAACCTTCTTAAAATGTGGCCAGGAATCATCGTGGCCATAGCGCTTCACCGCCTGCTTAGTGATCGCTGGCGCTATTATTATCAAGTGATGTTCGTTATACCAATGGTCATACCTGGCATGGTTTGGCTACTTATTTGGAAAAGTTTTTATGATCCCGACTTTGGGCTCCTCAATCGTGTTCTCAATGCAACAGGCATGATGCAATTTCTTGCCTTTCTTGATGGCAGCGAGACTCAGCCAGGGCTTATGCCGCGCATTGCTTCTGGGCTGGAGCCCATTCTTGTCAGCGCAATCAATCCAGTGTTTGGAAATGTTTGGGGTCTTATTCTCGCTGGAGGCTTTATTCTCTGCTTGAAGACGCTACCAGCTCAGCGAAATAAGCGTTTATCCGCTGGCGCATGGGTACTAGGCGGCACACTTATTCTGCCAATAGCGGTAGCCATTACCGCGAAAGATGGCGCAGCCGGATTCGCAGTTGGGGTGGCTGCCACCTTATCCATCCTTTTTGGCCTTGCGCGCTCCATGCCAGGCAAGTGGATTCTCTACCCGTTTCTCATTTTGGGAGGCTTGGTGGCATTTGCTCCCGCAGGAGATTTTCTGAGGCTTCCGCTTCTATTCATCGGTTGCTTTGCTGTTTCTGAGTTGCTGCGTATCCGACTGAGTGAGTTTGCCTACGCTGATTTCACACGTTGGGCGGGAATAGGATTGCTCACCTTGGGCTGCCTGTTCCTCCTGTTCGGCAAAATTTGGACTGAGCCAACTTCACAATTCATCGAAGGCACACCTGCCTGGCTTGGTAACAAGGACCTCATTATTCCCGCACTTCTCTTTTGGGGCTTCCCATGGGTGGGCACGGTAGGGGTGCTTATTTATCTCTCGGGTTTACAGCAGATCTCTCAAGATGTTTACGAGGCAGCTGAGATAGACGGCGTATCCCCCGCGGGAATGCTCTTTCGCATTGAGCTACCACTAATCATGACGCAGGTGCGCATTAACCTCATCTTTTTGACGATAGGAACACTAACGGGATACGAGATGTTCCTTATCCTTTTGGGGTCAGACGGGGGGCCTGCGAACCGAGGCATGGTTCCAGGTCTCTATCAGTTTAAAAAGGCATTTGAGGAAGGCCAGTTCGGCTATGCATGCGCACTGGGCATGGTACTTTTCGTGATGATACTTCTTCTCACGATTATTTATAACCGTTACGTTAAAGTGGAAAAATAGAAGCCATGGCACGCAAAGCAAATCCTAAGGCAGAGGCGATTAAGCACGGTATCGTGCTATTCGTTTTATCCACTGCGTTTTATCCGCTATTCCTGATGCTCGTGGTAAGCCTGAAGAGCAACGAGCAGTATCAAGCCAATCCCTGGTTTTTCGATGCTGTAGATACGTGGAAGTGGGAAAACTGGTCGAGCGCTTGGCTGCTCGTCAAAGACTCCATTGCTAATTCAATTTTTGTCACAACCATCTCTACAATAGTCTGCCTAATCATTACTATATTTACCAGCTATGTAGTAGCTCGCTATCGTTTCCCAGGACGAAATATTGTCTACTATGGAATTATTGCCTCAATGTTCCTTCCGGGGACTGCGGCCTCTCTGGTTACACTCTTTGACCTCCTGGATAGCTTCCACCTCATTAATACCCTCAGCGCCATCGTGCTGGTGTTTGCTGTGGGCGGCCAAGTAACAGGCATTTTCATACTAAAGCAATTTATAGAAGATATCCCGAAGGAGCTCTTTGAATCCGCTCAAATAGACGGTGCGGGGCACATTCGCCAGATCACAACGATAGTGCTGCCCATGGCAGGCTCCATCATAGGAGTGGTTGCCATTCTGAAATTCTTGGGAACATGGAATCAGGTCATCCTTCCCTTGGTTGTTTTGCGTGATCCTGAGCTCTGGACCATGCCTGTGAACTTGCTCTACCTGGAAGGAGAGTACGTGAAACAGTGGGGGCAGATGATGGCTGGCTACGCGATTGCATCTGTTCCACTTATACTTCTTTTCATATTTACTATGAGACTATTTGTGAAGGGCCTTGCTGCGGGCGCCATAAAGGGGTAACCCTGCGCTCCCCCCATCGCGCCAAGAACACGGGATAACCACTTCTCTAACTAGTTCAGGGATTCCGTAAGAATGGTGCCTTATAAGCTGATCCATTTGCTCGATCACAGCTCTTCCAATCTCAGGCAGGTTTTGGTCAATGCCTGCAACGCCTTTGAAATCGGGATCATCAGGCCTTCCATGTAGGTGAAGACAAGCAAACCTACAGTCTTCAGGCATACGGACCCCCACTTTTTTTAAATGAAAATAGTGATGGATACCAAAGGCTATTACGCCGTCAGGTTTTTCTCGCTTAAACCACGCTAGAAATCCATCTTCGTCTTCCACAATGCCGTAAAATGGAGTTACCACATGTTCGCCCACTAGCTTTTGTATCTGGTCCTGCAATAGGCAAACCGCCGCTCTCCTTGAGTCATCATCTCGGATTGGATTGGGATGGCTGCAAACGGCGGTTCCTATCCGCTTGCATCCCAATTCGCGTAGCTTTTCCCATGCAAGCACCACTCCGTCAAACACTCCCGATCTTACCGTATGAAATGGCGCATCTCGTGCTTGCCTCATATCTACTACCACACAGAAATGGCTCCAATCGTGAGCTTGCCAATTTACAGGCTCTTTTATTTCAGTTAGTATAATTCCTAGCACGCCTTTATTGTAGAGCTTTGTTAGTAAGCGGCTCCAGTTTCCCCCGTGGTCGGAAAGATTATAGTAAGAAAGAGTATACCCCATTTTTGCCGCTGTTTTCAGCAGGTATTTGCACTGGATGTTTGGCAATCCACTGGATGCAACCACCGCGAGTGGAACTCCGTTTTGAGGGCGGTCCAGTTTTCCACGCAGTGTTCCCAGCGCTGCCATAAGCGGGTCGGGGGCGTAGCCCATTTCTCTGGCCACTTGCTGCACATGCAGTGCAGTCTTTCGAGATACGTTACCATTGTTCCTCAATGCATGAGATACCGTAGAAAGCCCCATTCCGCAGGCTTTTGCCACATCGCTTAGCTTTACTTTGCTACTGGGCTGCGACATGTGAATCGCTTCACATTTTTGCTCGTTGAGGGAAACCCCACAAGCCGAAAAATCAGTATATACCCTGAGACTATTTCGTTCTCTTGGCTTATACCCTCAACTAATACTCCAATGAAGTTCCTCAATGGTGTAGGGCTCAAGGCCCTACTTGCGGTGGTGCTCTTGCACGCCCCTCTCTCGCTGATGGCAGATTCTGCCGTCGGCTTTCAGTTCGGAAAT
>CAZHQD010000103.1:0-10426 GCA_964533835.1 uncultured Puniceicoccaceae bacterium | reverse complement strand
GATGTCAGCCTGCCTCCCCCTCCTCCACCACCGATGGACTTTGATCCACCGGAGCCTCCACCCCAAGAAGCGCCCCCACCTGAAATGCAGCGGCAGGTCCAGCAGCTCTCACTTTCCCAGCTCGATGTCGCTCTCAATGTCGGCACGGGAGACGCTATGGCAGGCTCCTTCACTTTCGATGGCTTCGGCGTCAGTGCAGACGATACAGCTTCCGATCTCGATATCTTCGATATCAAGGACTTAGACAAAAATCCCGCTATCGTTAAAGCAGGCCGCCTCATTGCGCCAGCCCACTTGCAGCGCGCCCGTATTCCAATGAGCGCCGTCGTTCAAGTGATCATTGATCAAAATGGTCGCGTAAAGGTGGATAAAATCCTCGAGTCCTCCCCTCGCGAATTTGAGGCCGCAGCCATCCGATTCGCCGAAGAAACCATCTTCGAGCCGCCAATGAAAAGCGGTAAAGCCGTCCGCGCCTCCTACAAGTGGCCAGTCAAAATCCAGTATTAACCCAATCTCTTTACACATGAAATCCACACTGAAAAAAATTCTTCTTCCCGTCGCGCTGACTCTCGGAGTTGGCTCTCTCGCCACCGTCACCGCTCAGGTCTATCCCCTTTCGGAAAACACCTGGAGCAATCCCGAGTTCGTAAAGCGCTTCATGGGCTCCTATGGCTTCAATACCGAGCTAAATCCCTCCATCACCTCCGAGGAAAAAACTCTCTTTGAAGCCATTGTGCCGCTCATCCAGAGCAATCCCACCGCCGCCATTGCTCAAGTCAAGGCTGCCCTGAAGCCCGAATCCAGCGCGGCAGTGGACTACACCTTGGCCAATCTCTACTTCCAGCAGCAGCAAGTTGCCGAGGCCAAGGCTGCCTATATGGAGTCCATCAAGAAGTTCCCCAACTTCATGCGTGCCTACAAAAATATTGGCATCATTTACATCCAGGAAGGCAATTTCGAGGAAGCCCGCAAAATGCTCCTCAAGCACATTGAGCTCGGCGGTGGCGGTTCCGATTCCTACGGTCTCCTCGCCTACTGCTACCTCAATCAGGGCATGAATTCCGCCGCCCTCAACGCCTACGACATGGCCCTCCTCTTCGACCCCAAGAGCCGTGACTGGCGCATGGGCAAAGTCCAAACCCTCATGAACATGGGGCAGAGCGGTCCCGCCATCCCCATGATAGACGAGCTCCTCAAGGAGTTCCCCACCATGACGGATCTCCTTCTTATACAGGCAAACGCTTTTGTTGCCGAAGGCGATACGGACTCCGCCGCCGCCACCCTGGAGATAGTCCGTTCTGTCGGTAAGGCCACAGGCACCAGCCTTGTTCTCCTTGGAGATATTTACCTGAATTACCGTCAGCCCGAATTAGCCGTCGAGCTTTACACAGATGCCCTTGCGAAGAAAGACCTTGATAAGACCCGCATCTTCCGTGTCGCTCGGCAGCTCGCCTCCACCACTGCATGGAAAGAGCTCGATACCTACCTTGCCGACTTGGAGAAAAACTACTCAGGCTCTTTGTCCGATGCGGAATCCATCGAGGTCATGAACCTGAAGTCACAGTCCGCGCTTGCTCAGGGCAAAAATGCGGAAGCCGCCAAGATCCTCGCCGTAGTAGTCGAGAAGGACCCGCTTAACGGCAAGGCGCTCATGCTGCTCGCCGATTACTACTGGAAAGAAAAAGAAATGGAGCGCGCCGCCATCTATTTCGACCGCGCGGCAAAAGTGTCTGATGTGGCCGCAGATGCCATGGTGCAGCACGCCCGCATGATGGTCGCTCAAAAAGAATTTGCCAAGGCCGCCCGCCTCCTCAACGAGGCGCAGATCATCAAGCCCAGAGAATACGTGGGCGAGTATCTGGCCAAGGTCGAAGCCGCCGCACGTGCCGCCGCTTTCTAGAGAGGTACTGTCTCTACTGTCTGTCGGTTTTGTCAGCCAGATCCAGCCATAACGCACACAGGGAAGGGCGCTTGTTTCAAAACGGCGCCCTTCCTCTTTTTTATAAACCCCGATATCCTAAATCTCCTTAAAGGCGATGTTAGCTTGTATAAATTTCTGCCTCATTTCATCGGGGCTTTGTGCCTTCTCTATTGCCTCCTCAGGGGCAATCATGCCTCGGTTCACCATGCTCATTAGGTGAGCATCAAGCGCGATCATCCCATATTGCGACCCCGTTTGAATATCGGAAGTGATTCGGTAAGTCTTGTTTTCACGGATTAGCGCGCTGATTGAGGTAGTGGCTACCATGATCTCAAAACCCGCCACACGGCCCCCGCCTACCTTCTTGCAAAGCACCTGCGAAATTACGGCAATGATTGAAGAAGCTAGCTGCGTGCGTATCTGGTCCTTTGTCTCCGCGGGAAACGCATCCACGATACGGTCCACCGTGCGTGCGGCCCCCGTCGTGTGCAATGTCGCAAATACTAAGTGCCCCGTTTCAGCGGCAGATACCGCCGCCTCAATCGTTTCAAGATCGCGCATTTCACCCACTAGAATCACGTCTGGGTCCTGTCGCAACGCCCCGCGAATAGCCTCCGCGAAAGACATTACGTCCGATCCCACCTCGCGCTGCGTTACTACGCAGCGTTTGTGTTCATGGTAATATTCAATCGGGTCTTCAATTGTTATGATATGCCCATCGTGGTTCTCATTGATCCAATTCACCATCGAGGCAAGCGTGGTCGATTTACCTGAGCCTGTTGGCCCTGTAACCAGTATCAACCCTCTGGGCCGATTCAAAAGCTCCTTGATCTTGTCGGGTAGCCCGATCTCTCTCAGTCCAAACATCTTCTTCGGAATCGTTCGGAGTACCATCCCGTAGTTCCCCTTAGCCTTCATTACGCTCACGCGAAAGCGGGCCTTATCCATGTAGGCAAATCCGAAATCGCATCCCCCCAGCGTCTTAAGCCGTTCCTGCTTTGCATCAGGAGTGATGGATTGCATCAGTACATCCGTGTCTTCTGGGCGCAGCTTTGGGCCATCTACCGGCGTCATCGAGCCATGCAGCCTCAGGGTAGGCGGCTGATTGACTTGCAAGTGCAAGTCCGATGCTCCCTGATCCACCATCAACTCCAGCAAGTCATTCATGTCGTAAGGACAATCTACAACATGCTCGGTAATAATTGCTCCTCCGCCTCCCATAGTAGTGATCCTCCGGTTAAAACAGTGATAGTTGAAATCTTGTCGCACTTTAGCGTTTCTCTCCCCCTGCGGCAATCACGAAGAATAGGCGTTATCCAAAATCCATTAGAATCGGGTAGTTGACCCTAGCCCCTCCTCCCACTACGTTTGCCCACAGTGATTGATGCAAAAACGCACAAACTGACGACTATGGCGGGCGAGGTCGCTCTCCACGTCCTCTCAAAGCGCCCTTCGCCGTTCCAGTGCGCCATTGTCGCCCTCCATGGCTTTACGGGCAGCGGTCTGGACTTCGAGTCTCTGGCCCATCTGGTCGGTGGCCCATGGTATTGCCCTGACTGGCCGGGCCACGGAGAAAGCCCCTCCCCTGCGTACCCTTCGCAACCCGACTTCTACAGCTTACCCCACCATCTGGATATAATCAGCCAAACGGTCGCCCTCGCCCGTACTGATGGCCTCCCCGTGATCCTTATCGGTTACTCGATGGGCGGTAGGCTTGCCCTGCACTGGGCCATAAAAAATGCACCCCTCTTGCGCGGTCTCATCTTGATAGGCACCAGCCCTGGTCTCGCCAGCGACCATGAGCGCCTTGCCCGCCAACTCTCAGACCGCCAACTCGCCGATAAAATTCTGGCCGATGGTATTCCTGCTTTCCTCCACTACTGGCAAAACCTCCCCCTCATGCGGTCTCAGTCCGCCATCCCCGAGCCTTGGAAAAGCGCATGGCTCGCCCGCCGCGCAAACAACTCTGCCCTGGGGCTAGCTGGTTCCCTCCTCGGCGTGGGCACTGGTGCCCTGCCCGCTCTCCACCATTCTCTGCCGGAGCTTGCCCTGCCCACCCTCTTGGCGGCAGGGGAGTATGATGAGAAATTCTGCCGTCTTATGCAGGAGATGCACTCCCGTATTCCTGCCGCTGAGTTCCACGCAATACCCGCCGCTGGTCATGCAGCCCACGTAGAATGCCCCGTTTCCTTTGCCGATCTCATGGCTAGCTTCCTTAAAAAAATAACGTAGCCTGAAAAGAATTAGGAACACCTAGGCCATTTATCGAGTCATAACGCAGATTGCTTACCTTTCGTGAAAGAAATATAAAATTTGACCCGAACGGCGCAATAAGTCATCTCGTATGTTTTCACTTATGCAAAAACCCAAAGTATCGCTAGGGCGCATTTTGCTGGCAGCCACCGTTGTGGCCGTGGTTTTCCCCGCCAGCCTTTCTGCGCAAGACCCGTCACCCGCCGCTCCCCCTCCGGGAAGCGTGCCCCCTCCTCCGCCGGATATGCCTCCGCGCCCTCCTGAATTGCCAGATGTCGCCTCCATGACTCCTGAGCAAAAGCAGGATGCCCTCCGCAACATGGGCTACGCCATGGCCCAATCCCTCAATCTCAATCTTGGTTTCTCCGACGACGAGCTTTCCCAGATTTTTGACGGCATGAAGCTCGCCGCCTCTGGCGCAGAAGAGCCCGAAGGCTTCCGCGAAAACATGCCCTACGCTATGGCCCTCTACAATGCCAAGCGCCAGGAGCAACGCGCAAAGGAAGAAGCCGAAGCAGCCAAGCTCGCTGAAGCTCAAATTGCTGCCGCCAACGCCTTTTTTGAAGAGCTGGAGAAAAATCCCAACGTCCAAAAGACCGAATCTGGCCTCCGCTACGAAATTATTGAGGCTGGCTCCGAGAAAAAAGCCACCGCTACCGACCGCGTGAAGGTCAACTACCGTGGCACTCTCATTGACGGCACCGAGTTCGATGCCCAGATGGACGCCGCTAACCCCGCCCAATTCTCCGTTCGCGGCGTTGTTAAGGGCTTTGGCGAAGGCCTCCAGCTCGTCGGCGAAGGTGGTCGCATCAAGCTCTACATCCCTTCCGACCTCGGCTACGGCAACCGTCCCCCTCCAAGTGGCAAAATCCGCCCGGGTGACGCTCTGATCTTCGACGTCATCGTCAAAGAAGTCTCCGCCCCTCCGGCCCGTGCAGTCACACCGCGCCCACCCGCTGGCGCGCGTCCTCCCGGCCCTCCGCCAAACTTCACGCCCCCACCCCCGCCAAACGTCACCCCTCCTCCTCCTCCGAGCACTCCGCCGCCGCCTCCTCCGGCCCCCGCTGAGTAAGCTCTGACGGCTCGCTCTTAACCTTCTAAGCCGCTGGAATAAACTCCAGCGGCTTTTTTAGCGTTTTACCTCACGCCATTTTTCTCTCTAGTATGACTGGAATGGATAGTAATAGGAAACACGCTCATCCCTCCAAGCGGCTGACCGATTTGCAGTGGCTCACCAACTGGATTGAACCCGATGCCAAAGTGCTCGACCTCGGGTGCGGGCGCGGCGTGCTCTTGGAATACCTGCGCCAGCAAAAAAATATCTACCCCATGGGCGTGGATATGGACCTCAAAAAGGTCATGCACTGCCTCCACAAGAAGCTCAATGTCTTCCACGGAGACGCTGAGTCCCTTCTCAAAGAATTTCCCGATCAGCTATTCGATTGGGTCATCATCTCAAGAACCGTCCAGGAGCTGAATAACCCTGGCAAAGTTATCCGCGATGCCCTCCGCGTTGGCCGTCACTTGGCTGTCGGCTTTGTTAACTTCGGCTACTGGGAAAACCGCCTCAGCTTTATTCTCCACGGAGACCGCATTCAAAACTCCGTCTACCCCAAAGGCTGGTCAGAAAGTGGCCTCTCTAACCACGTCTCCATCGCGGCATTCGAGGCATTTTGCCGCAACGAGGGCATCACGCTCAATCGCGTTATCTATCTCAAAGGCGATTGGGCCACAGAGTGCACCCTCATGCCCAATCTCCTCGCAGGCTATGCCCTCTACGACCTCAGCCTCTATCACTCTAAAGCATCCGCTGTAGCAAAGAAGCCATAACCTCAAATGCCAGGAAGAACGGCAGCGCGCAAAAGTAGATGGCCGTGCCCAAGAATTCCTTAAACTGCGGAATATTGATTAGGACCATCAAGACGATAAATCCATAGCGCGATAGGTTCATGTAAGCTTCCTCTCCCATCCCAATGGCGTGCCGCAACACATGGGACCCGTCCAGCGGCGGCACAGGTATCATGTTAAACACGAATAGCGCGATATTCATGATTATGAATTGCCCAAATAGTGGGTAGAAGTCGGGCGCAAATTGGATAACCACCACGCCCACCACCACCGCGATTAGGGCTAGCGCTATATTCGAAAGCGGCCCTGCCATCGTGATTATCAAGTCATCACGCACTTTATGGCGAAAGTTCCTCGGATTCACCTGCACAGGTTTCCCCCACCCCAGTATCGAAATGGCGGGACTCAGCAGAATCATCATAAGGGGTATCAATACCGTCCCGATTGCGTCTATATGCGCTAGCGGATTCAGTGTCACACGCCCTTGCAGCCTCGGCGTATTGTCCCCGATTTTGTCTGCTGCAATCGCGTGCGCCGCCTCGTGAATAGAGATGCAGACCACGAGAAGTAGCCAGGTAAGAATCCCGTCTTGAAGATGTTGTATATCCATTGAAATAAATTCTAGTAATCCATCTGCTCCATTAGCGCGATTTTGGTGGCCTCCAGCGTGGGTGTGTTCACTTCAGCAAGCAGCTTGCGAGCCTCGCTTTGCCAGCCGAGCCTGAGCATCACCCTGGCGCGGTGCAAGCGGATTGCATCCGCCTGCGTCTCGTTTGCGGCCCGCTGCTGGAAGACTTCCCAGTGCGCTAGCGCCACAAACCAATCTACCTTCTCCACATCGTAAAAAGATTCCCCGTAGCGGAACTGAAAATCCGCGTTCTCTGGCGCAAGCAGCGCCGCCTGCCGAAACCCATCCTGCATAAGCTGGTCTAGCTCCTCGCGGGTGTAAGCGCCGTCACCCAAAAATTCTTCTCTGTAAATGTAAAATAGCTCCCCAAGTGAGTAGTGATACACGGCCTCATGGGGTGCCAGCTCAATGGCCGCCAGGAAAAAGAGCAGCGCTTGTGGGTAGCTTCCCTCCTCTGCAAAGTAATTCGCCAGTTGCTGCTTCACCACAGCCACCCTCGTGTCCACGGCGTTTGCCCGTTGAAACATCTCGTGCGCCCTGTCCCGCTCACCTATCTGGCGCAATAGCTTCCCATACACCAGATACGGCAGCAGCTCATACGGGTTTTCTGCGATCATCGCCTCATACTCACGGCATATTTCCACAATCCGTTGCTCTAGGGTAGCCCTGTCTTCATCATTCTGCACTACGGCCAAGCGATCCAGATAGGCCGTCTGCCGCTCTACCAGCCGTGCCACCTTTTGCTCCAGTAGCGAATTCCCTGCCTGCACCTCTATTCGTGCCTCTGGTGCCAAAAATGGAGACGGTGGCGGCCTCGGCCCTACCGCGTCCTCGCTGCTCCTCTCCACCGCTGGCAATGATCGCACACGGGCCACGCTCGCTTCCTCGTCTGTGTAAAGTGTAGAGCGGCAGCCAGTCCCCGCAAACGCCAGGGTAATGGCCAGCGCGATTGCGCCCTTAAGCATAGGTAGATCTTTCACTGGGCTAGTTGAGTCCGCATGAGCCACCTGCCCGCCCGCACCCACAGGTCGGCGTATGCACGTGCGCGGGTGCGCTCGATACTTTTGCCGTAGTCCCCGCTGGAGAAAACGTGGAAAACTTCTTTGTCATCTTTGGGCTTCCGCAGTGCGGGCAATTCGGCGTTGCTGCCGAGGATGAGACCAGCAGCTCGCTTTCTTGATGACAGGCTTCACAAGTGTATTCGTAAATAGGCATGGTAAGATGAGAATAGACTAATTTAGCTTCAAAATGTTCATGGAGCAAGACTCGCCTCTTGCCCGCCGAATTTCCTGACTGGCAAAAATCGCCTTGTAGTGGGGCTTTGGAGCGTTTCTATTACTGGCCACTTCTACTACCTCCAACTCACAGTCAATCATGGCGACGTTCAAGAATATACCAAAAATCTCCTTCGAGGGACCAAAATCGCGCAACCCGCTTGCCTTCAAGCACTACAATCCCTCCGAGCTCGTCGAGGGCAAGCCCATGAGCGAGCACCTCCGCTTTGCCGCTGCCTACTGGCACACCATGCGCAACGGCCTCTCCGATCCCTTTGGCGGCCCCACCGCTTTAATGCCTTGGGACGACGGCTCAAACTCCGTCGACAATGCCAAAAAGCGTGTCGGCGTTTTCTTTGAATTTCTCGAAAAATCTCAGATTGACTTCTACTGCTTTCACGACCGCGACATCGCTCCCGAAGGCGCTTCCCTTGCCGAGAGCAATCGCAATCTCGACGCCGTCGTTCAAGAGTTCAAGGCCCATCAGAAAGCCTCTGGAAAGAAGCTCCTCTGGGGTACCGCCTGCCTCTTCTCACACCCGCGTTACGCCCAGGGTGCAGGCACTTCTCCCAATGCCCATGTCTATGCCTACGCTGCCGCTCAGGTAAAGAAGGCTCTCGAAGTCACCCACGAGCTCGGCGGTCTCGGCTATGTTTTCTGGGGTGGCCGTGAAGGCTATGCCTCCCTTCTTAATACCGATATGAAGCGCGAGCTCGATAATCTCGCCCGCTTGCTTCACATGGCCGTGGATCACGCCAAGAAAATCGGCTTCAAGGGTCCTTTCTACATCGAGCCTAAGCCCCGTGAGCCAAGCACCCACCAGTATGACTCCGACTCCGCTGCCTGCCTGAACTTCCTCCGCGAATACGATCTTCTCGATTATTTTCAGCTCAATATAGAGACCAATCACGCCACCCTTGCGGGCCACACCATGCGCCATGAGCTCACCGTGGCTGCCAATGCTGGCAAACTTGGCTCCATAGACGCCAATCGCGGTGATACCCTCCTCGGCTGGGACACGGACCAGTTCCCCACCGATATCTACCTCACCACCGAAATCATGCTCGTTGTCCTTGGCATGGGTGGCTTCAAAACTGGTGGCCTGAATTTCGACGCCAAGCGCCGTCGTGAATCCCATGAGCCCGAAGACCTCTTCCACGCTCATATCGGCGGCATGGATGCCTTTGCTCGCGGCCTGAAGATTGCCGCCGCCATTCGGGCCGATGGTCGCATGGCTGATGCCCTCAAAGCACGCTATGCCACTTGGAATAGCGGTATCGGTGCCAGCATCCTTGCAGGCAAAGAGAGCTTCGAGTCTCTCGAAAAATACGCCCTATCCAATGGTGAGCCCACCTTGGCCAGCGGTCGCCAGGAGCTCCTGGAAAACATTCTCAACGAGTTTATCTAGGCGCCTAGAGAGGATAGCCTACTCCGCCAAAGCTTCCCATGCGCTACGGCAGATCGCCTCTGGGCGGTCTGCTGTGGTATGCCCATACTCAGCCAGGCGTGCGCACCAATCGGCCAGCAAGGGCTCCTTTGCGCACAAGCCACCTATCTGCTTGCGGCGATGCGTGAACACCCGCCGTATCGCCTGCCTGATAGGCTCGCTGAATCGCCGTGGCCGCTCGCGCCGCTTTACGTGAAAGAGCTGCGAGTCAATATCGGGCGCAGGATAAAAACACTGGCGAGACACCCCGTGCCCTTGTCCTGCCTCATACGCGGCATGCAGAAATATTGAAATCGCCCCGTAGCTCTTGCTTCCTGGCTGCGCCAAGTACCGCTCCGCTGCCTCCTTTTGCAGCATCAGCACCATCCGTTCAGGAAGCGGGCCAGCGAGTATTTTTTCCAGCCACGGCGTGGAAATCGCATACGGCAGATTGGCAACGATCTTAAATCGCTCCACGCTCTCGGGCATATCGCCCAACGGCTTGTCCACGGCGTCCGCTTCGCATAAATGAAGGCGGCTCGCGCTCTCCCCTGCCTCCGCTAAAAACCCTTCCCGCAAATAGGCTGCGAGCCGATGGTCGTATTCTACCGCATACACATTGGCGCCCCCAGCCAATAGCCCTCTCGTGAGCGTCCCCAGCCCAGGCCCGATTTCCACTACGTTTTCTCCTGCCTTCACCTCGGCCAGTTCCAGCGATTTGCGCACAATATTCCCATCCACCAAAAAGTTCTGCCCTAGCTTCTTACTCGGAAATATCCCCAGCGTTTGGAGCAACGCCTTAGTTTGAGATTGGTTCAGCGGCTGCATGACAATTCTTTGCGTCCTCCAGCCTAGGCATTCTTGAGCTGCTCCAATAACTTTTCGGGATCCTCTGCCTTCATCAAAGCCTCTCCCACCAGCAAGGCCCGTGCGCCGCAAGCCCGCGCCCGCGCCGCATCTTCTGGCGTGGATATGCCGCTCTCGCTTATGGTCACGATCCCCTTTGGTATCTGCGGTATCAGCCTCTCAGAAATGCCAATATCCGTGCGAAACCGCGCTAGGTCCCGATTGTTCAC
>CAZHQD010000102.1:0-10438 GCA_964533835.1 uncultured Puniceicoccaceae bacterium | reverse complement strand
CTTACACAGCTTTATTATAATTTAGAGCGATTCGAGACTACAGCCCAACTATTGGCCAAATGGATAAAAGAAGGCAAAGTTGAAAATATTCGCTCTAACTGGGAATTGATGGCCTTTGCATGGCAGTTGGCGGGTTATCCCGACAAACAGCTTGAGACATTAATCGAAGCATCAAAGCAAGAGGATTGGCCTGAGATAGATTCACAAATAGCCAGTATTTATTGGTCAAAACAAGATGTGCCCAACACCATAAAGTGGATCGATAGCGCATTTAGTAAAGGCACACCTCCACGCCCAGGTGATATGCTAATTGTCAAAGCATCTGCGGCAATTACCGTGAGCGACTTTGAGACTGCGGAAGCAGCAATCAAGCAAGCTGAAAAGTATCCCGAGGTTTCAGAACGAGTTGAGCAAATTCGCCGATTCGTTTTGACCCCTGCTGCACAACTGGCAGCCGAAGAAGCGGCTGAACGCGCACGCACCAGCGCCCCTCAATCTGGAACAAGACGCTAATTTTAAATTTATAACTCTAATCTTTACCATAAATGAAACCCATCTACTTCATCATTCCGTTGGTACTCACAGTCGTTTTCGGCTTCTATTACGGCGGCTGGAACAAGGCTCACATCGCCGCAGAAGAAGCTAAGGAGCAGGCTCGTCTTGAGCAACTTGCCGCAGAAGAAGCTGAGAAGATGGCTTACATCCAAGAGCAAGACAAGATTGCGCGCGCTGAAGCACGCAAGCGCGCAGAAGAGATTCAGCGCAAACTAGATCAGAAGAAGGAAGAAGAGCAAAAGATTCGCAACTTGGCCGAGCAGATTATTGAAGCTGCAGAAAAGCGAGATATCGCCGCGGCTGAGGCTTCTGATGCCCGTAATGCTACACTCGACGAAAAAGATTTAATTGAAAGAGCCAATGAGCGTTTGAAGCGCTTAGAGGATGAGAAAAAATTCCTCAACCAATACATCCCAGTTGCAAATTCCAACGTGACTCGCATGCGCTCCCTCCTTACTGAAGTAGAGCGTCTAGAGGCACAGGCTGCTCAAGCAGCCGCAGCAGCAGCTGCTGCTACTCAAACAAAGCGCTAAATTCTGTTTAATCTTAAAACTACATCTTTATGAAGAAGAAATCTGGCTCCATCACGACTTGGATATATATCATAACTCCGGTTGTGCTCATGTCTATCTTCACAGTGGTTTACAGAAACCATGAGGCCGCTCAGGCTGCTATACGAGCAGAGAAGCAGGCTATAGCAGATGCAGAAGCAGAAAAAAAAGCCATAGAGCAAAAAGAGCTCGAAAAGAAGCTCCAAGAAGAAGCTGAACGTCTCAAGCAAGTTCGCGAGGAAGCTGCTTACAAGAAGGAGCTAGAGGAGCGCCAAACGCGTCTTGATGAGATCGCAAAACTTGAGAAAAATCTGCACTCAACAGAAGAAACGTATAACACGAGTAAAGCACAGCTCGATAAATACAATAGTGAGCTTGAGAAACTCCGTGCAGAGCGTAAGGCGCTGGACGACAAAGTTTGGGCACTTTCTCGCGAGGTAGAAGATTTGAGAGCTGTCAAGAGCGCTTCGGATTTGGAAAGCCAGCGGCTCGTCGACATGATTGTTGAGAGGGTACGCCGTGGATCCCTTTCCGAGGCTGCAACCTCACTCAGTGCGACAACTTCTCGCTAATATCCTTTGATATCAACAAAAGAGGTTCCCACATCGGGAACCTCTTTTTTGTTTATAAAGCTAGCTCTTACTCAAGCCCAGACGAGCGGATTCATTTGGCTCGTCTAGAAGAAAGTGTTTTGTCCAGCGATTGAGAAGTGGATCTTTTATAGAGGCCATCCAATCAGCCATTTTGGATTTCATTCTTTTCACTTCAGACTGACAATCGGGATCGTTTATACGGTTTACGAACTCCACTGGGTCTGTTTGGAGGTCGTAAAACTCGTCTATTGAGGTTGGGTTAAAAACATATTTGTAGCGATAATCACGCACCATGCGTTGGCTAAAGAGACCGCTTTCTGTTCCAAAATATTGGCAGAATATAGAGTCTCTTCTCTCCGATGGGGCATTTATGTGCTGCAAAAGGCTTTTTCCTTCAAAGAGATCAGGACGATCTGCATCTGAGGCCTCTAGGAGTGTAGCCGCTATATCAAGTTCATTGCTAACAAACGCATTGCATTTAGTGCCTTTGGAAACTTTACCTGGCCAGCGCATGATAAGAGGGACGCGGGTGAGGTCGTCATACATGGCAAAATGTTTGTCAATTTGCCTATGGGCTCCACAGTAATCACCGTGGTCGGTTGAATAGATGACTAGGGTATTGCTTGCTAAGCCAAGCTCGTCAAGTTTGGCCAAAATACGGCCGATGTGGTGATCCAATTCCTCTATTATCGCAAGATAGCGTGCGGCTACGGGAGCCCAGTCTTTCCAGGTCCAATTTTCTAATCCCCAAATCTTTAGCTGTCTTCTCTGGACGGGTGGCTTGTTTTCGAGTGGATCTGCAAACGAGGGCCATGGAGCGACGCTTTCAGCAGGGTACTTGTCTGCAAAAACCTTATTTGGTTTGCAAGGCAGATGGGGTTCAGGAGGGTCCCAGCGCAGGAAAAAGGGCTTACCTTGTGAATGGAAATCCTGCATGTACTTTATGATGTGATCTGCCTGCCAGGCCAGGCAGGATTTTTCAGGGGGGCACCCAGCGTCAACTTCCCCGAAAAGGCCATTTTTATTCGGCTCTGGCGGAAGGCCTTGTTCATCGCGCCACTTTTTGTATGGCCAGGTACCAATATAATGATCGATTCCGTAGTCGGTTGGGCCGCCTTCTAATTCGTTGTGGAACTTGCCCACCATTGCGGAGGCATAGCCTTTTTCTTTGATTAATCGGCTGACCACGGGTAGGTGGGGTCTGGCCGCGCGACTTGGCTCCATACTAGGAATGCCTACGGAGCCATGCTGCGTGGGCCACAATCCAGTCTGCAAACTAGCGCGGGCTGGGGTGCAAATAGGGCAGGGAGTAAACGCGTGGCTGAAATCAGCACCTTGACTCGCAAGACGATCCAGGTTTGGAGTTTTCACCATTGGATGACCGTGCAAGCCGAGAGAATCATAGCGGTGCTGATCACTATGGATTAAGAGGATATTGGCTGGGGGCATGAGACTACAACTAGGGTAATCATTATTGCTATCTCAAGGATTATTTACGCCCAAATAGATAACCCGTAAAATAGGGCAATTATTTAGCTAATCCAAAGTCTGAGGCGAAGAGTGTTTCGGTCCAAATCTCCGATCCTGAAGTATCAAGAATTCGCCATTTAAGTGTTACACCATCCGTTGTGTCTTTGATGTTTAAGTGGACAAAATGAGCCTCCTTTACGAAAGTGCCTGGTTCTCGGCGGTAGTTTAGCGGGATATCTCCAGATATAGGAGAGTCATGTAAGTTGCCAACCACTAGCTCACGCAAAGGATACATGCCTGCTCTGGCAACGCGGGACAATTCTCCAAATCCAGCGGAATTACCTGAGATGAACAGAATGCCTTTAATGTTGAGTGAATCCATGCGAATAAAGAATCGCTTGTATTCTTCCTTGGTTGCCGCAAAGTGACCAGTTGCATCCATGGGATGCAAGATGGGCGCCCCCGCCAAGATTATCTTTAGGGGAGCATCGGAGAGCAGCAGAGCGCTCTCAAGCCAGGCGAGCTGTGGATTGCCTAGAAATTGGCCGTTAATGGGGTCTTTGTAAGAGAAACAGTCTAGTGCAAAAAACTCTACCTGCCCTCTGCGCAATGACCAGCAAGCCGCTTTGTGGCTCTCGGGGGGCGAGAGTGGGATATTTCTAATTAGTGAAGTATCTCGTAGACCTAATAAATCCTGGGAGGGTGGAGCCGGCAGAGGAGAATGAAGCGAAAGGTGCAGCAGCGGATTATGCCAAGCCTGATTGAAAGCTTCCAAGGCAGCGCTGCGTGCATAAAAGCGTCCATCAGCTCCGATCGGTCCGTAATCCGACGCTCCTATAACTGGATAGATTGGGATCTTTTCGTTATCGAAACTAGTATTCATACTAGTTTGAAACTGCTCCCATCTTTTCATAAAACCGTTATGAGTGAAATTAGAATTTGGATTTGGACCAAGAGAGTTGCCGAGGAGAAAAAGCGCGTCCGCAGGTAGGGTATTTAGTGTTGGAGCTAGTTTAGATGAAGCGGGGGCCCAAAGACCAGTTGCTCCTGAGACGAAGATATAGTTTGAGTCCCCGTAGCGTTCGTGCGGTTCGAGCTTTACCGGGGCAGTTGAAACAAAAAATTTATGCGTGAGGGTGCCGTTCTCAAAGACATGCGCAGCATATCGCTGGTTCGGGGAAAGCCCATCCACAATTATTCTAGCTCTGAAGTATTCAGATCTTATCGTAAGTTGTGGATTCGTTCTGCCGATAAGTTCTGCTGAGGACTCATCATAGATCGCAAGTTGAACAACCGATTCCGACTCTGTTTTGACAACGAAATAGAGTTCTGTGCAGTCAACATGGCTCAAGAACACCATTGAATCAGCGTAGACGCTGAATCCAAGAACGAGTGCATTGAAAAGGATAACTGGGCATAACTGACTAAAATTCATCGCCAGTTATGGATACAGGAGTCTAAACGTTAGTCCAGCTCATCCGTGTCTGTATCCGCACCGCCAGTTTGGCTCATTTCGATGCGGCAGTCATTTATAACTCTAAGAGAAATTTCCCGAAGATCAAAGAGTCTGTTCCTACTTTCCTTGATGAATTTCTGATCAGTGTGTGAATTTCCACATGAAAGATTATCCAAGCACATGAAGCAATCGTTCACGCTTTTCAGGGCAAGCTTGAGTTGGGCAATGCTGAGCGCAAAGTCAGCCATATCTAGCGATTGGACTCCTAGCGTAAGATTATGCTCAAGAGAAGCTAGTGACCGAGAGTACGCCCAGACGGCCTTTACAGAGGCAGCGGGGAGCTGGTCAGAGTATGCTACCCAGAGCCCTGAGAGTTGATCACAAAGTGAGCGCGTCACCACATAAACCGGATGGCGGTGAAGGGTGTAGGGATCACCATTGTCATCCTCTTCGTCATCTTGGTTTGCATGAACGGAGTCTTCACCTGAAAAATCAGCGGAAGACCATTCATCAGCATCCCAGCCCATTTGGTGAGCAATGGCGTCTAGGTGATTAGGGTGATTTTGGTTGGCGAGGTAGAGCTCGGTGAAACGCGCAATTTCCTGATTGTGACGCTCAAGAAAACGCATCCAGTCAAATTCATTCCAGAATTGATCACTCCGCTCTTCCCAGTCACCGTCTTGGTTGAAATCTTTATTCGAGTTGTCCATGGGTTAAAGCGGCAGGTTATGCCAGTTGATGATTTAAGTCTGAACCCCAAGGCTGAAAAATCAACCTATAAGTCGGATTTTAGGTAGTTTTCACAAGACAGCCAAAACCAAGCCAAGATTTCTTTATAGGGTGTTTCCGCATAATAAACTCGTAATTTTAGGCTTTGTAAGCTGTAATTCAGGGTATGGGAATGACTCTATTGCATGTCTCAGTCTATTTTACGGGCAGGGTGCAAGGTGTGGGGTTTCGGTATGCTACATTGCAGGTAGCCAAGCAATTTGAGGTCTGTGGGTATGTGCAGAACCTGCCGGATGGGCGAGTAATACTGGAGGCTGAGGGAGAGAGGGAGCAAGTGGAGGCTTTTCTTGCTGAAGTAGAATCTCAAATGAGTGACTACATTCGCAAGAAAGAATGCCGAAAAGAAACTGTAACTGTCAGACAACACGCTACTTTTGAAATTAGAAAATAAAGTGGAAATAGCCTTAGGGCATCCTTCATGAATATGGTACAGCCTGCTGTCATTGTCGAAAATCTGCGAAAATCCTACCTTTTAGGATGGCGGGGACCCTATGTACAGGCACTTAAGGGGGTAAGTTTTCAAATTGAGCAGGGTGAGGTATTTGGATTACTGGGGCCTAATGGATCAGGAAAAAGCACCACTCTTAAGATTTTGCTGGGGTTGATTCAACCAGATGGCGGCAGAGCTCTCGTGTATGGGAAAACAGGAAACCATCGCGAAATACGTCAAAGAATAGGGTATTTACCGGAAGGGCCTTATTTTTATCGCTACCTGTCGGCTGTGGAATTGGTCCAATTTTTTGCCCAATTGAGCGGTATGCCAGCCAAGCAGATAAAACCGAGAGTGGAAGAAGTTCTACAATTGGTGGGATTAGCTGGGTTGGCGAAGCAGCCAGTGGGGACGTTTTCGAAGGGGATGTTGCAAAGGGTAGGCCTAGCGCAAGCGATTGTTCATGATCCGGATCTTGTGATTCTGGACGAGCCGACTGCGGGAATGGACCCCGAGGGGGTAATGGCAGTTGAAAATATGATCCGTGAGATAAAGGCTCTGGGAAAGACCATAATTCTGTGCAGCCACCAGCTATCTCAAGTCGAGAGTCTGTGCGATAGGATTGCCATATTGCACAAGGGAAATCTAGTATGCTCCGGAGCGTTGGACAGCTTGCTTAAGCATGGAGACGAGGTGCTTGTGCGAGTTTCTGCATGCACACCTGAAATGGAAGGAGAGCTACATCAAGTGGTGGCGCGCTATGAGCAAAAGATAATTGAGGTAAAGGAATTTCGTGATTCTTTGGACGAGGTCTACTTGAGAGAGTTATTTGCTACTCAAGATTCAGGGGATAAGCCAACTAAACCACCTGCCATAGAAGAGGCGTAATTATATATGCAAAATATACGCGCATCGCTTTTACGGATAAGGGCCATAGCGGTCAATTCGCTACGGGAGGCAGTGAGGCAACGCATATTTCATCTTTTGGTCGTGCTGGCGCTGGCTATGGTAGGAGGAGTACTTGCGCTAAGCGACTTCGATTTTGGAGGAGATGAGTTACGATTTGCGGCAGATATTGGGCTAGGCTGCATTTTGTTTTTTGGATCCATACTGGCCATAGCCACGACGGCGCAGCTTTTTTTCTCAGAGATAGAAAATCGAACGGCTTTGATGGTTTTGTCACGTCCGGTAAGTAGCGTTGAGTTTATGTTGGGTAAGTTTATGGGCAGCGCGTTGCTGTTGCTGTTCTTTATGGTGCCACTCTACGGGCTACTAATGGGGTTACTCTACTGGCGTGAAACAACGCTAATGGGTGAAATGCCTACACGTTTTGGAGGAGAAAGGGTAGTGGCTTATGATGGGATAGTGATAGCCTGCCTGTTCCAATGGTTGCGTCTCAGTGTGATTGCGGCCTACACGCTGCTAATTTGCAGTTTTGCGAGAACGCTCATGTACTCCATGACGGTCTCATTTTTCGTATTGGTAATCTGCCACTTACAGTATCTTGCTCATGAGCAATGGTATAGAATCGTAAATTGGCCTATTCAAAAAGCAGCTGGAGCCATCGCACTGATTTTCCCCAATCTGCAGGTCTTCAATATAGGAGATGGGGTGGCCAGGGGCATAGTACCGACGAGTGATATGGTTGTCTCAGTGCTTCTGTATGGAGGCGCATACATTTTAATCTTTAATGTCCTCGCAATCATCAGCTTTAGGCGGAGGCTCATCTGAGAAACGCTCGATGATCTGTTATTGGGTCCGAGCCTTTTGCGGAGTCTCATTGGCTCTCGTGTTGCTTATAGGCACGGGCTATGCGACGCGTCCCCTGCTTCGATCTGCATGGCAACCTGAGTTAAACGGATGGCCAAGTTTGGCGGCATTTAAACACTCCAAAATGGCGCTACAGGGGGTATTGATAGGAGTTACAGGCGGAATGAGGGCGCTCACCTCCAACCTAATTTGGATAAAATCACATGAGTATTGGTCAAAAAAAGATGTGGCTGGAAATGCAGCCAATATGCAGCTCGCTCTCGCTATCGACTCGCGCAATATCGGATTGTGGCAAATAGCTGCAAGCGTAATGGCTTATGATTGGCCCAAATGGAGAATGGAGCAGTATAAAAAAACACACGGGCAAGAGATGCCAAAGTGGATGGAAGCAGACATAAGAGAACAGTATGCCTGCAGCGCTTTGGAGCTTATAAAGCAAGCGTACGAATACCATCAGGGTGACTATCGATTGATAGTGGATGCAGCAATAATCCATAGGAATTGCCTGGGAAACACCGAGCGTGCTGCAGAGCTTTATCGTTACGCATCACAGTTGCCTAACGCTCCATTCTTTTTGGCTAGAACCCATGGTGAACTGCTGCGAGAGATGGGGCAACTAGGTAGAGCATTGGAATGGTATAAGCACCTGTACGAGACATTTCCAGATGATCCACGTGCCCAAAAACCAGTGATACTGGAGCGGATACGCAAAATTGAGAAACAACTGGATGTTCCAGCTTGGCAGCGTTACCGGCCTGAGTGAATCTAGCTAATTATAAAGCAACAATACATGTATTATTCATCTCCCGAAGAGTTACTTGGAATACTGCAAAACAACTTTGTCCGAGTGTTCGTATTCATTTACGGCGCGTGCATTGGCAGTTTCCTGAATGTTGTAATTTACCGCATACCGCAAGGTAGATCGGTAGTGCGCCCGCGGTCCACTTGCGTGTGTGGACAGCTCATTCGCTGGTATGATAATATACCAATACTTAGCTGGATAATCCTTCGGGGAAGGGCTCGATGTTGCGGGGGGCGCTTTAGCGTGAGATATCCATTGGTAGAACTTCTCACAGGCACACTTTTGCTGATCACGTGGATTCAATATAGCCCATTTGCTGCATTGGCAGGGGCTGTATTTTTAACGTTTCTAATATGCGCTAGTTTCATCGACTATGACCACGGTATTATCCCAGATGTTTTTTCAGTGGGAGGAGCCGTTTTCGGAGTTTTATTGTCAATTGCTGTTCCTGCGCTACATGGTTACGAGAGTGGCGTCTTTGTGATAGACGCGACACAGGCGTTTTTGGAGTCAATTAAGGGCGTCCTTATTGGTTCAGGATTAATATTGTGGATAGGACTATTGGCCGAGCAAGTTCTCAAGAAAGAAGCTATGGGCTTTGGAGATGTTAAACTGCTAGGATGTATTGGGGCCTTTTGTGGCTGGGAAGGGGCCGTAGTCGCCATTTTTGGAGGGGCTATAGTGGGCTTGGCGCTCGAACTCTTGAGGAGGTCTGTGACTTTTATTTTCCCCAAGAAAAATGCTGATTCCAGTGAGACAAGCTCCAAGCAAAATGTATTTGAGGAGGGCCCGCCAGAAGAAGGGCAAATACCATTTGGCCCGGCCCTTTCCATAGCCGCAGCCATTTACTTTCTAGGGTTTCATACTTTAGTGGACGCCGCATTTGCGGAGTTTGGCTACATCTTACGTTCTCTAGGCTAGCGTAAATCTATCCACTTACCTTCCTTTTCAGAACGGTAGAGAGCCGTTATTATTTCGACTGGCTCAGATGCGTCTTCGAAGGTTACATAAGGTTTGCGTTTGCTTACAATGGCATCCACGAAGTCTCTGATCTGTGTGGGATGGCTAGCGCCATAGTCCGACTTACCCGCTTGAGTTCGCACAGACTCTTCGGTTGCCGCAAGTTCCGCCAAAAGCGCGTTGGCCTTAGCTTGGTCTCTTAGCTGAAGACGAACGAGTTTGCTATTGCAGGTTTCAATAAATCCGTCTGTTCCATAAATATTCAGGGTAGGCTCCCAGGGCAGAAGGCTGGCAGTTGTAGCGGTCAATGTACCGAGAGCGCCGTTGCGAAACTTAATCACAGCCGCAGCAGTATCTTCAGTTTCAATCACGTCCTTGTGTGCGTGATTGGCATGGCTAGCACAAAGAGAGGAGATACCGCCCATTATCCATTGCAACGAGTCTACAAAGTGAATGGCTTGATTTATCATAAGTGAGCCACCTTCCTGCGCCCACTTTCCACGCCAAGCATCGGAGCGGTAGTAGTCGGCACTGCGGAAGCACTGCACTTGGAGGTTGGCCGTGACAATCTTTCCGAAAACACCTGCGCTGACCCATGACCGCATCGCGCGATAAAGAGCATCGAAGCGATGTTGGAGGACACCTGCTGTCACCAGTGTAGGTGAGGATTGGGAGGCCTTTAGGATAATATTCAAATCCTCACGGGAAATACCGAGAGGCTTTTCGCACAAGACATGCTTGCCCGCGGCCAGGGCATCGGCCACCAGGCTGCGGTGAGTGTAGTGATCCGTGCAAATAGAGATCGCCTCTACTTCAGCATCGCTAAGCATCCCTGCAAAATCAGCATAGCGCTTTGAAATACCGTATTTTGCCGCAACTCTAGATAGGCGTTCCGCATTTTTGTCGCATACGGCAACGACTTCTGCGTGGGGAAGGCGCGCGTAGCTTTCGATATGAACGGGACCAATAACGCCACAACCAACGATGCCGACCTTTACTTTTTTATTCATGGGGATTTTGCATCAATACGCGTACCCAACACCTATTGGCAAGTTACATTTT
>CAZHQD010000101.1:5251-10458 GCA_964533835.1 uncultured Puniceicoccaceae bacterium | reverse complement strand
TCGATGAGGGTTTGGTAGTCTTGGTTGGCGAGGTGGCGGAGCGCTTTGAACAATTCATTGCGACAAAGGCGGATGAATTCTTTGCGATCGCGGGTGATATCTATGGGAGTGGTGCGCTCGGGCAGAGAAAGATCAGTGGCGGGTTTGTAATTGGGGTCTCTGAGTAACTGCCATTCATCAAGCAAGCTGGAGTCTATGGTGCGGAGCAAGGCATCAAGATAAGTGTAGGCTTCTTGTAGGGAGTCGTTGAGATACTGTTGGGGAATCGTGTGCTTTAGGATACGGTGAACACCAGAGAGGTGGCGCAGCAGAATGCCTTCAGCGCGCTGCAGGCCGTAAAGTCGGATGTAATCGGCAAAGCTGAGGTAGCGCTCGAACATTTCCCGTGCGATGGACTTCGGGCGAATATTTTCCTGGCCTACCCATGGATGGCGCGCGGCAAACTCATTGAATGTCCCATAGATAAACTCCCTTTCTGGCTTTGGGTATTCCAGCTCTTTCAGCCGCTCAATACGCTCTTCGTATTCTACACCGTCGGCCTTCATTTCAGCCATGTATTCGGATTTCAACTTATCCAGTTGCTTCCTGAGAATGGCATCGGGGTCTTCCACGATGGACTCGGCCAAGCTTAGCACTTTAAGGGCATAGTCGGGATCATTTGGATCCAGCAGTGGGAGGGTTTCAATGAGGTAGAGGGAGAGCGTTTGATTGAGAGAAAAGTCGTCTTGGAGTTCCACATTGAGCCGAAGTTTTTTACCGGACGGCTCGGGTGGGATAAATTCGATGATCTTGGCGTTGAGCAGGGTGCGGAAGAGGCGGAAAGCCTGTTTGCGGTGGGATTTCTTCTCGGCAACGCTTTGGTGGCTATGGTTGATGAGGTCGCGCATGGCGCGGCAGCCATCGCTGTTTCTGCTTAAAACATTGAGCAGCATGCCATGAGTGACTTTGAAGCGAGGCTCCAAAGGCTCAGGCATGGCGGATTGCAAACTGGTAAAGGTGCGCTCATCCCAGCCTACATAGCCGTGTTCGGGAGGGCTCTTCTTTTGATACTTTTTCTTCTTTGGGTCGGCGGCGGCTTTCTCTGCCAGCTTCTTGTTTTCGATCACATGCTCTGGCGCCATAGCCATCACATAGCCCACGTCATCATAGCCACGCCTGCCAGCGCGCCCGCTTATCTGGTGGAAATCGCGGGCCTTGAGGATGGCAGTCTTATCCCCGCTATATTTGCAAAGCTGCGTAAAGAGGACGGTGCGTATGGGCACATTCACGCCAACGCCCAACGTGTCGGTGCCGCAGATCACTTTTAGAAGGCCTTTTTGGGCGAGCTTCTCCACCAAGACGCGATACTTGGGCAAGAGCCCTGCGTGGTGTAGTCCTATGCCTTGGCGCAGGAGCTTTTTGATTTCCTTGCCGAAGGGGCTGTTGAAGGACTCCTGTTCGAGCAAAGCGGAGAGAGTCTCCTTTTCTGCCTTGGAGCAAAAGTTCACGCTGGTGAGGTCTTGTGCGGTATCGGCGGCGGCGTTTTGGGTGAAGTGGACAAGATAAACGGGCAGCCGCTCTTTCTCCTGGAGCATGGCCAGAGTGTCGAGCAGAGGCTCCTCCACATAGCTAAAGTGGAGGGGCACGGGGCGATCTTTGGAAGCTATGGTGCGGGTTTCTCTTCCTGTGTGCTTTTCCAGTTCGCGCTCAAAGAAGCGGGTATCACCGAGAGTGGCTGAGATAAGGAGGAACTGGCAATGGGGCAGAGTGAGGAGCGGCAACTGCCACGCCACGCCGCGCTCCCTATCGGAGTAGTAGTGGAACTCGTCCATGATGACATCATGGACGTTGGCCAGGGAGCCGTCGCGCAGGGCAATGTTGGCGAGAATTTCGGCAGTGCAGCACAGGATGGGGGCGTTGCGGTTCACGCTGGCGTCCCCAGTCATCATGCCTACATGGTCGGGGCCAAAGTCTTTGCAAAGGCTAAGGAACTTCTCGTTGACGAGGGCCTTGATAGGGCAGGTATAGACGGAGCGCCTGCCGAGGGATGCCGAGCGGAAGTGCATGGCTGCCGCCACCAAGGATTTGCCTGAGCCTGTGGGCGTGGCCAGGATGATGTTCTTGCCCTCGTAGAGCTCCAGAATGGCTTCCTCTTGAGCGGGGTAGAGGGTCAGATTTTTCGAGGCGGCGTAGTCAAGAAAGCGCTCAAGAAGGGTATCCGCAGAAGGGGAGTCGGCGAGTGGTTTTAGTGGATGAGAATCGGATACCATTGATAAAAGGCCAAGCGCAGGTGAAAAAAGGAGTCGCTAGACTTGGCTGCGCTGTTTGGTTTTATCAACAAAAATCGAAACTTCTCCCGTTTTGCCGCCCAAGAGCTGTTTTGCACGCTTGAGAGCGCGGGCAGTAGCCAGTGTTGGGTTTTGCAGGTTGTCGGGAATGATATTATCTCTACCGATGATATCGCGGAGGCCGCTATTTTTGAAAATGCGGATAGCCTCTTTGCGAGCTTCGCTGATGAGCAGGTGGCGGCCCGTGGACTGCATGTAGCGGACCAACTCTTCCAGAGCGAGCACACTGGTAGCGTCGAGATGGTAGGCATTACGCATTTTGAGGATAACTACTTTCAGGGCGGGGTCTTCCACGAGGCGGCGCATCTGATCGCGGAAGAGATCACTGGCCCCAAAGAAGAGATCTCCCTCCACGTGCACAATGGAGACGCTGGCCTGCGTGCGCTGGGATTTATCCATGAGGGGAGTGAGAGCGCCGTCGGGAGCATTGGTGTATTCAACCAATTCAGGGATGGAGGCTTTGCGCAGGAATAAAAGGATGCTGGTAATGACGCCGAGGATAATGGCAAAATCCAGGCGAATCAGGAGGGCTGCGGTAAAGGTGGTAACGAAGACGACCGCATCGGAGCGAGTGCTCTTCAGCACCACTTTGATGACGCGACGATTTATGAGGGAGTAGCCAGTGAACATGACGGCCACTGCCAAGGCAGGAACGGGAACAAAGGCTATGAGTGGCCCCAAAACAAAAATGGCGGCAAGACAGAGGATGCCGCTGAGGACGCCCGCGATGGCAGTGCTCGCGCCTGAATCAAAATTAAGCTGAGAACGGGCGAGTGAGCCGCTGGCAGGAACGCCTCCGTAAAAAGCGCACCCGATATTGGCCCAGCCCATGGCAAACATCTCGCGGTTGACATCCAGGCGCTCACCTGCGCGGGCCGAGAGGGATTTCCCAATGGAGCTGCCTTCGAGAAAGGAGAGGAATGCCACAACTAGGGCGATATTGGCAATTTCCCCGAGATTATCGAAACCAGTGGTGGGCCAAGTAAAATCCAATGAATCCGCACGCAGCGGGGGTAGGGTGCTGGGGCCTGTAAGGGTCTCGGCAAAGGTGAGCCAGAAGTCGCGAAGGGGGTAAAAGGCCAAGCTCATCAAGACAAGGACGGCGGCGATGAGGGGGACCTTTTTCTTGAAAGGACTCAGAACAAGCATGGCCACGAGAGTGGCAATACCGCAAAGAATACTGGGCCAGTGCACTTCGGAGACATGGGCCACGGTATTCCAAATGACTTGGAAAATAGTGGTGCCGCTGCCAGAGCCATCGGGCAAACCAAGCGCTTTGGGCACTTGGTTTATCACAATGTAGAGGGCCGCGGCAGTAATGTAGCCAGTGACAACAGTTCGGGAAATATACTGGATGAGCTGCCCAACCTGCACGAGCGAACCCACCACGAGGAAGGTGCCGCTTATCAGAAGCATCAGGGGGAGCAGGGCGGCCTTTTCCGCAGGGTCGGAGATATTTAGCGTGGCAAAGAGCGCAAAAAGGAGGACAGCAGTGGCATTGGTGGGGCCCAGCATGATGAAGCGCGAGGCACCGAAGAGAGGGCCGATGATGGCTGCCACAGCCGCGCCGAAGAAGGCGCTTTCCATGGGCAAGCCTGCAATCGAGGCATAGGCGATGACCTGCGGGATCATGAGCAGCGTGACATTAAGCGCGGCCCGCCCGTCTGCCTTTGCCTGCTCTTTGTTGTAGCCTCTGACTTCAGAGGAAAAGAAGTGCAGCAGGTCTGGCCAAGCCAATTGGCGAATGGCTCTCCACCCACGGCGGATGTATCGTTGGAAAATCACGGCGAAACCTCTACTCTAGGAGAGCGGTTTAAAAAAAGAAACTGCATACCTATTGAACTCGTTAACCGAATGGTCTTTTTGTATAGCAAGGCCTTTGGTAAATGAGAATAACAAACTCAAGCAGACTGCGGATCGGGGAGATGGGAGCTGGCTGCCTCGTCAGCAAACACGATTAGCTTATCAGTATGGCGGCGAAGGATTTGGGCGGGCAGGCGGGCTTCATCCAGCGGGCCGTAAAGGACATCTCTGAGGGTAGTGGCCTTGGCCGCGCCCGTTACGATGAGTACGATTTTACCGCATTGCGCCAGACCAGAGGGAGTTAAGGTAAGGCGTTGGCCTTTGCCCGGGACATCCAGCGAGGTGAAAAACTTTCGGCCATCGTCCTTAAGAAGCGGGCTATTGGGGAAAATAGAGAGGGTGTGCCCATCGTCTCCCATGCCTACAACGCAGATATCGTAGAGCGGGGTGGAGATACCGCGACCATCAAAGCGCACGGCATAAGTCTGGGCAGCGTCTTGCGGTGGCAGGTCAACGGGCCACGGGACGCGGTTGAGGATGGGCAGGGAGAGTGGGTCGAGCATCAGGCGGGTCATAGTGCCGTAATTGCTATCGGCATGGCCAATCTGGACATAGCGCTCGTCGCTAACCGTCCAGACGATGCCTTTGAGGGATTCCGCATAGTTTTGAGAGCGAGCCACAACCCACTGGAACCATGCCTTTGGGGTGGAGCCACCCGTCATGGCGACAATCGGGAGTACGGACGAGTGTTTTGAGGCGAGAATCGTCTCGGTAAACTTCTCAAAGAGGGCGTCGGTAGGCAAGTGGGTGTGGGAAAGCATGAAAGAAAAGGCAGAATGAAAAATGAAGAATGAAGAAGTTGAGGCAGGGGAAGGGAAATGCACAATGCTCAATGCACAATGCACAAGTTAAGTCAGGGTGTGCGTTAGTTTTTTTAGAAAATGGAAATTTTTAGAAGGTTGGTAATGAGGGGGTTGTGAATTATATCGTTAGTTGGTTGGTGGGTTGTGGTGTTTTTTCACTCTATTTTCGCCCATTTTTCGAGGTGTTTTCGCTCTATTTTCACCTTCTTTTCGC
>CAZHQD010000101.1:0-5151 GCA_964533835.1 uncultured Puniceicoccaceae bacterium | reverse complement strand
CCATGTTGGATCAACATGGGTTAGGTAGAGAAGGTTAAGGGAGCCGATTTGCCTGGTTGGAACGCGCGTTGTTATGGCACTTCCAATGTGTCTAAGAACTAGCTTTATAGGCGTTCTTTGACAAGAATATGTGGGTGTGAGCGGCGCTTGTATAGTGGTTTTGTGGGCGTACCTTAAGTAGGTGATGCCACTCACTTAATGGCAAGACGGTGGCTGTGTTACTAACGCTGGATTATTTGGCGCAGGGCAGAGGCTTCGCCTTGCCGTGCGTAGTCAGCAGCTTCGCCGAGAATTCTAGCGGCCTCTTGGGGTGAATGAAACCCCATAGAATTTTCTGCGGCTATAAAATCAAGCCGCCACTGGGCTATGCGGTGCAATTCAAGCGCCTCTTTTAATGATTCCTCAGTGGCTCCCGATTTGCGGGCATCATTGATGGCATCCAGAAGAGCCATGAGGGCAACGCCAGCTCTTTGCAGGAGTTGGTGGTTGCGCTCCTGAATAATATCAACTCGTTTGAGTATTTCCTCCTCTGGTAATTTATGACAGGATTGGCAGGCGCGATTGACATTGAGTAACGGGCTGCGGACCCAGTGATCAGAAACTTTTGTTGCGCCATCGCGCATGTAAGGCATGTGGCAATCTGCACAGGATACGCCGCTGCGAGCGTGGATGCCAGTGCTCCATAGCTCGTATTCCGGGTGTTGTGCTTTGAGTATCTCAGCACCACTCTCCTGGTGTTTGTAATCAAAGAAACGGCTGCCGTCGGCAAATTTGGTTTCATTCCAGTGCTGTTCCATAGCCTCTACGCTTAAGCCCTTGCTCCAGGGAAATTCCAGAGGCATGGCGGTTGAACAGTAATACTCCACGTGGCATTGAGCACAAGAGAAGGACCGCATTTCAGTACGCGTAGCCAATACGTTGGGGTCATAGGGCTTGGAGCGATCACCTTGTCTCCAGCGCTCAACGGAGGGGAGAAATGCAACTTCTGCGGTGGATTCAGCGAGAGCCTGTATGCCCTTGATGAAGCCAGGGCGAGTAACGCGCAACTGCATGGTTGCGGGGTCGTGACAATCCACACAGGAGACTGGGTGAGCGTGGCCCATATCGTATAGCTTGCTGTTTAGCTCCTGATAGGTGAATGCATGGGTTTTCTCAAAACCGAGCATGGCGTCCCCATCACCTAATTCGCGATAGAGCGGCATAACGGAGGCATGGCAGTGGAGGCATGAGCCAGACTGAGGCTTGGCAAGCCTGCCAGTCTGCTCCTGATCTTGAAGCATATATGCGTGGCCACGCCTATCACGGTAATCTATCGAAAAGGCATAGCCCAAAAACATGCGCTTGAGCCATGGGTCGCGCTCAATTTTTTCTTCCGGGAGGGCCTCGCTGCCACCATGGCCACCGAAGCGAGTGCGAGTAGAAAGGGCAGTGAGTTTGTAGGAGTCGTATTGCCTGGGCCAGTTGATACCCCACTTTGCGGGATCAGTGTCGTCCTCGCCAACTTCGACAAGGCGCACGTAAGGGTTGCGGGCCTCACTCTTTCGCTCAAAGATGCTCACGAGCAAGGAGGTTACCAGAATGATGGCAACCGCGACAGAGAAGAAAGTAATCGTCCAAACGGCAGTGGAGTGTTTTGTGAGTTTCATAGGTTCTTGTTCCAGCTGTGAATAGAGGTATCGTAACCGCCCAAGCCAGTAGAGTCCCCGTGCCCTACCGAGCGATGACAATGGAGGCAACTAACCGCGTCTCTGTCTGTAGTGGCACCAGAGACGAGATCGTGGGTTATTTGATCGTGACAATGCAGGCAGTTTTGCTGAAGGATGCGGATATTCTTTTCCTTGATCATGATGGGCTCATGAAAATCCAGAAACGTGAAGCCCTTTGAATGGAAATAGCCGTTTTCAGCCTTGGCGATCAACTTTGGTATAAAATCGTGAGGAAGGTGACAATCCACACACGTTGCCACACCGTGATGGCTAGCCTTTTGCCACGAATTGAATTGGGGCTCCATGATGTGGCAATTCATGCAAGCTTTTGGGTCCTTGCTAAAGTAGGATAGGCCCTCACCGTAGTGGAAAGTATAAGTTCCGATACCAAAGAGAGACCCCAAGGCAACCGCCAGAAGCAAGCCCAACCCTATTTTGGCAGAGGGCCGTTTGAGCCAGGAGTTTCTAACCAGGTGACCTAGTTTGCGCATAACGGGATGCGCGTGCACTATGCCAGAGTATTGTCCAAAAAGACTAGCTTAAACAGGAAAAAATTTACGTTAGAAGCGTAACTGTATTATATGTTAATCAATTGTTCTACTATAAGTAACAATAACTCATCCGGGCAGAGAGTTAGGCGAGGCCTTGGTTTTGGGCCATGTTTTTGTAGAGGGGGCAAGAGGTGAGGAGCTCGGTGTGGGTGCCCTGGCCGACGATGTGGCCCTTGTCGAAAACGACTAGCTGGTCAGCGTCTATGACAGTGGAGAGGCGGTGGGCAACGGTGATGGTGGTGCGGCCAGAGCGGAGGCGGTCGAGAGCTTCTTTGACGAGGCGCTCGGAGACGGCATCGAGGGCGCTGGTGGCTTCATCGAAGAGGAGGATAGTAGGGTCCTTGAGGAAGACACGGGCGATGGAGAGGCGCTGTTTTTGACCGCCAGAGAGCCTGGAGCCACGCTCGCCGAGATTGGTTTCGAGGCCTTTTTCCGTTTCTTCGACAAACTCCAGGGCGTTGGCCATCCTGAGAGCGTGGCGCATTTCTTCCTCGGTGGCATCGGGTTTGGAGAGGCGGAGATTGTCTGCAATGGTGCCCGCGAAGAAGATGCTTTCTTGCAGGACGACGCCAATGCGCTCGCGGAGGGAGTTCTGGCGGATGTTGCGGAGGTCGGTGCCGTCGAGGGTGATAGCGCCTTCGATGGGGTCGTAAAAGCGGAGGAGGAGCTGCATGAGGGTGGACTTACCCGCGCCTGAGGGGCCGACAAGCGCCACGCTGGTGCCCGGCTTTATGGTGAGATTGATGTGGTTGAGGACGGGGCCGCCACGGTCGTTGGGATAGCGGAAGGAGACGTTGACAAAGCGTATATCGCCTTTGACGGGGCCGAGGGTGAGGGCGTCGGGCTTGTCTTTAATGGCGGGGACTTCGCGGAAAAATTCAGCGATACGATCCACGGAGGCCGTGAGGGCAAAGAGGCTGGCGGCCTGAGTGATAATGCTCGAAAGGGTGCCGCCCATGAGGAGCCAGAAGCCCCAGAAGGCGACCAAATCGCCGATGAGGAGCTTGTCCTTGGAGAGCATGACTGCGCCGACAAAGAGGAGGAGCAGGGGAGCGACGAAGCGAACAAGCACCTGCATGGTGTCGAAAAAGAGGAACTGCTGCCAGGTGAGGCGCTCGCGCTTTTTGCGGACGGCATCGCTGTAAAAGCGAACGCGGCGAGCAGTGACATCCTCGCGGGAGAAGGACTTGATGAGCGTCATGAGCCCGATGTATTCGGTAACGCGGGCGGAAATATCTCCCGAGGCATCGCGGACTTCGCGCGTGAGTTTCTTGATGCGGGGCATCCAGAAGTGAGAGAGCGCCGTGACTACAAGCGAAAGAACAATGAAGAGGAGCGCCAGCCGCCACTCTATCCAAAACATCATGGCGAGGCACTGAGTGAGCATGACGAGGCCCCAGAGGATTCCTGAGACGATGCCCATGCCGCCGTGGAGCGCATCAATATCGCCGTTTAGGCGTGAGGTGACTTCGCCGACTTCGTTGCGGTGAAAGAAGTCTACTCCCAGGCGCTGGATGTGCTCATAGAGCTTTACCTGGAGGTGGCGGGCAAAGCGGGCCGCGCCGACAGAGGTGAGAACGTGGAAGAAGTAGGCTGCGGCAAAAAACAGGCTGATGATTCCCGTGCTGACAAGAAGGATGGGCACCATCTGCTCGCGAACCAGGCGGGCGGGGTCTTCTTGAAGCTGGTTCAGCACATAGCGGAAAAGCATAGGGACGGTCGATTGGGCCACGGCATCAAAAATGCCGAGGGCGAGACCGATAAGGTAATAGCGCTTGTAATTGCCAAAGTAGCCCATGAGACCAACGAGCTTGGCGAGCTTGCTTTGTTTGTTTTTTGGTGAACCCATAAAGGCAACAGATATGAGGCGAAGAAGCGGCTTACTGCAATGGCAAACGTATAGTGGTTTCCCTTGATTTAGTGAACGAGACGGGCATGATGCGCAAATGCCCCGAATCCTGAATTTGCTGACGAATGCGTTTCCGCTGTGGGTATTATTTGGCGGAGTGGCCGCGCTGTTTGTGCCCGAGCTGTTCACGTGGTTCACGGGGCCACTGATAACGTGGGGGCTGGCGGCAATCATGCTGGGGATGGGCCTTACACTAACGGTGGACGATTTCAAGCGGGTGGCCACGATGCCGAAGGCGGTGGCGCTGGGCTTTGTGGCGCAGTTTAGCATCATGCCGTTTCTTGGATGGGGCGTGGGCAGGCTGTTTCAACTGGAAACGGCATTCGCGGTGGGGCTGATTCTTGTGGCCTGTTGCCCAGGGGGCACCGCATCAAATGTGGTGGCCTACCTCGCGCGGGCAAATGTGGGGCTTTCCGTTGTGATGACGCTCTGCTCCACAATCGGAGCAGTAGTGATGACGCCACTGCTTACCTCCTGGCTGGCGGGCACACTGGTGGAGGTGAACGGGTGGGGGCTATTTATGAGCACGGTGCAGGTGGTGGTGTTGCCCGTGGTGATTGGGCTGGCGTGCAATCGCTATTTTCCAAAGGCAGTGGCCAAGGTGCAAACGGTTTCCCCGCTGGTGTCGGTGGTGGTAATCGCGCTGATCTGCTCCAGCATAGTGGGCGCGAACGCAGAGGCTATCAGGCACTCGGCAGCTGCCTTGCTGGGGGCGGTATTTTGTCTGCACGCAGGAGGGTTTGCACTGGGCTACGCAGTATCGAGAGCGCTGGGTTTTGAAGAGCAAACGGCGCGCACGGTATCCATTGAGGTAGGGATGCAAAACTCCGGGCTGGGTGTGGTGCTGGCGCGGAAGCATTTTGCCGATCCGCTCACGGCGGTGCCTTGCGCGTTATCGAGCGTCTTTCACTCGGTAATCGGGAGCGTATTGGCAGGCTACTGGCGGATGAAAAAGCGGTAGTGGCAAAAGAAAAGCGGCGTCCCC
>CAZHQD010000100.1:2574-10502 GCA_964533835.1 uncultured Puniceicoccaceae bacterium | reverse complement strand
ATTGGGGCAACCCCTTCACGCCTTTGATGCAGGGAAATTGGCAGGCCCTGAGATTATTGTCCGCCAAGCAAAAGACGGAGAAAAATTCGTAACATTGGACAATAAGGAGCGTGTGCTTGACTCCAGGATGACTGTCATCGCAGATGCCGAAAAAGCAGTGGCCCTTGCTGGAGTCATGGGTGGCCTATACAGCGAAGTGGATAATAGCACTGCCAATGTGCTTCTGGAAGCGGCATGGTTTCACCCACCCTCAATCCGCTACACTGCTCGCAAACTAGGTCTCTCCACCGATGCCTCCTACCGCTACGAGCGCGGGTGCGATCCCCTCGGCGTGGAGTTTGCCGCCCTCAGAGCCATAGACTTGATTTTGGAAACTGCAGGCGGCCACGTTTGCGGTCCCGCCCAAGCTTACGGGGAACCTCGCTACCTGCCCCGCGAAATTGAGCTATCGCCCGATTTTATCAACAAAACGCTTGGCTTCACCATTCCCGATCCTGAGATAAAGCGTGTCTTGGAAGCGCTAGAGCTCGACGTTACTGAGCATGAGCCTGCTACAGATGGCGAACGTCGCTGGACAGTAGGCATCCCAAGTTTCCGCCTTGATCTCGACCGCCCTGTGGACCTGGTGGAAGAAACGCTGCGCATCTATGGCACTGAAAAAATCCCCCCTGCCACACTCAGCGCACCAGGGCTTGTTTCAGAAGATGACCCCATTCCTCAATACCTGCGCAAGGCCACGGCTTATCTGGTCAACCGCGGAGCCTGTGAATGCATCCACTACACGATGCGGCCTCCCGAAGAAACGAAAGAGTGGTATGCGCATGCAGGTGAGGTGGCATTGGCCAATCCACTGGCGAGTGATCAAAGCCACCTGCGCCCTAGCCTGATTCCTGGTTTGCTGGATGCCTTGCGCGTAAATACCAATCGCCGTAACGACCCTCGTTTTCTCTTCGAGACTGGCCGTGTCTTCAGGCAATGGGAGGGTAAAATCTGGGAGCTGGTAAGTGTGGCGTTTGTCATGCCCGTGAGTAGTGAGACGAAGTCTTGGCTACCCCGCGAAAATCCCGATTTCTACACTGCCACTCAGCATGTTCAGGAGCTGCTCCGTCTTTCCGGCTTGGGTAGCGCAGGTCTCACTCCAGAACCGCTTACAGAAGCTAAGCCCTGGCAAAAGGGGCACAGCGCCAAAATTGGCCACTTGGCTCAACGTGGCTACGCGGCGGAATTCGGCACCCTAAATCTAAATATGTCGAAGACATGGGATGCCCATGGCCCTGTATTGGCTGGAGAAATCACTTTCCTGCCTAGCTTCCTGCAAAAAGCATCTTCCCGCAAACGCTACACCGCCGTAAGCGCATTTCCCGACACCACTCGCGATTTGGCCCTCGTCATGGACGTTTCTACGCCTGCTGAAACAGCTCGTAGCGCCCTGGAAAAGGCCGCACGCCAATCTGTGTCCAACACCTTTGCGCTCGAAGAAGTGCGTGTGTTCGACGTCTACTCAGGCACAGGGCTTCCCGAGGGCAAGAAATCCATCGCCTTCAGTCTTCGCTTCCGCGCCAGTGATCGTACCCTCACCGATGACGAAGTGAACAAGGTCTTTGCCGATGTCCAAAAGCGGATCGTCTCAGGCGGCACCTATACCATTCGCGCCTAGTCTAAGTCGTCTCATGAATGCTGACTCCATCAATATAGACTATCTTTCGTCTCTGGCACGAGTAGAACTCTCTCCAGAGGAGAAAGCCACTTATTCGCGGCAGCTCGGGCAAATCCTTGAGTATTTCGAGCGATTGAAGTCAGTCAATGTCGATGGCGTTGAGCCTACTGCGCACGCCTTTCCCTTGGAAAATATCTATGCGGAAGATAAGTCCCGTGAGCCACTTACTCCCGAAGCCGCTCTGCAGAATGCACCCTCTCAGCGCGAGCAACAATTCGCCGTGCCTAAGGTAGTAGAAGAAGCCTAATTGAAGCCTGTCACACTTCATGGAAACTATTTCATCGCAAAGCCAGTCTGCCGTAGCCCTCGCATCAGCGCTTCTGGATCGTATTCGCAGGCATGATGGTAAAATCCACGCCTTCCTCCACTTGGACGAGGCAGACATACTAGCCCAAGCCGAGGCAGCAGATAAGCGCGCAGCCAGTGGCCAATCGCTTGGCCCGCTTGATGGAATGCCGATTGCGATAAAGGATGTCATCGCCGTCAAAGGGCAGCCGCTAACAGCGGGCAGTAAGATACTGGAAAGCTTTATCTCCCCTTATGATGCCCATGTTACGGAAAAGCTCCGTGCCGCAGGGGCGATCCTCTTTGGGCGATTGAACATGGACGAGTTTGCCATGGGGTCGAGCACTGAGAACTCCGCCTATGGCGTAACCACCAACCCGTGGGACACCTCTCGCGTGTCAGGCGGCTCTAGTGGAGGCAGCGCGGCAGCTATCGCGGCAGGATTTGCTCCACTCACACTCGGTAGCGATACGGGTGGCTCCATACGGCAACCAGCGGCATTCTGCGGTGTGGTAGGGCTAAAGCCTACTTATGGCCTTGTCTCTCGGTATGGCCTGGCAGCTTACGCCTCTTCACTCGATCAGATCGGCCCGATGGGTGAAACGGTGGACAGTGTAGCCGCCCTTCTGCAAGCGATTGCAGGCCATGATGAGAGGGACAGTACTTCTTACCATGCTCCAGTGCCAAACTATCGGGCTGAAATGGAGCAGATGGCTGATCGCCGCTTCACACTGGGTGTGCCAAAGGAATACTTTAGCGAGGGACTGGACCCTGAAGTGCGGGCTGCGGTAGAGGCTGCCATAAGCTTTTACTCAAAAGCTGGCTACGCCATACGGGAGGTTTCGCTGCCGCTGAACGAGCTGGCAGTGCCCGTGTATTATATCATTGCCACTGCGGAGGCCTCATCAAACCTGGCGCGCTACGACGGCGTCCGCTACACAAAGCGCAGCGCCAATGCCACTGACAGCATAGACCTCTACAGCAAGACACGCGGGGAGTTCTTTGGGTCGGAGGTGAAGCGGCGCATTATCCTGGGCACCTATGTATTGTCTTCGGGCTACTATGACGCCTACTACCTGCGGGCACAAAAAGTGCGAACCCTGATAAGGAATGACTTCATGCGGGTGCTGGGCGAGTGTGATGCCATCATCTGCCCGACGACTCCCGCGCCCGCCTTCAAGGTGGGCGAGAAGACGGCTGATCCGCTTTCGATGTATCTGGCGGACATTTACACCATCTCCGTCAATCTGGCAGGGCTGCCAAGCATTTCGATACCCTGCGGGTTCACAAAGAGCAACCTGCCCATCGGGCTTCAGCTCATTGGGAAGCCCTTTGCGGAGAGCAGCCTGCTGGCGGTCGCGAAGCGATTCGAGCAGGCCCACGATTACCATACCCGCAAGCCAGCGCTGGACTAGGGCAAAGCCTACGCTTGCCTTTCCCGGAGCTATGGGCTTTCTTGTGCCCTTTATATCAATATCCGACCTTTATGGAACGCACTCTCATCATCCTGAAACCTGACACCTTCGCCAAGCGCAAGATAGGCGCTACCATTACCCGCTTTGAGGATGCGGGCTTTGAAATAGTGGGCTGCAAGATGCTGCAACTGGACAGCGCCCTACTGAAGGACCACTACGCCCATATTGCGACCAAGCCCTTCTTTCCTGAGATAGAGGGCTTCATGAGCAGCAGGCCAGTCATCATCATGGTGCTGCAGGGCAAGGGGATCATTGCCCGACTCCGCAACCTGATTGGGCCGACGGACTCTGCGGCGGCACCTGCGGGGACTGTGCGCGGGGACTATGGGACGGACAAGATGCTGAACATCGTCCATGCCAGTGACAGCCCTGAAGCGGCTGAGGCAGAGGTCAAGCGGTTCTTCGCCGATGGTGTGAGCCTTTACTAAGGCTTAGAGGAGTTCGGCCAGTTGAAGAGGGTCTGTGGTTGGCGGCAGGCACTGGGTGCCTACGCAAAGCTGGAAGCCGCTGCCCGCGGGAAGCTCGTGGGTGGGCAGGACGAAGAGGCTGCGCCACGGGCGGGAGGCAAGCGCGGCGCGGAGGGCCGAGGTGTCGGCTGCGGGCGGGCACTTAATAACGGCGTGGCCGATGGCTGCCTCTGTGTATGCGGCGAGGGCATGAGGGATGGCTGAGGGGATCTCGGTGGCCAGGCGGGGGTAACAGGCGCGGAAGGAGTCCATGACGGCGCGGTAGCGGTCGTCGGCAGTGATGGTGTAGAGGAGGCCGAGGGAGTGGATGAGGGAAGAGTTTCCGCTTGGTAATGCGTTATCGAACCATTCCTTTTTACGGGCGACAAGGGATTCGTGGTCGTCGGAGGTAAAGAAGCAGCCTGGGCTGGCGGGGTCGGCGAATCTATTGAGAATGGTATTTACCAATTGTTTTGAAAAATCGAGCCAGAGGGCAGCCTCTTTCTCAAAGTTTTCGAGCAAGAGGCTGCCAGTTCCAGAAAGAGAGAGGCAAGCCTCGGCCAGAAAGGCGTAATCATCGAGGAAGGCGTTTGTGCGGGTGCCCTCGCCCTCATACCAAACGGCGAGGAGGCGGGTCTCGCCATTTATCTCGATACAGAGATTTTTGCGAATAAAGCGGGCGCAATCCAGGGCGAGGCGGAACCAATCGGGCCGATTGAAGGCGCGGGCGGCATCGACCAAGCCTTTTATCGTTAGAGCATTCCAGGCGGTGAGGATTTTTGTGTCTTTGCCAGGGGGGACACGGGATTGGCGATGGGCGAGCAGTTTTTCGCGAAGGGGTTTTAAGGAGGCTCGAAGGTCGAGGCTACCCTCCTCGAAGACGGGATTGCTCTTGCCGTGCTCAAAATTACCCTCTTCTGAGATGCCGTAAGCCTCGCAAAAGCGACTGCTCTCTTGCTGGCCGAGAACGGCGGCGACCTCGGCGGGGGTCCAGACATAGAAGCGGCCCTCTTCGCCCTCGCTATCAGCGTCTATACTGGCGGCAAAAGCGCCACTGGGGAGAAGCATCTCGCGCTTGAGCCACTCAATAGATTCCTCGACCACGGAGGCGTAGAGCGGGCTGCGGGAACGAGACCATGCACGGCTGTAGGCGCTGAGGAGGAGGGCATTGTCGTAGAGCATTTTCTCGAAATGCGGGATGCGCCAATAGTGATCCACGCTGTAGCGGGCAAAGCCGCCACCGAGCTGATCAAAGAGGCCACCTCTGGCCATGCGATCGAGAGTGGTAGTGACAACAGCGTCTATGCGGCGGGCGAGAGCCCCTCCCCTATCCGACTCAGCGGCCTTGCTGAGGCGGAGCGCCTGAAGGAAATTGAGCGACATGGCAGGGGGGAACTTGGGGGCGGGACCGAAACCGCCCCACTCATCATCGTGAGCGGTGCAGAGGGCCCATGCGGCGCTGACGAGCATTTTGTTTTCAAGGGAACCCTGACCAGCGCCCGGGGGCTGATTGGAAGCGCTGAGGTTACTTGCGATGGCGGCAGCGTTTTCTTCGAGGTCACCGCGGTGGGACTGGTAAAACTCCGCAATGCGCATGAGGAGCTGGGGCCAAGGGATGAGGCCATTGCCGCGGTCTTCGGGGGGGAAATAGGTGCCGCCCGCAAAGGGCTTGCCATCGGGAAGGCAAAAGACATTGAGGGGCCAGCCGCCACTGCCCTGAAGCATGTGTACGGCCTCCATATAGATCTGGTCCACATCGGGGCGCTCCTCGCGATCCACCTTTACGCAGACGAAGTGGCGGTTCATGAGGGCGGCAATATAGGCGCTCTCGAAGCACTCGTGGGCCATGACATGGCACCAGTGGCAGGCGCTGTAGCCGATGGAGATAAGCAAGGGTTTATCCTCGGCCTTGGCCTTGGCGAAAGCCTCTTCGCCCCAAGGAAACCAGTCGACTGGGTTGTCGGCGTGTTGGCGAAGGTAGAGGGAAGAGGCGGAGGCGAGGCGGTTCATGAACGAAATTAAAAATTAAGAGATAAAAATTAAAGGCAGGGGAGGAAAGGCAGAATGATGAATGAAGAATGAAGAAGTAAAGACAGTGGGCGTTAGTTATTTTGAAATTTTGAGATTTTTTAAGAGTTGATGGTGAGAGGGTTGCGGACTTTTTGGTTAGTAAGGTTTCTAAGGATGGTGACTTTGCGTCTCATTTCGTAATGTTTTGGGTCTCATTTCGTTACGTTTTGCGTCTCGTTTCAAATAGGTCGAAGGTTGAAGGTTTCAGGTTAAAGGTTGAAATCTTGGTTCGTTAGTAATTGTATGATTTTTAGATTTTTGAAGTTCTGGTGATGAGAAGGTTACGAATTTTTTGGTTAGGAAGGTTTCTGAGGATGGTGGTTTTGGGTCTCATTTCGTTACGTTTTGAGTCTCATTTCGTTACGTTTTCGCACTGTTTTGAGTCTCTTTTGTGGGTGATTTCGCCCTCTTTTCGCACTTTTTTGTGGGTGATTTGAGGTTTTGGATTTTGGGAGTGGGTTTTGGCGAGTGGTTTGATTATTGATTGTGCCTAGCGAGGGAGGACAGACGGGACGCCTGTCGTACTTGATTAGAAGCGATAGCGTGTGTGATGGGCGAGATTTGAGGATTTTTGTGCTGGGCAACCGAGACGGTCGCCCCACCCATTGGAAAGGCAGAAGGATGAATGAAGAATGAAGAAGTTTATGAAATTATAAATTCAAAATTATAAATTCTATAGAAATGCACGGAGACTAAAATGGTTGGTGGATTTGGGTGATTTGGAGGGAGAAGTTTCACGCATTGTCTTGAGCGTGTCCAGTTTCCATAGCAATGTATACGTATTTGACCTAGAGGAGCCGTGAGTAACCGAATTGCCATATTACCAGACAGGGTAGCCAACCAGATTGCCGCGGGGGAAGTGGTGGAGCGGCCTGTGGCGGTGGTGAAGGAGCTGGTGGAGAATAGTCTGGATGCGGGGGCGACGCGGGTGGAGGTGGAGTTTCGGAATGGGGGGAAATCGCTGATTCGGGTGGATGACAATGGGCATGGGATGAGCAGGGATGATGCGCTGCTGGCGCTGGAGCGGCATGCCACGAGCAAGATACGGGAGGCGGCGGACCTGGATAGCGTGGGGACTTTTGGGTTTCGCGGGGAAGCGTTGCCGAGTATTGCGAGTGTGAGTCGGTTTACGCTGAGGACGCGGCGGCAAGAGGATCCGCATGGGACGGAAGTGCTGGTAAATGGAGGGAAGCTGCTGCATGTGCGGGAAACGGGGATGCCTGTGGGCACTTCGGTGGAGGTGGCGCATCTTTTTAACTCGGTGCCTGCGCGGCGGAAGTTTCTAAAAACAGACAAGACGGAGGCGGCCCATATCGTGCAGCTTTGCAGGCTCCTGGCGACGGCGCACCCTGCGGTGGCGTTTAGCTTGCTGGAGGACGGGCGGGAGGTATTCAGGTCGCCCCAGTGTCCATCGCTGAGCGAGCGGGTAGCGGAGATATTTGGCGGGAGCGTGGTGGGTGACTTAATGCCGCTGGCGGCTGAGAACGGCCCGCTACGGCTGCATGGGCTGATAGGGAAGCCTGGGATCGGACGGGCAACGCGGCAGGATATGCATACGTATGTGAATCTGCGGCCCGTGGAGAGCCGAACGCTGACGTATGCGCTGATCGAGAGCTACCACACGCACTTGCCTAAGGGACGGTATCCCGTGGCGTTTTTGTTTTTGACGATTGATCCTGCCTCGGTGGATGTGAATGTGCATCCCGCCAAGCGAGAGGTGCGGTTTAGGGATGAGGCGGGAGTGAGGCAGTTTGTGGTGAAAAACCTCATCGCCAGATTGAATGGGGGCGGAGAGGCGGAGGGGGAAGGGAATGCACAATGCACAATGCACAATGCACAAATTGAGGCAGAAAATGCTAAATTCAAAATTATAAATTATAAGGGAGAGACAGGCGCGGGAAATGAAGAAGGAGGAAGGAAGAAGGAAGAAGGGGG
>CAZHQD010000100.1:0-2474 GCA_964533835.1 uncultured Puniceicoccaceae bacterium | reverse complement strand
GAAGAAATTAAGGCAGTTGAGGCAGTTGAAACAAAAGACAGGCAGCCGAGGCGGGTGGCTCAGTCTTTGGGGAGGGGGTTGGCTAATGTGAATTGGCAGTTTTTGTCGTATTTGCATGAGAGTTTTGTGTTGTTTGAGACGCGGACGGGGCTTGTGACGCTGAATTGGAGGGCGGCGCAGGAGCGGGTGCTGTTTGAGGAGGTGATGGAGTCGCTAGGGGCGGGGACGCCGCCGCGGCAGGCATTGCTTTTTCCGATTGCGATGGAGTTTGATCCGCTGACGGATGCGGCGATCTCGGAGCATGCGCGGTTTATCCGTGAGTCGGGGTTTGAGTTGAATCCATTTGGACGGCTGTTTTATCGGCTGGAGGCGGTGCCCGAGTGGTTTGAGCCTGCGGAGGCCGAGCAGTTTATGCGGGATATTGCGGCGCAACTGCGGGAGCGGGGGCTGCGTCCCGAAAAGCAAGAGAGCGCGCGGGAGCAGCTAGCCCGCATGGCAGCGGCAGCGAGCACGCGCAACACGCCGCGCCCAAAGGAGCCTGAGCTGCGGGCGCTCTTGAACCGCCTCTTCCGCTGCAAGCAGCCGCTCTCCGACCCGAAGGGGCGCCCTACCCTAATCGAGACGCCAAAGACGGAGCTGGCGCGGAAGTTTGGGCTGGGGTTGTGAGCGGGGGAGTGAATTATAGCGGATTGGGCTTATAATTGGGTATAGATGGCGGATTTAGAGTCCGATTATGGTTTCCAGGCTGTGGGTGGAAACGAAAACAGGGAGTGATGGTGAGTCACTCCCTGTCGGGTAAGGTTTTGGCTGAGCGGGAATGTTAGTCGAGCTTAGTCCAGCCGTCCGCCTGAGACCAGTAGTAGGTGGTGTCGGTGGCGTATTCGTAGGGGGACTCTTTGCCAGTGAAGAAGTAGAGCCAGCCTTTATCCACATGATAGACCCACGGATAGCGGTTGTCGTTGATCAATCCGATACGGGTTTCACGCCAGCCATCCACGATATTACGATTGCGCCAGAAGGGGGAGAGGGCGGGGAAGGCTGACGGATTCCACCAAGGTATTTGTGCCCTATCGTTATACGCTTGAATAAATGCCACAAATGGTTCCGAACCAAATTCATTGATTACAGAATATTCATTATCTGGAAAGGTAACGAAATATTGGCTACCATTTTGACTATCGATTGTAGCTGAATATTTTTGAAGCACACTATTTCGTTCACTTTCTGATGCGCTCGCATAAAATATAATCATAGAAGAATTAGAAATATAATCGTTTATATTTCTATCTTTTGATGAAACATTTTCATTAAATAAAGAGTTATTGTCATCAAGCTCAAAACTAAAATGCATGTTATCTCTGAGTATATACTTGTCACCACTAGATACTTGAACAATGCGTGTTCTGAACGTTCCAGAAATTTCTTCATTAATTAATTTGTGGATTCCACTTTCAAAAAGAGGATCTTCCTCGGGAAAACTAATTATTGCACTTGAAGAACTGGCTGATGTAATTACATCAGCCTGTGAAGTAAAACACCACAGTGTAATCATTGATATAGATAGTAATTTTCTCATGAATATTTTTGTTTTCGACTTTAGAATATGACTTCAATTTTTTCCTCCTAGCGATTACAGCGACGAGAGCGGCTGACAGGCCACAATCTGGAACAAAGCATAACCATACTAAAGAGGGCGTCGAGAGGGAAATGCGTTATTGGCTGGATTTTGAGTAGGGAGTATCCCTAGGGGCGGCGGGAATCGGGGCTGGGGGTGGGGAGAATTTGAATTTATACCCAATTATAGCGGCTTGTGCGTATAATTAGGTATAAATGGAGGCTGCGGATTTTTTCGTTGGTTTTGAACAGAAGGGCGAAGGGGGCGTCTAAGGCAATTGATGACTGCTATTTTTGCGCTTCGTAAAGCGAGGGTACTCGTTTGCTTACTTTTGTGGGTTGTGGGGGGTATGGCGTGGCTGGGCGCGGATGGGGGTGACGCTAATGAAGTGGAGGCCGTTGCGCCGATGACTTTTCCTGAGCGGATGTCTATCCAACTGGAGGACACGCACACGTTTGTGGGAATCGCGAAGGTGCATCTAAAGATCGGGCAGATGACCTATGAAGGTGGGAAGCTAAAGGGAACTTATAGCCTGACGGTGCCGCTAAAAAAGTCTAACAATGAGCTGGGGACGATGCAATTTGACTTGAGCGTGCCAGTGATGTCGCTCGTGGATAATGGGGGAACAATTTTTGGGCAGGGGCTGTGTGCGCGGGATATCGAGCACACGAGAAAGATCACCTGCATACTGACGCCCGATAAGGCGCTGTATGGGACAGGAACGGCGCTGCTGGTGGTGGACACGGGAGACCGTGTGCTGCACTTCAAGACGCGGTATAATTGCCTGGACTTGACGGCTGGATTGATTGGGGCGGATGGCGCCAGCCTAGTAGCGAGTGTGAAGGGTGACTCGTAGTAG
>CAZHQD010000099.1:0-10537 GCA_964533835.1 uncultured Puniceicoccaceae bacterium | reverse complement strand
GATAAGACCGTCCAGCCAGGGCACGTCATCGTGGTGCGCAATGAAGGCCCCGTGGGTGGGCCAGGAATGCGCGAAATGCTGGCGCCCACCAGTGCTGTAATGGGGCGCGGTATCGGCAAAGAGGTTGCGCTTATCACGGACGGACGATTCTCAGGCGGCTCGCACGGATTTGTGGTAGGCCATATCACGCCCGAGGCAGCTCTCGGCGGCCCAATCGGCATTCTCGAAAATGGCGATATTATCACGATTGATGCTGAAAAGAATGAGATAACCGTAGCTCTATCAAAAGAGGAGCTGGCAGCACGTCGCGCAAAGTGGCAACCCAAGCCGCCACGTGAAACACGCGGCGTATTGGCTAAATATGCCGCGCTCGTCTCCACAGCCAGCGAAGGCGCAGTGACCGACAAGAAACTCGCTTCCTTCAAGAAGTAGTAGCCTAGTCTGTAGCCAGCGCATCGGCGCATTCTTCAAGCGGGTAGCTCCAAATCTCAGAAAGGGTGGGGTGATACCAGTGTGCTTTGAGCAGGTCCTGCACCTTGGCTCTGAGCTGTATGGCGACTGTCATCGCATGGATGAGCTCGCCCGCGTCTTTGCCTACGCATTCGGCGGCGAGCAGCTCGCCTGTGCGCTTGTCTGCCCAGGTGCGGACATGGCCGTAAAGTGCGCTCATTACGAGGGACTTGCCGTGATCGTTGAACGGGTAGCTGGCTGAGACGATACCCTCCTTGCGGGAGGCCAATTCTGCCGCAGAAAGGCCGCAATACGCCACTTGCGGGTCAGTAAAAGTGACGGTTGTCAGGGCACGGTAGTCCACAGGATCAACAGGCGCACCGCTTGCATGTTTGGCAGCCACTTCCCCCTGCATTATCGCAACATGTACGATTTCATGAGGGCCAGTGCAATCCCCTGCCGCATAAATGCCTGCTACCGTGGATTGCTGAAAGGCATCTACCTTGATTTGCCCATTCTTGTTTAGGGCCACACCTAGTTTCTCCAAACCGAGAGAGTCCGTTGCAGGGGCTCTGCCCAGGGCATTCATTAGCCCTCTAGCTTCAACACTGGTCGTTCGCCCTTGGTGCTCGAAGGATACTTTAACGCGTTGTTCCGAGTTTATTTCAATGCCCAGCAACTTGGTACCCGTGTAAAGGCTAATGCGCTCTTCCCTGAAGGCATGCTCGACTGCGGATGCCGCCTCGGGTGTGTATTCTTTGAGGATGTGTGGGCTGCGCTGGATCTGGGTGATTTTTACTCCAATTCTTGAAAGGTATTGGCTCAACTCACAGGCTACCACTCCGCCACCAAGAATGATCATAGATTCAGGCAGGGTATCGGCATCGAGTACTGTGTCGCTGGTGTGCGTGGTGTATTCCCGAAGGCCCGGAACTTCTGGCCAAGCTATTTTGGAGCCTGTAGCTATGAGCGCTTTGCCAGTTTTCAGGCGGAGGCCATTGTCGAGCTGCAGGAGATTGGGCTCCAGAAAACGCGCATTGGCCCGGAAGAGAGCAAAGCGCCCATCTTCGAGCTGCTGCTTGCGGTAGTCGGCAAACTCTTTGATGAGGCGTCGCTTCCTATCCATCAGGGCAGGAAGGTTAACTCTCGCCTCGGGAATATTGAGCCCGAAATCAGCGCCGCGCTGGGCAAGGTGCAGAATTTCCGCGCTGTAGATGAGAGTTTTTGAGGGCATACACCCCCTTAGAATGCAAAGGCCGCTCAACTCTGCCGCTCCATCCACTACAGCCACCTTTTTGCCTAGGCTGTAGGCGGTTCTTGCGGCAGCATACCCCGCGCTTCCTCCACCAATCACCACGAAATCAAAATCTGTCTCCATAGCGATAATCTGATCTTTTACAGCAGACTATTCAAGCGCATGAAGGCGATACTGACGATTAATTTTACCGAATCCGCTATTGCTTTGCGGGGGGTAGGCGGCTTTATTCAGAGGTTTTCACCGTTAACGAAATAAACCTCATGAAAGTATTAGTCGCCGATAAAATAGCCACGGCAGGCGTGCAGTTTTTGCGCGAGCAGCCCGGTTTTGAAGTCATCGAGGCCTACGATTCCTCCCCAGAAAAGCTCAAGGAGCTGGCTGCGGACGTAGATGCCATTATCGTGCGCTCTGCTTCCACCATAACGGCGGAAATCATCAACGCAGCGCCAAAGCTCAAAGCAGTAGGGCGTGCAGGCGTTGGCGTAGATAATATTGATGTGGACGCTGCCACGCAAAAGGGCGTGATCGTGATGAATACTCCCGATGGCAACACCGTTGCCACAGCTGAGCTGACATTCACGCACTTGCTCTGCTCGGCCCGCCCAATCGCACAGGCAGACGCCTCTATGAAGGGTGGCAAGTGGGACAAAAAATCTTTCACTGGCGCAGAGCTAAACGGCAAAACGCTTGGCATCCTTGGCCTGGGGCGCATAGGCAGCGAAGTGGCCCGCCGCGCCCGCGCCTTCAATATGCGCGTGCTCGCCTATGATCCCTACCTTACCCAGCAAAGAGCACAAGCGCTGGAAGTGGAATCTGCGGATCTGGACACACTGTTTCGCGAGGCAGACTTCATTACCGTGCACATGCCAAAGACCGAGGCTACGACCAATATCGTAAATGCCGCGGCCTTTGCCAAAATGAAGAAAGGCGTGCGCATCGTGAATGTGGCTCGCGGTGGTCTCATAGACGAAGCGGCACTCATTGACGCCATGAAAGCAGGCAAGGTTGCCGCAGCAGGGCTTGACGTATTTGAAGTCGAACCACTTGCCAAAGATAGCCCGTTTCGCGCTTTCCCAAATATCGTGCTCACTCCGCACCTGGGCGCATCCACTATTGAGGCGCAAGAAAGCGTGGGCATCCAGGTAGCCGAGTATATTGCCGAGGCGCTCAAAGGTGGCGTAATCCGCAATGCGGTTAATATGCCTTCTGTGGACCTGACTACGCTCAAGCAACTTCGCCCATATCTCACGCTTGGCGAGAAACTCGGCAACTTGCTGCAACAGATCGCCCCCGCCAATATCAACAAACTGGTCATTACCTACTGGGGGCGCATTGTGGAGCTAGACGCCTTGCCTCTTACGCGTGCCATCCAGCGTGGTTACCTTCTTCGCATAGCGGGTAAGGACATCAACGACGTGAGCGCGCCGCACCACCTGAAGCGTCTTGGCATTGAGGTAAAGACCGTAAAATCCAGCAGCGACAGCGACTACTCAGAGTTAATCCGCGTGGAAGCCCACTCGACAGATGGCACCATAGCAAGCGTGGAAGGCACCCTCATGGGCAAATCCCAGAAGCCTCGCGTTGTGGCGATCAATGATCGCAGCCTGGAGATTTCACCGGAGAAGTACCTCCTCCTCATCGAGCACAGGGACGTAGTCGGAATTGTGGGTATGCTAGGCGTCACGATGGCCAAGTATAGCGTGAATATTGCGAATATGTCCCTCAGCCGAACCATATTGGGCGGCGTAGTATCGAGCGCGCTGGAAGTGGACTCTGAGCCGCCAGCGGGCGCGATTGCCGAAATTAAGAAGCATGACGCCGTAACGCGCGTGGTGCTAATCGAGTTATAATTTGCCAAACAATGTCCCCGAGGTCGCTAAGGCCTCGGGGACATGATTGAAGCGCACCATCACGATGTCGCCCTTCTTAATTTATTTCTTACTTGCGGTGTTACTGGGCTATCTGCTCGGAGCCATACCATTTGCGGTAATCATCGCGCGGCGGTTTGGAGTGGATATCCTCAAGGAAGGCAGCGGCAACCCAGGCGCAACGAATGTGAAGCGCGTGCTGGCTGCAAAGTTCGGCGCGAAAGGAAAGCGTGCAGGAAATCTGTGCTTCCTCCTGGACGCGATCAAAGGGTATATCGCGGCGGGTTGGCCGCAGTGGTTTTTGCAGGACCAGCCCCACATGATGGACTTTGCAGTGGCAGGCCTGCTGGCTGCTATTCTAGGGCATAGTTTTTCCGTCTTTATTGGATTTAGGGGAGGGAAGGGCGTAGCTACTACCACGGGAGGCCTGCTGGCGCTCACCCCTTACACAATCATTTGTGGGGTATGCGTATGGGTATTTGTTTTTTATCTATCGGGCTACGTATCGCTGGCATCAGTCGGGATGGGGCTTGCGCTACCGTTTCTCGCCTGGGCTCTGGCGGCTCCCAACATTGTGATTGCTGTTTGCGGGATAGTGGCAGCGATGATCTTAGTCAGGCACCGCAGCAATCTCCAGCGACTGAGAAGAGGAGAAGAACATCGATTTAAGCGTCTATGGGAACGCTTCGGAAAGCAGTCCTAATGCTGCGATTCTCCTGTCGTTAGGCGTTCCAATGCTTCTCTTGCCGCGTTTTCCTCGGCCTCTTTTTTCGTGGCGCCCTCGCCACGGCCCATTTCTCCATTGTCCTGAAAAACCGCTGAGACAAAGCGTTTGGAGTGGTCTGGCCCTATGGTTTCAATGAGACGGTATTCGATGGCGACCTTGTTGGGCTGGGCTTGAAGGTATTCTTGCAAGCGCCCTTTGGGATTTATGTTTGGCTGCAATTCTTTGAGTGGCTCGGCAAGCGGCCCATACCAGGCAAGGACAACTTGGCTGGTTTTTTCCCAGCCCGAATCGAGATAGATAGCGCCCACAACAGCCTCCAGCGCGTCCTCCAGGTTGGAATCCCGCCACTTCCCGCCAGTGGCCTTTTCGCCGAGGCTTAGCTCAAGGTATTCCTGTAGCTCCAGGCGCTTGGCAAGTTTGGAAAGGAAAGTGCCGCGTGCTAAGAGAGACCGATTGCGCGTTAGAATGCCCTCACGCTCATCGGGAAATGCATTGTAGAGGGCCGAAGCAAGGATGGCATTCAGGATGGCATCCCCCAGATATTCGAGCCGCTGATTATGCCCAAGAATCGGCTCTTCCTGTGAATCTTGCTTGTCCCCCAATATAGACGGATGGCGAAGGGCCTGCCTGAGCAACAGCTTGTTGTTGAAGCAGTATCCCAAAGCCGATTCGAGCGAAGAGAAATCCCGCGCTGCCACGGGGGCAGGCCCGTTTTCAGCAAAGGAGGAATCCGTTGCGATGGGATCAGCCATACCCACTACTTACGGCCCAAATGAAACCGTTTTTGAATTTCTTTCGCCAGGTTTCGATAGGCAACTGCGCCACTGCTGAGCCCATCGTATTGCAGAATGGTTTTGCCAAAACTTGGAGCCTCAGAAAGGCGAACACTGCGGGGTATCACGGTATCAAAGACTTGCTCGCCAAAGTGCTTGCGGACCTCCTCGACCACCTGGCGGGAGAGGTTGGTGCGCACATCGAACATCGTCATTAAAATGCCACCGACTTTTAGATCAGGATTTACTCCAGCCTCTACTAATTGCTGAACGACATTGAGGATTTGCCCCAAGCCCTCCATCGCCAGATATTCGCACTGCAGCGCAACCAGCAAGTAGTTTGCCGTGCACAGGGAATTCATTGAGATCATGCCCAGAGCGGGTGGGCAATCTATGATGATGGCATCGAATTCACCACTGTTGCGAAGAGGCGCCAGCACTCTGCGAAGTTGCAAAAGGTAATCAGGGCGGCGGGAAAGCTCGACCTCTATGGCGGCCAAATCTACTTCAGATGCGATGGCAAAAAGATTTTCCGTGTTGGTAGGTTGCACTTTGGAGGCTACCAGAGCGGCTAGTGCGTCCCCATCTTCTTCGCTTAGCAGCGCGTCGTAGAGACTGCGGCCCGCTTCCTTGGCAAGGCCGATGCCGCTTGTGGCGTTGGCCTGAGGGTCGAGGTCAATCAAGAGAGTGCGAACCTTGCGCTCGGCTAGCGCAGCAGCGAGATTAACGGCGGTGGTCGTCTTGCCGACACCCCCTTTTTGATTGGCGATAGTAAAAACCGGTACGGACATAGAAACTTGGATACACTCTTTCCCGTGAGCCAACGGAGTCGAGCCTATTCTTAGGTGTATCCCATTTGCTTCTCAACGATTCTCGAAGCAGTTTAACTTAACATTTAAGCCATTAAAAAAATGGCGGGATGGACGGGACTCGAACCCGCGACCTCCTGCGTGACAGGCAGGCGTTCTAACCAACTGAACTACCACCCCTTAAAATTGATTGAAGGCATGAAAGTGAAGAATTCCTGAGATGAAGTCAAGCGTTTGCTTGGAGGATTTTTACGAAATTTGATCCTGACTATTCTGGGCGTGAGAATTCACACAGGCGGCTTTCGCGACTTTCCATTATTTCGATAATCTCTGCCTGTTTTAATAATGCCATCTGTTTGAACTTTTCCCGTGTCGGATTCTCAGACGAAGCATTCCATGCCAAGTGGAGCGGCACTGGCGGACCGGATTGATGAATCCTCCTGTAGCAAAGCCCCTCTCTTTGCAGATGCCCTACACAAGACGGAATTATTGAGACGCCAACACCACATGCTACAGACGTTAGAACAGCTGTCATCTGTTTTGGTTGGGCAACAATTTTCGGGGAAAATCCTGCTTGGATGCACCTGCCAACAGCCTGATCGAAGAGCGGGGGAGAGCTCTCACGGGCGAAAATCACAAATGGCTCATTCTCCAGAGTCCTGATGTCAACTGACGAATGTGCCGCGCAGGCATGGCCAACAGGCAGTACAAGAAGCAATTTGTCGTTCAAATAGTGCTTTTCCTTGATGCCGGATTGTCTTCCAAGCTCCATTAATGGTCGAGTAAACCCCAAGTCTATTTTTCCGTTTGCTAGCGCAGCAAGCTGCTCAGATGGGACCATTTCCTGTAACTCAAGCTCAACAGACGGAAAAGCCTCTCTAAAGCACGCAACTAGCAATGGCAGAAAGGGACCAGCAGCAGAACCCATATATGCTATCGAAAGATGCCCATGTTCACCAGATTGGGCAAGCCTCGTACGGATAACAGACTCTTCAACATAAGTGAGCGTTTGCAAAGCCTCTTTGTAAAAAGTCTTTCCTGCCGTAGTCAGGTTTACACTTCGGGTATCGCGAACAAAGAGCTTAAGCTCCAGAGCTTCTTCTAGATCACGTATAGTCTTGCTTACAGCGGGTTGGGCAATTCGCAAGCTCTTGGCAGCCACTGAAAAATTAAGGCATTCAGCTACCTCTACAAATGTTCTTAAGTGGCGTAGTTCAAACATTGCCTCATTTTATTCCTAAATCTTATTAATACAATATAATTATAATATTTCTATTATAAAAAAATTTGAGGTATACTGGCAAATACTATGAGAGTTGGCGATAAAGCTGCTCACAATGAAAACAGTAAAAACAGAAACACCATGAAAACAAACAAGAGATTCTCAGAACAGGTTGCGATTGTTACTGGCGGCACTTCAGGCATTGGCAGAGTCACTGCCGTTGGGTTTGCCGCAGGCGGAGCCTATACATACGTCACGGGGCGTCGCGAAGCGGAAGGCCTTGAAACCATTCGGCAAATCGAGGCTGCGGGAGGCCAAGGCACCTTCATCAAGCACGACATTACAGACGAAGAGGGGTTTGCTGCAATAATCGCGAAAATTATGCTCGAGAAGGGCAGATTGGATATTGCGTTCAATAATGCAGGGATTGAAGGCAGCCTAGGCCCAATAGTGGAGATGTCTGCCGAAAACTATGAGCGCCTATTCGCGATTAACGTCAAAGGAGTGTTTCTGGCAATGAAGCACGAGATACCAGCCATGCTAAAAAACAAAAGAGGCAGTATCATAAATACTTCCTCGGTGGCGGGCAAAGTGGGAATTGCCGGCGCTTCCTTGTATGTCGCCAGCAAACACGCGGTTGAGGGAATGACAAAGGCAGTGGCCCTTGAAGTTTCCAAAGAAGGCATTCGCGTAAACGCCGTCTCTCCTGCGGCGATAGACACTGATATGCTCGATCGCTTTACTGGGCATAATGCCCAAGCCAAAGCGGGCTTCGGTAGCATGCATCCTATTGGGCGTTATGGTTACTCCGAAGAGGTTGCAAACGCAGTCTTGTTTCTGGCATCTACCGACGCAAGTTTCATAACTGGCGAATGCCTAAATGTAGATGGCGGTTACACGGCCCAATAACCCTCGTGGAATGCTTTTCAAGGCCGATGTGTTTTGCGCACATCGGCTTTCCTTTTTCAAAACACGATAAAGTGAAGCTACTTTTCGGCTTTTTCGTTTGTCACGGCTCAGCTGGAGAGCTACTTTAACCGTTTATTTATTGAAGCGATTATGAGTGAAAACATTACCTACGACTTGGTTGTAATTGGCGGCGGGCCCGCTGGATATGCAGGCGCAATACGCGCTGGGCAAATGGGCAAGAAAGTTGCCTGCATAGAGTTTGAACGGGCGGGCGGCACGTGCCTCAACTGGGGTTGTATTCCTTCCAAGGCCTTGCTGAAGGCGGCAGAAACCTATGAAACCATCAAAACGGCCGGCACATTTGGCATCAGCGTGGGCGATGTGAAGGTGGATTTCGGTGAAGTGATGAACCGCTCCCGTAAAGTAGCCGACCAAATGGGGAAGGGGATTGAGTTTCTCTTCAAGAAAAACAAGGTGGATTATTTCTTGGGCCGCGGGCACGTCTCTGTTCCGGGAATCGTGGAGATTACCGACGGAAAAGATAAGGGGAAATTTTTTAACACAAAGAATATCCTCGTAGCCACGGGATGCAAAGCACGGCGCATTCCCGGGCTGGAGGTGGATGGCGAGCGCGTTATGACAAGCCGCGAAGCTCTCGCTATGAAAAAAATGCCAGCCTCCATCATCATTGTGGGCGCGGGCGCCATTGGCGTGGAGTTTGCCTACTTCCTGCACACGTTGGGCTGCAAAGTGAAGCTGGTTGAGCTCTTGCCCCGCGTATTGCCAGTCGAGGATGAAGATATTTCTGCGGCGCTTCTTCGCTCTTTCAAAAAACAAGGGATTGAGGTATTCACGAACACGAAGCTGGAAAACATCCAGGTGGGCAAAAAGGGCGTAAAGGCAGACCTAGTGGATGCCGAAGGAAAGGTGACACCTACCGAGGCCGAGAGCTTGCTGCTTTCCATTGGGGTAGAGCCCAACATAGAGGGGCTACTCTCCGCCCGTGTTAAGCCTGAGCTTTTTAAGGGATACATCAAGGTGGACGATAATTATCAGTCCAGCGTAAAGGGCATCTACGCCGCAGGTGACATCATCGGCCCCCCTTGGCTGGCCCACGTCGCCACCTACGAAGCCGTGCAAGCCGTCAACGGTATGTTTGGTCACGGCAAGCCAAAGCGCGTAACCACCTTCCCAGGGTGCACCTATTGCCATCCGCAGGTTGCGAGCGTGGGGATCACCGAGCAGGCGGCACGAGAAAAGGGCATCGACTACAAGGTAGGCAAATTCCCATTCTCCGCATCGGGCAAGGCAGTCGCCATCAATTCTCCTGAAGGCTTCGTGAAGCTAATTCTAGGCCGCAAGCACGGCGAAGTGCTCGGCGCCCATATCATTGGCGCAGACGCTACTGAGCTGATCACCGAGTATGTCTTGGCTATGAAGAGCGAAATCACGGCAGACGAAATACACGCCACTATCCACGCCCATCCTACGATGAGTGAGGCGCTGGCTGAAGCTGCTGCCAACGCCTTCGACGAGGCGATCCATATCTAGCTAGCATCGAAAGCGCTGCCGGGTAGCTCCACCATTTTGCGCTCCCCGTCTGCTTCGGAGAATACGCGGATGTGCTCGAAAAACACGCGCACGATATCTCCGCTGTGCAACGGCCAGCTACGTAGTTGCGCGCGGGATATCTCCGCCTCGAATAGCTCGCGGGTGGACACACGCTCAAGTGTGACACGCGCAAGATTACCCGCGCTAAAAACGGAGAGTACGCGTGCTTGTATGGCGCTCTCGGAGGAACCTGGAGGCAATAATTTCACATCGTGCGGGCGCACATACACGGCACGCCCCGTGGCAGATGGCGCTTTTCGAGTGCCAGGGGTCAACCGATTCACGTTGCCAAGAAACTCGATAACGAAGGGGGAGACGGGATTATCGAACACCTCCTGGGGAGCGCCTATTTGCTCGATTCTCGCATTGCGCATGACGACTACATCATCGGCCAGTTCGAGCGCCTCTTCCTGGTCGTGGGTGACAAAGAGCGTGGTCAATTTTACCTCCTCGTGAAACTGCCTCAGCCAGCGACGCAACTCCTTGCGGACCTTTGCGTCCAGAGCGCCAAACGGCTCATCGAGAAGGAGTATTTTTGGCTCTACTGCCAGAGCGCGCGCCAGCGCTACGCGCTGCCTCTGGCCACCCGATAGCTGGTTTGGGTAGCGATTTTCAAGACCATCCAAACGAATGAGCTGAAGGAGGTCTTTGACTCGTTTGCTAATCGTGGCATCGTCTGGCCTTGTGGATGCGGGGCGCACCCGAAGCCCAAAGGCGATATTTTCCTTTACGGTCATGTGCTTGAAGAGGGCGTAGTTCTGAAAAACCATGCCTACCTTGCGTTTTCCCGTCGGCAGGGCAGACACGTCCTCATCCCCAAAGAACACGGGGCCCGAGGCCGCATCGGGGAACTCTAGCCCTGCTATTATTCGCAGGAGTGTGGTCTTTCCCGAACCAGAGGGCCCCAACA
>CAZHQD010000098.1:0-10542 GCA_964533835.1 uncultured Puniceicoccaceae bacterium | reverse complement strand
GCGCCGAGCTGCAAGATGGGCAGGACGTGCTGGAGCTGGGCTGCGGCTGGGGCAGCTTCTCCCTCTGGGCCGCAGAGACTTTCCCCAACAGCCGCATCCTCGGCGTCTCCAACTCCCACGGGCAGCGCGCCTACATAATGGAGCAGGCCAGGCAGCGCGGTCTCTCCAATCTCGAAATCCGCACGGCAGACATGAATGCCTTCGACACCGAGCGCCGCTTTGACCGCGTGGTCTCCATCGAGATGTTTGAGCACATGAAGAACTACAAGCTGCTCATGGCCCGCATAGCAGGCTGGCTGCGCGCGGAGGGGAAGCTCTTCGTACACATCTTCACGCACGACCGCTTCGCCTACCCTTTTGTGGACGCCGGCGACAAGGAGGACTGGATGGCGCGCTACTTCTTCACGGGCGGCAACATGCCCTCTGCCGATTTGCTGACCTATTTCCAGGATGACTTGAAGCTGGAAACCCAATGGAAGCTCAACGGCCAGCACTACCAGCGCACCCTGGAGGCCTGGCTCGAAAAGCACGATGCCGCCCGCGACGCCATCATGCCCCTCTTCGAGCAATGCTACGGCAAAGACGTGGCCCTCTGCTGGTTCCACCGCTGGCGCCTCTTCTACCTGGCCTGCAGCGAACTCTTCGGCTACCGCAACGGCGAGGAGTGGTATGTCTCGCACTACAGGTTTGTGAAGGGGAAATGAGGCAGGATACTGGTTGAGGCTGGAAAGTTGAAGGTTCTGAATGATGGGAGTAGGCCACTGCCCTAAGTAACGCCTAAAAATACCGTTGATTTTCTCAAGGGTTTGAGAAAATGTGAGGTAGGTGTGAAGTGCCCGAAACAGGTCTTGCTATTCTCTCACACTACGCCCCGTGTCTACGAAAGATCATCGGTCTCACTCATCTCCATATTTCAATTGAATCTTACTAAATCCAAAGAACGTATCGCTGACCATGGGGAGGTATTCACGCCTGCCTGGATGGTGGAGGCTATGCTGGACCTTGTGAAGGGAGAGACAGAGCGGATAGATTCGCGATTTTTAGAGCCTGCTTGCGGGAGCGGAAATTTCCTTGTTCAAGTGTTGCGACGTAAGCTGGCGGCAGTGGAAGTGAAATACGGCCAGTCCGACTTCGAGCGGCGGCACTATGCGCTCTATGGGATGATGTGCATCTACGGGATCGAGCTACTGCCCGACAACATAGCGGAGTGCCGAGCCAATCTGCTGGATATTTTTGCTGATTACCTGAAGCTAAGTCCTACGGAAGATCTCTATCTGGCGGCCTACCATGTGCTGACGGTGAATCTGGTGCATGGAAACGCGCTGACGATGCGCACCGAAGAAGGAGCGCCCATCACATTTGCGGAGTGGGGCTATCTGGGCAAAGGCAAGTATCAGCGAAGGGATTTTCGATTTGATGCGCTTACGCAGTCCTCCGCCTTCAGTGAGGAGGGCTCACTCTTCGCCAAGATGGGGAAGTACGAGATTTTCGTGCCGGAAAAGACCTACCCACCCATGAACATTCGGCAACTGGCGGAGATGGCCGCTACGGATGCGCCAGAGGAAGGGGGGAGGAAATAATGAATCCGCAGATTTCACAGATGGACGCAGATTTTGAGAAGCAGGATGCGCAAACCTATGAGATCATTGGGGCGGCCATGGCGGTTCATCGGCAATTGGGGCATGGGTTTCTTGAGGCAGTGTATCAAGCGGCACTTGCTCGGGAGTTTGAGTTACGGGGGATTCCGTTCGAGAGGGAAAAGCTGTTGCCCGTTTCCTATCGCGGTGAGGTGATTGCGAAATACCAGGCAGATTTCGTTTGTTACGGGGAGGTTATTGTGGAACTGAAAGCACTGCAAAAGCTGTCGGGCGTGGATGAGGCTCAAGTGATCAACTATCTGAAAGCGACAGGATTAAGTCGTGGATTATTAATCAACTTCGGCGCCCTAAGCCTTCAATATAAGCGCTTGGTCTTCACGCAGAAAGAGCGATCCACAGATTACGCAGACGGACGCAGATTAAAAAATACCGGACAAAACAATCTGCGAAAATCGGCGCAATCTGCGGATAAGATTCAGGAGGTGCGCGCATGAGCGAGCAAGCACAGTTCACTTTACGCGGGCGCAATCCAGACGTGCTGACTTGCATCGCCAATCTCTCCAATGACGAGGTATTTACGCCACCCGCGCTTGCCAATCAAATGCTGGATACCTTAGCGGAGGCATGGGCGGCAGCCCACGGCGGGGCAAATATCTGGGCTGACAAGAAGGTGACCTTTCTCGACCCCTGCACGAAGTCCGGGATATTCCTAAGGGAGATCACGACGCGCCTGACAAAAGGACTGGAAAAAGAGATTCCCGACTTGAAAGAGCGCGTAAACCATATCCTTACGCGGCAAGTGTATGGCATAGGGATCACGCGGCTCACCAGCCTGCTGGCACGGCGCAGTGTCTATTGCACGAAACATGCCAAGGGCAAGCACTCGATAGGCAAAGCGTTTGAGAGCGACGACGGCCACATCTGGTTCCAACGCATGGAGCATACTTGGGAAGGAAACAAGTGTGTCTATTGCGGAGCACCGAGGGCCGTGCTTGATCGCGACAAAGAGCTGGAAAACTACGCCTACCCCTTTATACACGCAAACAACATCAAGGCTCGGGTTGCCGAGCTATTTCGCAAGACTATGCAATTTGACGTCATTATAGGGAATCCACCGTATCAAATGAAAGGTGGCGCTGGGGGGACGAGTGATTCATCCATCTATCATTTGTTTGTGGAGCAAGCAAAGAAACTGGAGCCAAAATACTTATCGATGGTTGTTCCCTCTCGCTGGCTTGCTGGTGGACGCGGAATGGACGAATTTCGAAGAGAAATGCTTTCGAGTCACAAACTGTTGAATCTCGTTGACTATCCTGTATCTAAAGAAGTGTTTCCACACGTAGAGGTTAAAGGGGGCGTTTGCTACTTTCTGTGGGCGAAAGAGTATGAAGGCCCCTGTAACGTAACGACGATTCGCGGGGAAGAAAACATCCAGTCAATACGCAAGCTAGATGAATTTGATGTGTTCATAAGAGACCCCAGGTCACAGGAAATCCTCCGCAAGGTTCTGAGTAAAAAGGAATCATCGATAATCGATATCCTCACGGCTGATACGCCATTTGGCATTGCAACTAACTTCGATGAATTCCGCGAAAAAATGCAACCGGGCGATGTAGCCCTTCACTACGTGCGAAAAGGCAAGCGTGGCATTGGGTTCATGAAGAGAGAGTCCATTTCAAAGAACGCCCATATTGTTGACAAATGGAAAGTACTTATTCCAGAAGCGGGGTCGGACGGTGGGCAAAAGATTCCTGACTCAGTTCTTGGAAAACCTTGGTTAAGTGCTCCACCCTCAGTGTCCACACAGTCATTTCTCGCTTTCTGGGTGGAAAGCAAGGAGGAAGCAGAAAGCCTTGAATCGTATATACGAACGAAATTTTTCAGACATCTTGTTTCTCTGCGAAAGCTTACCCAACATGCCCTACGCTCAACCTATACGTGGGTGCCAATGCAAAAATGGGATAAGAAATGGACAGATGAGATGCTCTACAAGAAATATAAGCTGACGGAGGAGGAGGTAAGCTACATTGAGGCAGTGATTCGTCCAATGGAGGCGAGCGACAACGGCTATGACGAATAAACCGACCATAGAGGAGATACTGGCGCCGAAGCCAGCGGCGCGACCGCGTATCTATGCCTACACGATTGAGGACGAGGCGCACAAGGGACAACTAAAAGTGGGGCAGACTACGAGGGACGTGAAACAGCGCGTGAGCGAGCAGCTTAAAACGGCAGCAATCAAGAACTATCGCATAGAGCTGGATGAACCAGCGGAGAGAGCGGATGGGACAACCATAAGTGATCACGAGGTGCGGGCCGCGCTCGTGAAGAAGGGCTTTGAGAATCCTGAGCTAGAATGGATGCGCTGCACCGTGGCCGATGTGAAGACCGTATTAGCGGAGCTGAAGACGGGGCAACGATACACAGGGAGGCACAATGAGCGATTCCCCATGAGGGAGGAGCAGCGTGCAGCGGTAGAGAAGACATACGCCTACTACCAATCTATCTGGAGTGAGGACGCAAAGGCGGCGCCGCGATTCTTATGGAATGCGAAGATGCGGTTTGGAAAGACCTTTACAACGTATCAACTCGCCAAAAAGCTGGCCGCAAAGCGGGTGCTGGTAGTGACCTTTAAGCCTGCGGTGGAAGATGCCTGGCAAACCGACCTGGAAACGCATGTGGACTTTGACGGCTGGCAATACCTATCGCGCCACTCCGAGAGCGATCCCCTACAGGCAGACCGCAAGAAGCCGCTGGTGTATTTTGGCTCCTTCCAGGATTTGCTGGGACGCGACCAAGCGGGCAATATAAAGGCCAAGAACGAATGGATACACCAGATCAACTGGGATTTGGTGGTGTTTGACGAATACCATTTTGGCGCGTGGCGGGAGACAGCAAAAGACCTATTTGAGGGTGAAGAGGATACTGAAGCGAAGAAACTGGAGTACGCGACGGGACTGGAGAATGTAAATGAGGATTTGAGTGAGTTTTCCGAAAAGGAAACGGACTTTCTTCCAATAACGACCAGGGCCTATCTCTACCTATCGGGTACGCCGTTTAAGGCGCTGGCGACGGGAGAGTTTATTGAGGAACAGATATTTAACTGGACCTACACCGACGAGCAGCGCGCCAAGCAAAAATATGCCGAGGATCATCCCGAAGAAAGAAATCCCTACGCAGCCCTGCCACAGATGCGGCTGCTGACCTACCAGATGCCAGATGAACTAGTGAGCATAGCCAGTGGAGGGGAGTTCGATGAGTTTGACCTGAACGCCTTTTTCGATGCTACGGGTAGTGGAAACAGAGCAGCATTCAAACACAAGAGCGATGTACAGAAGTGGCTGGATATCATCCGTGGGGGCTATGTAGCAAAAGCAGTGGAGCTACTAAAGACGGGCACGCGCCCGCCCTTCCCCTACTCTGACGTGCGATTACTGCCGTATCTCCAACACTCATTTTGGTTTTTGCCTAACGTGGCAGCTTGCCACGCTATGGCTAACCTGCTGGAAGAGAAACAGAATAGCTTTTGGAAGGCCTATAAAGTGGTGGTAGCCGCCGGAGCGAACGCAGGGATAGGGTTGCAGGCACTGCCACCCGTGCGCAAGGCGATAGGCAACGGATTTGACACCCAGACAATAACGCTCTCTTGCGGAAAACTGACGACAGGAGTAACGGTGCCGCAATGGTCGTCCATCCTGATGCTGAGGAACCTGAAATCCCCCGAGAGCTATTTTCAAGCAGCGTTTCGAGTGCAGTCACCATGGTCTATCAAGAATCCAAACGGAGACAATCCGAACGAGGAGGAAATACTGAAGCCCGTGTGCTTCGTCTTTGACTTTGCGCCCACACGAGCACTGCGGCAGGTTTCGGAATACGGAATTGGGCTCTCGCCCAACGAGCCGAACCCAGAGAACGCGATAAAGGAGCTAGTATCGTTTTTACCTGTGCTGGCCTACGATGGGGCAAACATGACGCAGATCGACGCGGGCGGCATCCTGGATATTGCCATGACGGGCACCGCTGGCACTTTGCTGGCCCGCAAGTGGGAAAGCGCACTGCTGGTGAATGTGGATAACGACACACTACGGCGCATCCTTGAAAACGAAGAGGCCATGGCCGCAGTGGAACGCATAGAGGGCTGGCGGGCACTGGGAGACCATATAATAGAAACCATCATCAACAAATCTGACAGGATCAAGAAATTGAAGAATAAGGCGAAAACGAAAGACCTTACGAAAAAGGAAAAGAAGAAACTCAGTGAGGAGGAGAAGGAGTTTAAGACGAAGCGCAAACTCGTGCAGGAGAAGCTAATCAAATTTGCGACGCGAATACCTGTCTTCATGTATCTGACGGATTTTCGTGAGAACACCCTGCAAGACGTAATAACAAAGATAGAGCCTGACCTCTTCGAGACAGTCACGGGGCTTACAGTCAAAGACTTTCACCTATTGGTGAAACTCAGGGTATTCAACACCGAGCAAATGAATGCCGCCGTGTTTGCTTTCAGACGATACGAGGATACCTCCCTGCGCTATACAGGCATAGAAAGCCACGAAAATCTGACCCATTATGGACTGTATGACACCGTTGTTGCCAGGGAATCAATATAAAACAGTTAGGATTTACTTCGACTTTATTAACGTTAGACAAGGCGCTGGGTAAGCACAGCCCAAGAACCACAGTGCGATGGCGTGGTGATAACCGAGGTCCGCGTCGTCTAGGGAGGCTTTACGTGACCTACTCTTACTCCCCGGGCCCGAGCAGCTCGGGAGTCGTCCCTTCTTCTCCGAAGAAGTAGTAGTAGGGGTAGACGGATTTGGCGGTCCAGCCCCATGCGGTGGCGGCGAAGTTGTAGAGGAAGTAGCCGTTGGCTTCGGAGGCGTCTGGGTGGTGGATGTAGAGCCAGTCGCCGACGTGCCAGGAATAGATGAAGGGGTAGAAGAGGTCGTAGAGGAAGCCGAGCTTATTATACTTAAAGCCGCTGCCAAAGTCTGCGGTTTCGGAGTCGGTGAATATGGTGGGGAGACCGGGGGCAAGCTGGGTGACGGTGACGTCTGTGCCCGCTATTTCGAAGACCGCTGTGCGGTTGTTTGCGGTGCGGTTTTGCTGGAACTTCAGAGTGGCTGCCGTTTCGCCTGTGCTGAGGGCTCCTGCGGACACACTGGCCCAGCCGGATGTGGAGCGCTTGATGGCTGTCCAGCTTGCAGTGGGGCTGCTGGGGGTCACGTTTACTTCGATTTCGGCGGCGGCAGCGGGGATGACAATGCTGGTGGTGGCCACTTCGAAGGTGAAAGGCGCTATGCCAGGGACGGTGCCGACCAGAGTGGTGATGCTTTTCGCTGGGAGCGTGAGGCCGAGGGAACCCGAGGATAGCGGTTCGACATCGGGAAGCTTTACAAAATTTGTGGTCTCTGTGGTTTGATAGGCCTCGAAGGTACCAAAGTCGAGGTCTTGCACGAGGCTGATGGTTTCGTTGCGCGTGGTGGTGGAACGATTCATGAGCACAATGACCATCTTGTCTGTCTCGAAGTCCACAAAGGTGGCCACGTCTAGCTGCTGGTTAGTAGCGGGAGTGGCGGATACGCGGACCATGCCCGGGCGGATGTATTTGCAGAAATGCTGGAAGACGTAGGATTTTTTCTGAGGGACGCCGTTGTCGAAGAGTTCTTCTTCGTGGAGGGTAGATTCGTGATTGGCGAGCCAGTAGGTGAAGAGGCTGGCGCGCCCGCCTACGAGGGAGTTCATTACTTTGCCGCCAAGGTTGTCGAGGGCGCCAGTCCAAGAATGAGGCTCGCCGGAGGTCTCCGTCATCCAGAATTCACGTTTGTAGGGGAAAGAGAGCCTGTCCCAAAACCGCGTGGCGCTGGCGGGGTCGGTATCGCCCTCTACGCCGTTGGTATAGCCGTGGGCAGCGAAGAAGGCCATGTAGGGCTCAATCTCCGGATCGGCCATGATGGGGTCGATGTAGATTTTGTTGTTGGGGTCATCGGCAGTCATGTGCTCAGGGCCGAAGAACTTCATTTCATAGTTTTCAGCCTGGAAGGCCTGGACGACTTTTTTGAAGACACGGGTGTACTGCTCCGGGGTGTATACACAGGAACCGTAAAAGGTATCGAAACGGAGCTCGTTCTGGATGCAAAGGGCATCGAGAGGGGTGCCGTATTTATCGCGGAGCATTAGGGCAACTTCGACGACGAACTTGGCAAAGTGGTCTTCGCGGTCTTCGCGAAGGACATTGATTGAGGAGTTGCTGCCATTGGTGCCGTTGGATTGGCCAGAGACCTTCATCCAGCCTGGCGGGGTCCAAAAAGTGCCGATGAGGTAAAGGTCGGGTTTCTTGGTTTTGAGATCAATGGCTATGCGGAGGGAAGCCTCGACGGCGCTTTCATTAAAGTTTTCGTATTTTATGTCAGCTGGGTTGGCCGTAGGGCCGATAATATCGTAGGGAAGCCAGGTGCGGAAGGCGGAAGCGCCAAACTCGTTTAGGTAGTGGTTTTGAAAGGCATCCGTACGCATGGCGGGATCTGCGGTGCGCGTACTGGAACCGATACCGCGGATAGTTTGGTAAGTAAGGCTGTGATCTATCGAAATGGCAGCTTGTGCCAGAGATGAAGCCAAGAGGAGGGAAAGGGCAACGGCCGCTATCCCTGAGGATACACTATTTAGTCTCATTATACTGTAGGGGTGGAGTTTAGGTGAAAGAAACAAAGCGTATGGTAGTAATTGAACGAGCTGGGTCAAGGTATTGAGCACAGCTTACTGCTTGTCACGCTTTGGCTAAGAAGTATGTTTAAACGGCAAAATGGTAGCCACAGAACCCATCCGACGGAAGCTTCACCTCGATTTGCCACCGCAGCCGACGGATACCTCTTGCGGACCCACATGCCTGCATGCGCTCTACCGCTACTATGGGGACGACGCGCTCTCCATAGAGCAAATAATCAGCGAGGTAAAGACGGTGGAGGGCGGTGGCACAGTGGCCGTGAATCTGGCTAACCATGCGCTCAAGCGAGGCTACAAGGCTACACTCTACACCTACAATCTGCGCGTCTTTGACCCTACGTGGTTTAATCCTGTAAAGGTGGATATGCGGGACAGGCTGAAGCAATCTCTGGCGGCCAGGCGCTCCACCAAGACACGCGATGTGATCCACTCTTACATGGACTTTCTGGAGCTGGGCGGCGTGGTGGAATGGGAGGACCTCACGGGCTACCTAATCCGAAAATTTCTGACGAAAGATATACCGATCCTCACCGGGTTATCGAGCACTTACCTGTACCAGGAATCCCGTGTGGTGCAGGAGACCAACAAGCACGATGATGTGCTAGGCACGCCCGACGGGCACTTCGTAGTGCTGTGCGGGTATGACCGTGAAAAGAAGGAAGTGCTGGTGGCAGATCCGTGGACGCGGAACCCTTACAGCGCGGAGCGGTATTACCATGTGCCCATGGGAAGGCTAATTACCTCAATTCTGCTTGGGGTATTGACCTTTGATGGGAATTTACTCGTTATACACCCCACAAACCGCAATGAGTAACTACCTGTTCGTGGTCGATAATCCCGCGCGTTGGCCCTTCGAGATACCCGAGGTGGAGCTTGTTGCTGCGCGCAAATACCTTACGGATCCGAAGTATTCCAACTTGAGGAACGTAAAGGTGTTTAATCTTTGCCGTTCGTATCGCTACCAGAGCGCGGGCTACTATGTGTCTTTATTGGCCGAGGCGCGGCGGCACAGGCCGATACCCTCTATAGCCACAATACAAGACCTGAAATCGCTTTCAATACTGCGGGTAGTATCGAGTGATTTGGATGAGGTGATGCAGAAGTCACTGGCGCACCTGCAGTCAGATAAGTTTACGCTGTCGATCTACTTTTCCCGAAATGTGGTAAAGAAATACGACTCGCTGTGCCGCCAGCTCTTTAACCTCTTCCCTGCCCCACTGTTGCGCGCCCACTTTGAAAAAACAGAGGATGGGTGGACGCTAAACAATATCTCCCCGATACCCACCAGCGAGATACCTGAGGACCACCGCCCCATGGTGATCGAGCTGGCCAAAGAATACTTCACCAACCGCATCCACGTGCCCCGCAAGCAGCAGATGCGCTACGATATGGCCATTCTGGTGGACAAATCTGACCCTACACCGCCCAGCGACGCCAAGGCGCTACAGCGTTTCCAGCGCGCTGCTGAAGACCTCTCCATAGCAACCGAGATTATTGCCAAAGAAGACTACGGCAGCTTGCCCGAGTTTGACGCGCTCTTTATCCGCACCACTACGGCGGTGGACGACCACACATACCGCTTTGCCAGGCGCGCAGAGGCCGAGGGGCTAGTGGTGATAGACGATCCCGAAAGCATCGTGCGCTGCGCCAACAAGGTGTTTCTGGCCGAGCTCATGGAGCGCAATAAAATCCACACGCCGAAGACGTTTATTGTCCACAAGGACAATGCGCTGGAGGCACCCCACCACATAGGGAGCTTTCCGCTCATACTAAAGCAGCCAGACAGCGCCTTTTCCCTCGGTGTGGTAAAGGTAGAATCTCCCAAAGAATATGAGGAGAAGATCGCGCTGCTCTTAGATAAGTCTGAACTGGTGATCGCCCAAGAGTTTATGCCTACGGAGTTTGACTGGCGCATAGGCATCATAGACCAGAAGCCGCTCTATGCGTGCAAATACTACATGGCGCGCAAACACTGGCAGATAATCAACAACACGAAACAGGGGGACGCCCGTTTTGGCCGCTGCGATACGCTGCCCGTGGAAATGGCGCCGCAGCGCGTGGTGAAGACGGCCCTAAAAGCCGCCAACTTGATAGGCGACGGACTTTATGGGGTGGATGTGAAGGTAGTCAAAGGCATCCCCTACGTGATCGAAGTCAACGACAACCCCAGCATCGAAGCGGGCCTCGAAGACGAAATGCTCCGCGAGACGCTCTACGAGCG
>CAZHQD010000097.1:6884-10763 GCA_964533835.1 uncultured Puniceicoccaceae bacterium | reverse complement strand
CCTTCGGCCTCGAAAACCTCGGCTCCATAAACACCCTCGTCACAGGCTTCGCCTCCGAACCCAAACCCAAAAAGGGCACCCCCTACCAACGCGACGCCTCCTCCTCCGAGCCCCTCGAAGCATTTGAAGAAGAACGCCAAATCTAACCACCCAATCCCCAAACCCCTCCCCACCAACCACTAAAAAATCTTAACTTCTAATCAACACTAACGGCCACCTATCGCCTGCCTTAACTTCTTCATTCTGCATTCTTAATTCTGCCTTAACTTCCCCCTGCCTCAACTTGTGCATTGTGCCTTGAGCATTGTGCATTACCTCCACCCCCTCCCCTGTGTCCAATCTGAAAACGGTACCGAGCCCAGAGGGCGACATGCAGCCAAACTTAAAACCTAAAACTTTGCCTCGTATCACTTGGGCCGCGCTCGCCCATAAAATCGCCCACCCCGTTCTTTCTCATTTTTCTGCTGGTACCCTCCGCACCCACATGCCCGTCGAAGTGACCGCCGAGTCACAAGACCCAAACACCCTCCGCGCTGACCGCTCCCGCTTCGCCCATCTCGAAGCCGTAGGCCGCACCCTCATTGGCCTCGCCCCATGGTTTGAAGCACAAGACCTGGAGCCAGACGAGGCCACCTTGCGCGACGAGCTCCGCTCGCTCGCCCTCCAGGGCCTAACCCGCGCCGTCCAGCCCAACGCACCCGACGCCCTCCCCTTCCACATCCAGGGCCAGCCCCTTGTGGATACGGCCTTCCTCGCCAACGCCTTTCTCCATGCCCCCACCCAGCTCTGGGGTCAGCTCTCGCCCGCCACACAAGCCGCCTACATCTCAGGCTTTCGCCAAACCCGCCAAACCAAGCCAGCCTTTAGTAACTGGCTCCTCTTTTCCGCCATCATCGAAGCGTTCTTTCACAAAATCGGTGCCGAGGCCGACCCCATGCGGATCGACTACGCCCTTAACCAGCACCTCCAATGGTATAAAGGTGACGGCGCCTACGGAGACGGCCCCGATTTCCACTGGGACTACTACAACAGCTTTGTCATCCAGCCCATGCTCCTCGATACCCTTGAGGCAGTCAAAGGCTGGTATAATTGGGATGATATTATCAATAAAGCCCTCCCTCGCGCCCAGCGCTACGCCGTAGTCCTTGAGCGCCTCATCTCCCCCGAAGGTGCCATTCCACCGTTAGGCCGTTCCCTCCCCTACCGCTTTGGCTGCCTACAGGCCCTCGGCCACCTCGCCCTCAAGCACGCCCTCCCCCCATCCCTACCCCCCGCTCAGGCCCGTGCCGCCATGGCCGCCGCCATCTTCCGCCTGGCCGAGGCCCCAGGCACCTTCGACTCCCAAGGCTGGCTCTCCATAGGCTTCTTCGGCCACCAGCCCTCCCTTGCCGAGCCCTACATCTGCACGGGCAGCCTCTACCTCTGTACAGCAGCCTTCCTCCCCCTCGGCCTCCCTCCCTCCGACCCCTTCTGGGCAGACCCCTGGCAGCCCTGGACTAGCCTCCGCCTCTACCAAGGCCTCCCCATCCAAAGAGACTATGCCCTCTACGGCTAGCCTTGCTAAGGTGTTGCCTCCCCGCCCCATTCCCTCTTCCTTGTAGCGATGCAAAGTGACACCATAGTCGCCATCGCCACCCCCTCTGGGGAGTCTGCCCTCGGCCTCATCCGCTGCAGCGGGCCGGCCTGCCTTAGCCTCTGCGCAGAAGCCCTCGGCAAGCCCGGCCCCACACCCCGCCGCGCTACCCTCGCCCGCTACCAGTCCACCCAATCCGCCACCCTGGACGAGGTTATCTTCACCTACTACCCCCCCAAGAATTCCTTCACAGGAGAAGCCATGCTGGAGCTCTCTGCCCATGGCAACCCCTACCTCCTCCGCAAGATCCTCGACGACCTCCTCGCCCGCGGCTGCCGCCTCGCCGAGCCCGGAGAGTTCACCAAGCTCGCCTTCCTCAATGGCCGCATGGACCTCTCCCAAGCCGAGGCCGTCCTCGATGTCATCCGCGCCAGGAGCGATGCCGCGCTCGCTGCCGCCCAAAAGCAGCTCTCTGGCTCCGTAGGGCGCAGTGTGGAAGCCTTCGTTGCCCGCCTCCTTGCCATCATGGCCCACCTGGAAGCCTATATCGATTTCCCGGAAGAAGACCTCCCCGAAGAAGACCAGGCAGGCCCGGCCCAAGAACTCAAAGCCCTAATCGCCGACTTCACCCGCCTCATCGCCACCAGCTCCTACAGCACCCTCCTCCGCGAAGGCGCCCGTGCAGTCATCATAGGATTGCCCAATGCTGGCAAATCCTCCCTCCTCAACGCGCTCGCAGGGGAAGAGCGAGCCATAGTCAGCGAAGAGCCAGGCACCACCCGCGATTACTTGGAAACCCCTATCCTAGTCGGCCCATACCTCCTTCGCCTTATCGACACAGCAGGCCTTCGCGATACTACTGGCACCATCGAGCGCCTCGGTATCGCAAAAACTCGCGAGCAAATCGCTCAGGCCGATCTGCTTCTCGTCGTCGCAGATGCCAGCCTGCCAGACACCTCATCCCTTGAAAACCTTACCAAGGAGTTCGCCTCCAGCCTAAGCCCCTCCCGCATTATTATTCTGGAGAACAAAGCCGATCTCCCAAGCTTCCGTCCCCTTGCCTCCTTTTTCCCTGCCTCCCCCCACCTCCCCGTTTCTGCAAAAACTGGCCTCGGCCTGGACACTCTCCGCGAAAAGCTAGCATTGCTCCTTGAGCAGGAAATCTCCGTTCCAGGCCAGGATGCCATCATCGTCAACGCACGTCACGCCCATGCCCTGGAAGAAGCACGCCAGTCCCTTCAATCAGCTCTCAGCAAAATGGCCGACGGCCTGCCCGCAGAACTTGTGGCCAGCGAGCTCCGCCTCGCCATAGAAGCCCTGGGCCAGATTACAGGCCGCATCGACAACGAGCGTATGCTGGACATCCTCTTCAGCAAATTCTGCATCGGCAAGTAATCCTGCGTATCACTGCTACTTATTGCATATTTGACGTTTACCCAATCTCTATGCCACATTTAGGAATATTTTCCTAATGGTCTATCTTTCCCATGCCGCACAAATCACACCCAGTTCAGCCCTTTGATGTCATCGTCTGTGGCGCAGGCCATGCAGGCTGCGAGGCTGCGCTGGCCGCTGCGCGTATGGGTGCCAGCACCTTGCTGCTTACGGGGAATACAGATACGATTGCCCAGATGTCGTGCAATCCCGCCATCGGCGGGCAAGCTAAAGGCCAAATTGTGCGCGAGATTGATGCGCTTGGCGGGGAAATGGGCATCAATACAGATACTACGGGCATCCAGTTTCGTTTACTCAATGCCTCACGCGGCCCCGCCGTACAATCCCCAAGAGCCCAGTGCGATAAGAAGGCCTACCAGTTCCGCATGAAGCACACGCTGGAGCTGTCCCCAAACCTGCATATCTTCCAGGCTATGGTTACGGGCCTGATCTATAAATCAGGTAGTGTAATCGGCGTTCACACCAATCTGGGCGTCGATTTTCATTCCCGCGCCGTAGTGGTCACTACTGGCACCTTTTTGCGCGCACTGCTGCATGTCGGCAAATCCAAGAACGAGGGCGGGCGTATGGGCGATTTCACTGCGCGTGATTTGTCATCCAGTTTCGTAGAGGCTGGTATCGAGCTCCAACGCCTAAAAACAGGCACTCCGCCTCGTATTTTAGGCTCTTCCATTGATTTTTCCACCCTTGAAGAGCAGCCTGGTGACCCCACCCCCACTCTGTTCGCGTTTTACGACACCCGATTTGGGATAGATAATCTGTTCCACGTGGAACAATCTTCAGAATCCCAATCCGTTTTGAATAAGTTGTTCCACGTGGAACAACCCTCTGGTCAGCACAAGCTGGGTTGG
>CAZHQD010000097.1:4849-6784 GCA_964533835.1 uncultured Puniceicoccaceae bacterium | reverse complement strand
CCCTATCCGGTTCAAATAGAGCTTCTCCATAGTATTCCAGGGCTAGAGAATGCCATTATGCTGCGGCCCGCCTATGCCGTGGAGTATGATTTTGCCCCGCCTACTCAGCTTTTCCCTTCGCTTGAATCGCGAAAAGTCGAAAATCTCTTTTTTGCAGGACAGATTAATGGCACTTCAGGCTATGAAGAAGCCGCCACTCAGGGCCTAATTGCAGGAATCAATGCCTGTCTTAAAATTCGTGGCGAGAATCCTATCATTATTGCGCGCCACGAGGGTTATACAGGGGTATTAATAGACGATCTTGTTACCAGGGGCACCTCAGAGCCCTACCGTATGTTTACCAGCAGGGCCGAGCATCGCCTGCTCTTTAATCATGGAAGCAGCGATATCCGCTTGGCCCATCACGCAGAGCGGTGCGGTCTGCTCCCGCCTGACCGTCTCGCCCGTCTCAAGGAAAAGACTCACGCCATAACCCATTGGACGGAGCAACTGGAGAAAGAACCCGCCAAAGGAGGCACCATGGCCGATCATTTGCGAAGGGGAGGGGACCGCTCACTTCTGCCCGCGGTCTTCCAATCATTGCCACCAGCCGTGCAAGAGGAAGTCATCTACAGGATAACTTACAAGGGCTATCTTGAGCGCGAATACCGAATGGTGGATAGGCTCTCCAAAATCGAGCACGTCAAAATCCCCGCTGATTTTGACTACCTTAAGTTCGTGGGGCTTCGCAGAGAGTGTGCCTTAAAGCTAGCTGACGCGCGCCCCATCACTCTTGGGCAAGCCTCTCGTATCAGCGGCATCAATCCTTCCGATATTTCTCTTCTCTTGGTTGCCCTTGCCTCAAGATCGTCGTCCTCTCCAAATGAAGAGGGCTTTACTAAAAATTCTTGAGAATAACCGAATCCTAACGATTAAATAAAGGCCCTTTTAAGCCGATTTTAGCTACTAGCCCATACCATGAGTAGGCTCGCGCGCTCGACCCGTCTAAGACCCAATAAAATCCATTTTAGCCCCTAATTTAAATAACGGCTTTTATTTTCCCGTCCTTATTCAGTAAAAAATCGCCATCCCTTGACTGTCTCATCAATTTTAGATGAATTATTCCGTAACCAACATTTAACACACTTGGGTCGTTAGTATTTCGGTTTAGGTTTGCTTTGTAACATTTCTAGTCGCTTAGTCTTTCGTAACAATCGGAGTTTAAGCTTATGACGAAACCCAACGGCAAACGTATTCTAGTGGTGGACGATGAGCCGGATGTAACCGAGCTTCTTGGTTACCGTCTTCGTCGCGACGGCTACGAGGTAGAGATCATTAACGATCCTCTCCTTATCATGGGAAAGGCCCGAGAGTTCAATCCTGACCTCTTCATACTCGACATCATGATGCCTGAGCTCGATGGGCTTAAGATTTGTCGCATGATTCGCTCTGACCCTAAGCTTAGCTCCACACCGATTGTCTTTCTTACCGCTCGCGGAGAAACCGATGATCGCATTAAAGGTCTTGAGAGTGGCGGCGACGACTACATTGCCAAGCCCTTCGATGCTAAAGAGCTGCTCTTGCGTATTGGCCTGATTCTAAAACGTGCCAACAAAGAGCAAACAGAAACCACGAAGCAACTCACTGTAGGTAATGTAGTGCTCGATGAAGACACCCATACGGTCAGCGTCAATTCCGTGCCTATAGAGCTGACCGCCACGGAATTTAAACTGCTCAAACTCATGATGGAACGAAAGGGTAGGGTGCAGTCTCGTGAAAATCTCCTGGTTAATGTTTGGAACTACGATACAGATACCGAGACCCGTACCATTGATACCCACATCCGCCGTCTCCGCGAAAAGCTCGGCACAGAGTCAGCCGTCATTGAAACCGTGCGAGGCGTCGGCTATCGTGTTGTGGAGCAGTAAGAAGTAGTTCCATTTATCGTAAGGTCGG
>CAZHQD010000097.1:0-4749 GCA_964533835.1 uncultured Puniceicoccaceae bacterium | reverse complement strand
TATCCCAAATGGAACAAACTTCACTCCGCCCACAGATGATGCCGACCTAAGCGGCGAGTGGTATGCCCTCTGGGATGAAGAGGCCCTCTATCTGTATGTAGAGGCCAAGGATGATGTGCTTCAATTAAGTGAAATGTATGAATTTGACACAGAATTATTTGAGGTATTCCTAAGCACTGCCTACACCAGAGTATTCGGTCAATGGGCTGACTTTGGTTATGACACCTACAGCGATCTTCATTTTCGTGCAGCCCCTGTAGTTTCAGGTGATTTAAACATAGTTCATGGAATTGTTAGCTTCGGTTCTGGGGGAATTATTAGAGCCGCTGATATACACTCGGTTTATGTGAAAACTGATGCAGGTTACAGAGTGGAAATGCAGCTCCCTTGGTCCTATGTCATGGGTGATACTACAGCATCGGAAGTCACGTTTCAAGACGGCGTCTTTTCCGGTGGCAAAAATAGCGCCCTCTATGGAGGCGAGCGTAATTTTATCGGCTTCGATCTTCATCTTCAAGACAACGACAATAACGATAGCCAACGCGATACCAAAGTCGCATGGAATAGCGGTTACGATGGCCGACGGGGTGACCACCACGTATTTGACACCTCAGTCTGGGGCACACTGGTCCTAGTACCCATCGACACTTGGAATATGAAAGAAGCCCTCTTTTCAGTTGAGCCTTGGATCGATATGGGTGGCGACTTCGTTTTCAACCTCGTGGAGGAACGCTTCTACTACATTGGGTTTAATCGTTATGCTTACGACTTTGCTGATGAAAGCTGGTGGTATATACACGAGGACGGCGCCAAACCTGATGGCTTTTTCATCTATGATTTCACCCAAGAAAAATGGTTTTACCTATTTGAAGGCCTCAAACTGTCCTTAGATTAGTGAACCCAAACGCCTGTAAAGTCGGCTATCGTGTTGTGGAGCAGTAAGAAGTAGTTCCATTTATCGTAAGGTCGGGCTAAGGGTATTTTATAATCAAAATAAAATTTTGATTTTTAGTAGCCATATTGCATCTTATTACGTGGTTATTGCGTATATCTGTTTGTAGGGACTCTTCACGGCCACTTTCTACACTCACCTGTCTAGAAAAGCCGCCAAACCTCAATACACCAATACCGCACGACCCTTATGAAAGCTGCACTTACCCTAATCCTTGCGCTCGTGGCTGCACAAATGCTGGCCACCGTCCCCGACCTCTCTATCGCCAATAAAATAGGCTACGCCTATCCTGGCACCGCCACCATCGACGGTATCATCTCCGAAGGCGAATGGGACGCCGCCACGGCTCATGACGGCAACGTAATCAACGAATATATCCCAAATGGAACAAACTTCACTCCGCCCACAGATGATGCCGACCTAAGCGGCATCTGGTATGCGCTCTGGGACGAGGAGGCACTCTATCTGTATGTAGAGGCCAATGATGACGTACTTGTGTTTGGAGATGCTAGTTTTCCGGACAGTGATGCCATTGAAGTTTTTATAAGCACAGCCTATTCACGCTTTTTTGGTGAGTGGCAAAATGTTGGATACGACCTCATCAGTGATTTTCATTCCAAATTTGGCCTTCTTTCTGCCGATATGATAGGTGCGTTTCACGGTCAAAGCAGTTTTGATTATGACTCCATTATCTCTGAAACAAATATTCCTAGAGCCTTTGTTCCAACTCATAATGGGTATCGGGTAGAGATTAAACTCCCTTGGTCTTATGTCATGGGTGATACTGCCCTATCGGGGGTAACATTCAGCAATGGTGTATTCTCGGGGGGTAAAAACAGCGAAAAATATGGCTCTGAGCGCAGCTTTCTCGGCTTTGATGTTCACCTTCAAGACAACGACCAAGATGATGGCCGACGTGACACTAAGGTTGCGTGGAACAGTGGCTATGAGGGTCGGAGAGGTGACTTTCATTGGAATGATACCCAAGTCTGGGGCACACTGGTCTTGGTACCCATCGATACTTGGAACATGAAAGAAGCTGTCTTTTCGGCTAAGCCTTGGATTGATATGGGTAACGACTTCGTTTTCAACCTTGTGGAGGAACACTTCTACTACATTGGGGTTAATCGTTATGCTTACGACTTTGCTGATGAAAGCTGGTGGTATATACACGAGGACGGCGCCAAACCTGATGGCTTTTTCATCTACGATTTCTCCCAAGGACAGTGGTTTTACATAAATGAGGGACTCAAAGTGGCCCTAGATTAATGGAATCTACCCACATGTGAATAACCCACGAATAAGCCCCCGCACTCGCTGTCGGTAAGTAGTAGGTTATACACGAGGCTGCCAGTAACGTGATTTAATTCACGGAATGCTTCCGATTCAAAACCAACAACAACTTACTCACCATCAACTGGTTGCAGAGTTGTTCGAGTTGCTGCCACTCTATAAGAAGAAGAATCTCTATTTAAATCTATTATAGTATATAAGACACTGTAGCCTAGTTGCGGATTTGGCCGTTCCCATCAATGAGGTATTTGTAGGAGCAAAGCTCTTTCAGTCCCATGGGGCCACGTGCGTGTAGTTTATCAGTCGAGATACCAATTTCAGCGCCTAGGCCAAATTCGTAGCCGTCCGTGAAGCGGGTGCTGGCATTCCAATAGACAGTCGCGCTATCCACTGCGGCCATGAACTTCCTCGCCATAGCCTCATTGCTTGTCACAATGGCATCACTGTGGTGCGATCCATAGCGATTGGTTACAGCGATAGCCTCCTCCAGAGTATCCACAATTTTTATTGAAAGGACTAAATCCAGGTATTCGGTGAAGTAGGCCGTATCATCTGCCAAATCGCAAGCTATGCCGTTGGCGCGTAGTAGATCCATCGTTCTCTGGCAGCCATTAAGTTTTACCCCTTTTGCTACAAGTGCCTGAGCGATTTGGGGTAGGGCGGTAGCGGCTATAGATGCATCCACCCAGAGATTTTCAATAGCGTTGCAGACCCCGGGCCGCTGCGTCTTAGCGTTGACCACTAAGTCCGTTGCCATTTTTAGATCCGCACCTGCTGCTACATACATGCAGCAGACCCCTGTGTAATGCTTTATAACGGGCATACGAGCGTTCTCGGCAACAAATCGGATAAGGGACTCGCCCCCCCGTGGTATGATGCAGTGCACGAGGTCGTCCATTTTCAGCAAATGCACAAGGGCACTGCGATCCGTGGTAGGTACGAGCTGCACAGCAGCAGGTGGCAACCCTACCGCAGAAAGCGCCTCACTAATGATGCCCGCCAACACCTGATTAGTGTAGAAAGCTTCTTTCCCACCCCGCAAAATCGAGGCATTCCCGGATTTTAAGCAAAGGATGGCGCAATCTACAGTTACATTCGGCCTGGATTCGTAAATAATACCGATTACACCGATAGGCACTCGAACTTTGCGAATCAAAAGGCCATTAGGTCTCGTGGTCCGCTCCAGCTCCTCTCCCAGTGGATCTGCCAAAGCGATAACCTCTCTTACTCCGGCTGCCATTTTTTCTATGCGCGCCTCCGTAAGCTTCAGCCTATCCAGCATAGCCGGTGAAAGCCCATTGGCTTCGCCCGCTGCCAAATCTTTCTTATTCTCCGAAAGAATTCGAGGTGTTGCTTCTTTCAGTAGAAGGGCGAGTTTTTCTAGTGCCGCATCCTTTACTTCAGTGCCAGCCGTAGCCAGTACAAGCGCGGCCGCGCTACTCGCTTCTGCTATACTTCTAATCGTGTTTGCCAGATCCTCAGACATACTGGAAACCTAATCCAGCATCCGTTGCTCTCGCAAGCGCAGAATCCAAGTCTAGGAGAGTGCAATCAGGTTCCGAAGTGACGCTGCTCTCCGCTCAATTTCACCAGGGCCCGCGCTTTCCAGACGATCACACGAGAAAGCCTCCACCGTCAGGCTGGCAGTCACAGTGGCATAGACCATGGCTTGCTTGAGCGTCGCAAAATCAGATTTATTGTGCGCAGCCAGATACCCTAAGAGTGCCCCCGCAAAGCTGTCTCCCGCGCCCGTAGGATCCCGCAATTCTGTAACAGGGTAGGCTGGCAAAACAAACAACCCGTCTTTGTGGAAAAGTATAGCGCCATGCTCACCCTTCTTGATAATCAACGTCTTTGGGCCCTTTTCCAAAATCTTTTTCCCTGCCAAAAAGATATTTCTTTCGCCGCATAGCAGCTCCGACTCCGAGTCGTTTATGACAAGGAGGTCCACCGTAGGCAGTAATTCATTAAGAGCTACTGGCTCGCTCTTGATCCAAAAATCAATCGTATCTGCCAGCACAAACACATCCTTGGCTTCCAGCTGCTGGCGCACGTGCATTTGCAGCTTCGGATGAATATTTCCTAGGAGCGCGAAACGGCTTTTACGAGCGCTTGCCGGCAATTCAGGCCGAAAGTTTAGAAATACGTTCAGTTGAAGCTCCAAAGTCTCACGCTGATTAAAGTTTTCAAAATACTTGCCCGTCCAGAAAAAGGTAGGGCCACTTTTATCTACCTGAAGCCCGGCTAAATCTATCCCTCGCTTAGCCAGGCGAGCGGTATCCTTTTCGGCAAAATCATTACCCACCACACCCACAATCTTTACGGGTGCAAAATAACTCGCTGCCAAACTGGCATAACTCGCAGAACCTCCGAGAATACGCTCTCCCTTCGCATAAGGAGTCACTATATTGTCGTAGGCCACGGAGCCTACGATGACTATGGATTGCTTTTCAGAATAGAAAGGTAATGTATCTGCCATAAACCGCACACATTGGCAGACATAC
>CAZHQD010000096.1:2348-10980 GCA_964533835.1 uncultured Puniceicoccaceae bacterium | reverse complement strand
ATACCTGAAGCATCTGTATTGCAATCAGTGATCGTAACCACCGATGGACTGCCGCTGATGGTATAGGTGAGGGTGATATATGTGCCTGGCACGATATAGTTTTCTGCTGAAAGGCCGGCAGCAAACCCAAGGCAAGCGAGACATGTGAGCAACCACCCGATTATCGGATGGCGAGGTAAAACAATCGTGCCATTTGTTTTCATGGATTTAAAAAGTTGACAGTCGTCAGTAGGCAGTTGGGTGTTTGCGCTATGTGTGGCGCTGCGCTTTAGCCAGCGTTTCTGGGCAAGCAACTATTGTAGGAAATGCTAATATCATAAAAACGTCAATATTTATTGATAACCACCTACAAATTAGTGAAATGCAGATACCTTACAAGTAAATGCAAGGAAGGCTTGAGATCGCGAATCGGCGATAAAACAAAGCAGGCCTCACCATCGCCAATTACAGCCTCTGCCAATAGCCGCTGTTGCTCCAGTCGCACCTATTCTTCGCCTTTGTGGCTCGTTGCGGCGACTCCACCAACATGTCAAACAACACGGGGGGGCTTGAACTGGGGCAACTTGGCCTAAATCGCCTGCTCCAAAAAACTACTCCCATCGGGATGTTAATCCTAAAAACGGAAATGGACGGCGAAAATGCAGCCTGGTAAAACTAGTGACAACAAACTACTAAATACCAAAACCTTGATTTTTAACTGTAAACAACTGCAAAACGCAAGGAAGCGTGTCTTGCTAGAACAGCACAATTATTGTCAACGAATGTCAAAATCCAGAAATATTCCGCTTGCCGTTCTAGGGTAAATCCTTATTTTTGGGGTTCTATGCGCGCGCTACGTTCCCTATCCCTCCTTCTCCTAACCATCCCCTTCGCCTCCACCCTCACCGCTAGTGATCCCAACACTGTGGGCCCCTACGGTGCCGTGATGTTCACCATCCAGCCGGGCTATAACCCTATCGGCATCACTTTTGTTAACCAGCATGTGGACGCTGGCCTCATCGCCTCAAACACAGGCACGGTCATCACTGTTTCCGCTGCCACAAACAACATCGGCTCCAAGCTCGACTCCACCAAATTTTACTACCTCGAAGTAACAGGCCGCGGTGACGGCAACCCAAGCGCCTACGAAGGCGACCGCTTCGAGCTCTCAGTGGCCACCACCATCGCCTCCGCAAACAACACCATCACCATAGACACCGCTTTCTCGGGCAACACCCTCGCGGGCAACCTCCCCGACCTCTCTGGTTGCACCTACGTGATCCGCCCCCACCTCTCTATCAAACAAGTCTTCGGCACAGGTGCCGAAGCCAAACTCAACGGCACCAATAGCCAAGTGACCGCTGACAAAATTCACCTCTATCCACGAGGTGGCACAGGTTACGTCACCTACTGGTATGCAAAAGCAGGGCCTATTGATCAGTGGCGTCAAGGCTCTACTCCTTCAGACACTGTCCGTATTCTTCCGGGAGCGGGCGTCTTAGTGCAAAGAGTGACTCAGTCAAATGTCGATGTGGTAGTCGCTGGTGCGATTAGGACAAACCACTTTGCCCAACCTCTTTCAAATGGCTTGAATTTCGTTACCGAGGGCCGGCCTGTTGATAGCTCTCCATCTACACGTCAAATGCTCGACACTGGCTCCACGCCGTGGAGTGGCACCAACAGTGTCACAACAGCAGACCGAGTCGTAAAATGGAATGGAGCTACATGGGGTAACATTTACTGGTATGCAAAAGCTGGTCCCATCAATGATTGGCTCAATACGTCAACTGGCACTACAGGCCGTTACAAAGATACCGCATTCCTGACGCATACCGAATCCTTTTTCATCTTTAGACAACAAACAGCTCCTGAATATTTTGCACCGAACATCAACCCTGAACTTTAATCCCCCCAATCCTCTTATCAACCATGACAACTAAGTTAACATTAGCTGCCTTAACACTACTTGCGAACGCGAGCTTTGCAGCAATCTCGATCAATTTTAGCAGTCCGCTCTTTGAGTCCGCTAAAACCAGCTCTGGTGTAGCTCTGACTTCGTCATTCACTTTTGCAGTAGGCACCTTCAATGATTTTGTGCCAAACTCTGGAAATGTCTCCAGCTGGTCCTCAAATTGGGTATCCTTTGGCACTACACCTTGGAATGAAGGAGACTTCCAGTTTATTGGCACGGCCAATTTGACTGACAACGGCATCGCTCCTGTAGGTAAGGACTTGTATATTTGGGGATACAATACTCAGACACCTGGTATAGGCACTGAGTGGGTACTCTTTGATAACGACACCGCCGCCGCACCTGACGATTGGACTACTCCTTCAGTTGTTGAGCCGAACTCCCCCAAGCTAATTGGCATCGACCAACCCGGCACCACAGCCGTCCTTGGCTCACTCTTCGCCTCTGGCAACGATCCCTACTTCCAGACCGCCGCCGTCGTACCAGAGCCCGCCCACTACGCAGGCATCCTCGGCGCAGTAGCCCTTCTCGTCGGCCTTATCCGCCGCCGTAAGTAGCCCAAAACTGTTTACCACCTTTCACCGAAATCCGCCGCTCAGACTACTGACGGCGGATTTCTTCTTTGGCGGCCTCGCGTTCCTCCTCTAGGCGTGCGCGTTCACTCACAAGCTGCTTCTCGATAGACTCTATCGCCTTGTAGTCGCTTGCCACACGAGCCTCTACCAGCTTCTGTGTCAGGAAAATCTCCCGCTCCGCCACCCGTGCCTTGTATTTCGCGTCAATCGCGGCCAAAGCATCCTTCTGCTCTTTTGTCAGCTTCTTCTGGTTGGGGTCCGCCTTGTTCAGGCGCTCCATTGCAAGTTCGTAGGCGCTCTTCATATATACCAATACCCTACACCACCCTGGCGCGCCTTACAAATCCCAAATCAACCCATCCGCAGGATTCCGCCACGCCCAGCGCATCGTCTCCGCCTTGAAGAAAAACTCAGGCCCATCAGGGAAAATATAAATCCACCCCAGCTCTGGAGACCAGCTCCACACCGCGTATTCCGCATTATCGGGAGAAATCGGCACCTCGTATAAAAACCCATACGCCACCGAAAAAAGCCACGGATGCGCATTGTCATTTATTAAACCGATAGGCGTCTCCCGCCACCCGCCAAGCTCGCTCGGATACATCCAAAAACGCGACAACATATACGGCGACCCACTGCTCATCAGCACCCCATCCACACTCTCAATATTTCCCTGCCCACTACTAAAAAGCTCTACTGCTTCCAAATACGCATCCAAGCCCTCACTAAAAAACACCGTGGCGCTTTGCCCTCTATTCCGCTCAGGCGCCTGATAATCCTCATACCCATTTTCCAGAAGAAACTCCAGCGTATCACCCCACTTCAGCCAATCCGATAAATTGATCACCACCGCGCCTGCCTCATAGTCCCCCCACTCCACCAACTCTGCGCGCCCCGCTTCGTCCGCATCAATCAAAAAAGACCGCCGCAGCCGCTCCGCTTCGCCTTCCGTCTCCCAAAGCTGATGCAACTCTACAAACCCCTCAGCCCCGCTCGTCACCAGCCGTTCCTCCACAAGCGTCGTTAGCTTTCCAGACGCCAGCCCACACCCGCTCACCAAAAACAAAAACACAATACGCCACATATTCATAACAACAAAAAAGATACTAAGCATTACACCCCCCACAACTCCATTCCCACCCCACAGCCCCATCTTCTCGTTAAACCCGTTAAAACACCAATCTCCGTTCGACCTTCAAATTTGCCCCTTCACCTACCAACCTTTCACCTGTCTTTACTGCCTCATTTTGCATTCCTCTTATAATTTATAATTTTGAATTTATAATTTCAATTTCCCTAATTTCTTCATTCTTCATTCATCATTCTTCATTTCCCAGCGTTACAGTATTTCATTACAATTAAGGCGATAAATGTTACGAAAGAGTCACGTTTGATTCCAAGCGGTTACGGTAAGGCAAATTGTAGGAAACGGGCGTGTTTGGTATTTGCGTCTCCCCGCAGTCAGGGTTTTTAACCCAAGACTTAATACCAACTGCCACACCTACAAATATGCTAGTTAAGTCACACGTATCACTCAGGCCAGCCATTGGCGCGCTCTTCGCGCTCACTTTCTCCCTTCCCATCTCGGGAGTCCTGCAAACTGGCCTCTACGCTCAATCCGCTGCCGTACAATCCACGGGCAACCTCTCTGGCACCGTAGTAGACTCTGCCTCAGGCTCCCCGCTTCGCGGCGTCACCATCACCATCTCAGGCCTTGATTCCTCTGCACAAACCGACCTCAACGGCGCCTATTTCATCCAGCGCGTCCCTGTAGGCACCTACACCGTCACTTTCTCACGCTCAGGCTACCGCACGGGCAACGCGACGGACGTCGTAGTATCCAATGGCCAAACCGCCAAGATCGATTTCCCCCTCGCCATCGCCCCTGCCCCTCTCGACGACACCCCCCTCATAGAGCTCGAAACCTTCACCATCACCGCCGCCGTCCTCGCCGACTCCGACATCGGCCTCCTCAGTGAGCGCCAGAAAGCCGTCTCCATAAGCGATGCACTGGGCTCAGAGTCTTTCTCACGCCTTGGGCTGGGAGACGCAGCACAAGCCATGTCAAAAGTTACGGGCGCCTCAATCGTAGATGGCAAGTACGTCTATATTCGTGGGCTGGGTGATCGTTACTCCAATACACTCCTCAATGGTGTTGCCATTCCCAGTTCCGACCCCGATAGGCGCGCTGTTCAGATGGACATCTTTCCGACTAGTGTTCTGGAAAGTATCGTTACAAGTAAATCTTTTACCCCTGATCAACCAGGTGCTTTCTCTGGCGGCAGCGTAAATATTCGCACTAAAAACTTTCCTGATGGCTTTTTTGCCACCGTCGGAGGCTCTCTTGCTTTCAACACAAATTCTTTTGGGGAAGATATTCTCACAGTCCCTGGCGGTGGCCGTGATTGGCTAGGCCGTGATGACGGCACTCGTGACGTGCTTGCAAACCTACCCAACCCTATTCCCGACAATATCAACGCTGCTGGCGCTCGTACTGCCGCCCGTCGTGGTGACTTCACGATCGCAGAAACACTCGATCTTTACTCGAATCAGTTTAACAATGAGACCTTCTTTCCGCGCACCTCAAACGGCAAACCAAATTGGGGCTTCGATACTGCCGTGGGAGATCGCTTGGTCTTCGATAACGGCCAAGAGCTCGGTTATATTTTCAGTGCCAATTACGACAACTCAAACCAACACTACTCCGAAGGCATCAGCAACCGTTACTCTCTTGGCAGCTTTAATCCTGCTGCAGAATCGTTTGTTGATCCACGTCGTATTTTCACCACCAATCTCTCCGAATACAAATTTACAAGCTTTCTTGAGGATCCGACAAATGTCCCTCCAGGTCGCGAGTATCCCGCTTTTGGCGTCACTTCAAGCTCTCAAAATATTGATTGGGGCAGTACTGCGCAGCTCGCCTACAGGTTTAGTCCAGAGCACGACGCCAGCTTCCGCGTCCTCCACTCCCAATCCGCTGAAGACCGCGTAAAGCGCGGCGTGGGTGAAGCCGTGCGTAGTGACAGTGGCGGGGAGTTTCGCGAGAACTACGATCTGCTTTACACCGAGCGCGCACTTACTACGTACCAAGCTTCGGGCGCTAGTATCATTGAAGCGCTCAACGATACCAAGATAGAGTGGCGTGCCTCCCGCTCCCTCAGCTCCCAAGACCAACCTGACTACCGTAACTTCGAATTCAAGTGGTCATTCCTCCTTCGCGAATACGACCCATCTGGTATTGTACAAAATCGTTACTTTCGTGAACTCGAAGACGAAAGCGATGAGTTAGGTCTAGACGTTACTGTTCCATTCGTCCTCGGCGGTAATGAGTACAAGATAAAGCTAGGTGGTCTTTACTCAGATGGCTCTCGCACCTACCGCCAGCGCATTTTCCAAATCGAGTCAGGTAACGCTGTAAACACAAATAATATCCTGAATTACCCCAATCCAGTTGGAATTACGAACAGAACCACAAACTCCGTTACTTTTGGCACAACCATGCGTGAAATTGCATCAAATTCAAACTACGATGGTTCCCAATCTATTTCCGCAGGCTACCTGATGCTGGACGCTCCCGTGACCTCTCAACTCAGGTTTATCACCGGTGCCCGTCTGGAAAACACTGAGCTGGAGACCACTCCACTTCCTAAAGCTAATATAAACCTCCGCCCGGGAATCATCGACCAGCGCGATGTCCTCCCTGCATTTCAAGTAGTCCTTGCCCTTAGTGAGAACTCTAATCTACGCGCCTCCTATGGCCGCACTCTCGCTCGCCCTACCTTCTGGGAGCTGGCAGACGTTATTGTTTATGAGCCCTTCTTGGATGAAAACCGTCGCGGTAACCCTGATCTCGAACTCACCCGCATAGACAACTTTGATCTCCGCTGGGAATGGTTCCCTCGCGGTGGCGAAATAGTCGCCCTCAGTATCTTCTACAAAAAATTAGAAAATCCCATTGAGGTCCTCTACACAGACAACGCATTCCTTCCTCAAAATGTCGAAGAAGGCGCCGTTTCAGGAATAGAATTCGAATTTAGAAGATACTTATCTTTCCTCTCAGATACCCTTGAAAATACCTCTTTCGGTCTCAATGCGGCCCTCATCAACTCTAAGGTCACTATCCCAGAGCGTGAACTAGCTGATATCAGAACAGTATTTCCCGATACTGGCGATACTCGCGAACTCTACGGTCAGTCTCCTTACACTCTAAATATCGACATCACACAGGAAGTACCTAACTGGGGCTCCACCTTCACGCTTGCCCTAAACATCGTCGGTGAGCGTCTGGACCTCGTTAACCCTGGCCCCTTGCCAGATGTTTATGAGCAACCAGCTCCTTCTCTTGATTTCCTCTACTCCCAACGCATTGGCGACAAGTGGAAACTCAAGTTCGCAGCGAAAAATATCCTCAACCCCGACTTCGAAAAGACCATTGAGCACAACGGTCGCACCTACTTTTGGGAAAGCTACACCAAAGGAATAACTTTCTCAATCGGCGCCTCCTATGATTTTTAGGACTCGCGCCCACTAACGTCTGATAACCGCAGAAAACACACCAATGAAAAATACCATCAAAAAACTCGCAGTAATGGCTAGCATCGCCCTACTGTCCATCCCGGCGTATGCGGAGGTCGTTGTCGTCCCCCGTATTATCAACAGCAGCACCACTTGGACAAGTGACAACACTTACCTTCTCGAAAGCTACAGCTTCGTTGTTACTCCAAATGGCGCTTCCTCGCCTACCGTCCTCACCATTGAGCCAGGAACTGTCATCATGGGCGCTGAATCCACTGGCGCAAATGCCACTGCCCTCGTCATCACTCGCGGTGCCCAAATCATGGCCGAAGGTACTCCCGACTCACCTATCATCTTTACCTCCGAGCTCGACGACCTCAATGGAAACCTCGGCTCAGAAGACGTCGGCCTCTGGGGCGGTCTTATCGTTCTGGGTAATGCCAGCATCAACTCCCGCGCCAACGGCCAGTCCGCTGGCTCTCCCGCTCAAGACCAAGTAGAAGGTCTCGAAGTTTCAGGCGAAGAAGTTGATTTTGCCAGCTTTGGTGGCACCAACGATGCAGATAATTCTGGCGTTATCCGTTACGTCTCCATCCGCCACGGCGGTGCTCGTATTGGTGGTGACAACGAAATCAATGGCCTCACCCTTGGCGGCGTTGGCAGCGCAACAACTGTTGAATACATCGAAGTATTCGGCAATAAAGACGACAGCATCGAATTCTTCGGTGGTACAGTAAATGTCAAGTATGTCGTCTCTGCTTTCGGCAATGACGATGGTATCGACTTCGACCAAGGCTACCGCGGCAAAATCCAGTTTGCTTTCATTATCGGTAAAGACATCGCTAGCGACCGCGCAGATAAAGGTGGCGAGTGGGACGGCTCTACTTCTCCCCTCGACGCAACCCCCAATGGTAATGTTGCCCTTGCCAACCTCACTATGATCGGTATCGGCAACTCTCTCCAGCCAGACGGCGTTACTCCCGCTGGTTCCAATACCGCACTCAATGTTCGCGACGCAGTTAAAGTCAGCCTCTACAATTCCGTCTTTGTTGACTTTGCCAAAATGGTTGACCTCGAAGACGACCTAATCGGTCCTAATGGTGCTCCCGTCTTTGCTTTCCCTGGCGACTACGACTGGCGCGGTAATGTATGGTGGAGCCATGTCTCTGCCAACAACACACCTGCTGGCCTGAATGCTCGCTTGGCTGGAATCAATAACCCAGAAGCTTTCTTCTCCGCTCCAAACGGCGAAATCGCTGACCCAAGACTCCTCGCCATCTCACGCGATGCTGACGGCCTTCTCGATCCTCGCCCAGCTGCTGATAGCCCAGCAGCCTCTGGCGCAGTTACCATCAGCGATGATTGGTTCACTCCCACCTCCTACAAAGGCGCTTTTGATCCTAATTCAGACGCTAACTGGATGGCTGGCTGGACCAAGCTCTCCCGCGACGGCTACCTCAAGCCCTCTGGCATCTACTATCCTGATTCCGAGTGGCTCGGTGAAGTCTATTCCTTCGGCGGTCCCCTCACCCCGAACAACTTCATCTACCTCTTCGGCCTGGATGGCTTCGGCTACATCGGCACTGCCGAC
>CAZHQD010000096.1:0-2248 GCA_964533835.1 uncultured Puniceicoccaceae bacterium | reverse complement strand
AAAAAAGACGCCCCACTCTCATGGGGCGCCTTTCTGTTGGACAGACAGTACGGACAATAAAAATCTCCTCAAAAAATCTACTGTGGCGGCAGAACCTTTACCCGCAGATACCGCTGCGGTGTGGCAGGACTGAGCGTCTGCGTATCCTGCACCGTCATGTGTGTGCCATTGTTATTCGTCTCATACCCAGGCCCAGGATTGGAGGAATTGTAAAGCACCTCATTCCACTCAGTAAGATCATCCGTCCCCTCCACCATATAAATGATATCGCTCTTCGCTTCATCCCTTAAAAACGTAATAGAGATCCTATTGGCTCCCAGTTGCACCGTGGGCTGGCTATCCAGGCCATCAGGCGAGTTCGGGCTCAGATCAAACGCATATTCTATCAAATTGATGATCCCATCGCCATCAGCGTCGTCATAGTAACCACGCAGTGACGGGTTGTTGATATTCGTGCTCGCCCAGTCAGCGAAATTCTCCAGCGGCGGCGCAGAGATCACCCTCAGCGTAAACGCCTTCTCGGAGAAATCGCCATCCACATCTGTCACCCTCACGGTAAAGTTGTAATCCGTGTCAGCAAACAAAGGAGCGGCAGCCAAACCAAAAACAAACGGGGATATTTTAAGGAGTCGGAGTGAGAACATACACGCATAGCATAGGGTTTTCCCCTTGGCTGGCAAGCCCATACACAAAAACCCACCCCCACCATTTCCCTCCCAAAAAAATATTCATTATTCTTTTACACCCCCCTCGCCACCCACATTTTCACCCTTTCCCGCAATTCCTGTTGGCATCTTCCCCCAATCTCCTCCAAATTATTTCATCCATGATTGAAGAACACGCCATCAAAGCCGCCCTAGCCTCCGTCAAATACCCAGGCTTCACTAGAGACATCGTCTCCTTCGGCCTCGTCCGCGAAGTCATTGTTGAAGACTCCAAAATCATCGTCCACCTCGCCATCACCACTGCAGACCCATCTATCCCAGACCAGCTCCGCGCCTCCATCACCTCGGCCCTCAGCGCTGTCACTGGCGTCTCCGCGGTTGAAGTAGCCATCCAAACCCAAGCCCCTAAAAAGCAGCCCCCCCGCTCACCCGAAGCACGCTCAGGCAAAATCGATGGCGTTCGCCACATCCTCGCCATCGCCAGCGGCAAAGGCGGCGTCGGCAAAAGCACCCTCTCCGCCAACCTCGCCTGCGCCTTTGCCAAGCTCATCGGCAAGAATGGCCGTGTAGGCCTCCTCGATTGCGACATCCACGGCCCCTCCATCCCTCTCATGATGGGCATCGCCGACCGCCCTGAACTCGAAAACGACAAAATCGTCCCCCTCGCCAATTTCGGCGTCAAAGTCATGTCCATGGGCCTCCTTATCGACGATGAATCCCCCGTCGTCTGGCGCGGCCCCATGATCACCAACGCCATCAACCAATTCCTCCAAACCATCAACTGGGGCGAGCTCGACCTCCTCCTGGTTGACCTGCCCCCGGGCACGGGAGACGCCCACCTCTCCCTCATGCAGTCCACCACCGTCAGCGGCGCCATCGTCATTACCACACCCCAAACCGCAGCCGTCAATATCGCCCGTCGCGGCGCCGCCCTCTTCGATAAAGTAAACGTCCGCGTCCTCGGCGTCGTCGAAAACATGAGCTACCTCCCCGCTCCCGACGGCTCCCGCCAATACCTCTTTGGCCGCGACGGTGGCCGCAAAACTGCCGACTCCCTCCGCGTGGACCTCCTCGGCCAAATCCCACTCGCTCAGGAAATCCGCGAAGGCGGAGACGCCGGAGTCCCCATCGTCATTGCCTTCCCGGAGCACCCGGCATCCACGGAAATTATGGCAATTGCTGAAAGAATATGGAAAAATCTTGAAAGGACTTGTTAAAAAAACAACAACTCGCCAGAAATACTTGCATAAACGCCCCTTGAGCCGATTATACTATGTAACACGATTGTGATACTGCCTATTATCCGATCTTATCAGCCAAGCAAAGAAAGTAACAACATGGTGGCCATGAACAACCAACGCACAGAGCCCCGAGGCCAAGAATTTGTTCAACGCTCCAGTCTCTACCAGGAGTTCCTGGCGGAGCGCGAAGAAATTCTCAAACACAAGTGGATAGAATCAGAAAAAGCAGGCCACGACATCGGTTTTGAAAAAGCCCTCCTCGACTGGATCCGCAACCACCGGGACGGCTGGCGCCATCACCGCCGCACCACCACGACCACCACCAATCACAACTCCAAATAA
>CAZHQD010000095.1:0-11101 GCA_964533835.1 uncultured Puniceicoccaceae bacterium | reverse complement strand
AGGTTCAGATTCACGCTGCTGGCAGTTACGTCAATAACTCCAGTCAAACCTAGTGGGTTGGCAAACAGTGTAACATTAACCACTACACTATTTAAAGAAAGTGGTCCTAGAACCAGAGAAGGTATGGAAACATTGGCATTACCAATCTTGATTCCATTACTGTAGATTTCGACACCACTAATTGTGCCTGTCGCATCTACCCCACCAATATTAAGGTCCAAAGTCGCAGTAGCGATTGTTACAACAGGCTCTAAGCTTGGTGTAATCACTACGCCATTAGCCGTCACTATCGCTAATCCTCCAGCGATAGATGCACTTAGATCAAACTGTATCGTAAATGCGCTGGCGTCAGAAAGATCAACCGTCACGCTAAGATTTGTGACACTTCCAACAACTGCCACACCTAGATTGATATCTACAGAGGTGGCTTGGACACTTATAAGTCCAACGAGCTCGCTGCCCGTCGTATCCAGATTTGTCAGCGTCGCTGTAACACCATTAAGTGACAACGGTCCCAGCGTCATGTCTGCCAGATTAACCGTAGCACTGGCAATCCGTATGCCTCCATCCACTACCGAAAGCTGATTTATAGTTCCCGTAGCATTGATACCATCAATGTTGAGCACTATCGTGGCGGTGTTTACAGAGAAGTCACCGTTACTTTCTATACTTACCCCATCAGCATCTATAGTAAGCAATCCGCTGCCTACATTGATATTAAGATCGAAAGTTATTACAAATGAGGAGTCCTGCCCGAAATCGTATGTCGCCGAGAAGTTACTTACTGTTCCCGTTGCGAAGCCCAAGTCTAAAGTCAGACTACTTGCAGTTAGTACTATAGTACCCTGAGGGGGGCCACGGGTATCCAAGTTGGAGATGGCCACATTTACCCCAGATACCGCTAACGGTGCCAGTACAAAATCGCCGACTGTCAAGTTTGCCGAGGCAAGTACGACTCCAGTCTTGTAGATTTCTAGACCACTCAAGTTACCCGTCACATTAATGTCGGCAACCGTCAGCTCAAGTGTAGCGCTTTGGATAGTCGCGATCAGGTCTGGGTCTAGGTCAGTTCCGTTCGGTGTTATCTGAATGTTGGAAGCATTGACCTGGAAAATGGACGCTACCGTAAGTGAAAATGTTGCTACATTGATAGTTAAATCACCATCAGCACCCCCGCCGAAATTGTAAACTCCTGTAATGCCTGTTGCCGTTGATGTCACCGTTGCGTTACCAGGTAGAACGGTCAACGAGTCCGCTCCGAAGGTGATCGTACCACTCACGCTTCCACGAGTAGAAAAGTTACTGACTGTAATATACGGATTGACCACCTCAATGAAACCTCCGAACCCCGTCGTGCCTGTATAGGTTAACTGGAAACTTCCAAGCGTAACCCCATCCCTGAAGATCCGCAGGTTCGACATGGTTCCTGTCAACTCCGTGAACATTGGGGATGTCACCGTAGCTGATGCCACAGTCGCAATCCTATTGCGTCCGGGTGTTATCTCAATACTCGAGGCTTCGAGTGTTAGCGCTTGGCCAACTTGCAAAGTAAAAGTACCTACTGTTATTACCAGCGACCCATTATCCTCAAAGTCGTATTCCAGTGAGACATTCTGTAGTGAAGCCGTCAGGAAAGTGGAATTCGGGAACAGACTGATCGAGCCGACTGTGGCTGTAATTGTTCCACTGTACGAAGCCTCACCATCGGAGTAAGCGAAGTTGAAGTTGTTTACCTGTATCTCCAGATTGTTGAAAGTTATAAAACTTCCAATGGACACCGAATTGCCGTTGTTCACAGGCAAGCTGAGATTACCAAGACTAAATCCATTGCCACGAAGTGCAAAGTTACTAATCGTCGCTGTTCCAAGTGAAGGGAAGAGACCGGAGGTCAAAGTAGCCGATGCCACTGTCGCAATGGTTTGGCTTGAATCACCATTCGGATCATAGCCGAGTGTGATTGCCGATGCGGTTATCTTAAGTGCTTCACCTAAGTTAACCTCGATGCTATCGGCCTGCATCGCAAAAACTCCTGACCCTAAATCGTAGGAACCCACTAGTGCCAAATTGTCACCATCGGACCCATCAGCGATTATTGTCTCACCAAAAGTTCCTGGGAAGATTGCCGCGCCAGTCGTGCTAAAATTAATCGCACCCGTAGCGCTCTTCCCATACTGCACATTAAGATTGGTCAGCGTTACCGTTGGAGCATCAATTTCCAAAGCAGATCCAAGCTTCACCGATGGAATTGCCCCCGTGGCGCTAGCCAGAGTAATTCCGTTTTCGTAAATCTTCAGATCACTAAAGTTGATTGTCAGCGGATTGCCGCCGCCAGCCACTACATCTACCGTAAAGAAGTTAAAAGAAATTTGACCAGATGCAATAGACGCCAAGAGCTGGTTGGTGTTCGCCTGATTCCTGTTATAGGTAAAAGCTACTGCTGTTGCCGATGCTAGAAACACACCTTTTAGTTCAGCGCGGAGTTGATCTAGCGTCAGCGCAAAAGCGCCTGTTGTAAAATCATACCCACCAGCTATTGCAAATGTGTCGGCATCGTTCCCGTCAGCGATAGTCACCCTAAAAGCACCCGATGTTGTTTTGAGTGCTGCACTGTTGATGCTAAAGTTTATCTCAGCATCGGTGACTGTATTATAGTCAGTGGCAAAATTGAAATTCACCTGAGCGCCTTGGGCGATGATCAGGTTGCCACCATTTCCGTCTTTAATGCGAAGTGTTGGTAGGGTCGCGCTTCCCAAGATGCTGGCGCTCGTATTGGAAAGTACAGCAGCGATTTCAATCTCGAGTGGGCTTCCAACTACAGCTTCCAGAAAGTCTACTGTGATCTGCGTGTCGAAGCTGCCGCTAAAAGAATCTTCGGAGACTACGATCACCACACTGGCATTCTGAATCGTAAAGCCATAGAACGTGGCATTCTCTAGTGTGCCTGTTAGGGTCCACTGATCAGCTCCAAACACGCCAGTCAATTCTACTACTGATCCCAATCCGGTCACCGTGTCTACAAATCCAGGCAAAGCCAGTTCAGCTGTCAGATCAATGTCTTCACTGAAGGTAGTTGTTATACCACTTGGGCTGTAAACTGCACCGTAGCTAAACGCAAAACCGGCACCGGCTGCATGAAATTCTATAGATGCATCCAGCGAACCGGTAGTCACAGGGACAATCAAGTCTGCCAGATTACCAAAGTCATCCACATATAGCTCGCTGGAAGTATCCACAAATCTCAGCGAAGGTGCTATAGTACCCGAAACAGTTCCTTCAAGATTCAAGCCATCAATTCCCACTAGGGTGCCAGTTGCCGAAAGAATTGCTTCAGCCCCAGCCGAAAGCCCTACTGAGCTATCACCATCCAGGTAAAGCCCATCGGCATCTATTCCGAAAAACAGATCCAGCTCTACCTCGAAATCGATATCATACGTGGCAAGTATACCTGTGCTGCCAGCCATCAGCGATCCGATGAAGCCATTCAATATGCCAAATCCGGCATCAATTCCACCTAGCACAGTGGATAAAACCGTATCGCTGTATTTAAATTCTATCAGCTTATCACCGCTGGATGCTGGTATGCTGCCAAACCCATCTTTAATGGTAAGCACTTCAAATCCGACACTGGTAAGTGCATCCAACAAAGGCTGAGTTGCATTTACCAATGTAAGATTAAGCACGGGCGCAAATGCTGTTTCCAGCGCAGTACTTATTCCCAGCAAGCTATCCAGTTCTTTTAGCCCTAGCTCTATATCGTAGGGTGTTACTCCGGAAGAGCTGAAATCTATCTTACTAAAATCAAAAAAATCAGCGATGCTTCGCACCGAGCTGATCATATTTTGAAAATCTGCCGTCAGTTCTGCCACGATGGCCACCACGTAATCATCAGATGCCAATGGTGTCGCTGTTCCCTCACTATCCTCTACTTCAGGTAGTGGTGCACGGTGGATATCATTGCTGAAAAGATCATCATCCCCACTTGGCTCAAAACCAGAATCCACCTCCGTTACCGACTCTGCACTTTCATGGATAGAGACTACGTCCACTGGCGACTGTGGCATTTCCTCCTGCTTATCTTCTGTCACTGCTGCAAAGCCATCCCCTGAAAGCATAATCCGTTGTTCAAGCATTTGCAGCTCGACAAGGCTTCGCAGTCTAGACTGACGGATTCGTGACATTTACAGATACAGGACGACAGCTTTCCTAAGGTCCGAGCATTATCGACAATTTTCCGTAAAAGATAAAGGAAAAAATCGGGTTATCCCCATCTGTTCACACACAATTTACATTTTATTAATCAGTCCCCTGCATCCCATTGTTTAATTTACCTATCAATTTTTAGGTATATTTACTTATATACACAAAAGATAACCACCCTATTTTGCGGCTTCTACACTTAATAACGTTTTTTATAAACTACATCTCCCCATTCGCCTTTATCTATTAACATATTCGCTCGTCCGCTTATTCACACTCAAAATCCTCGTCACCTCGATTTTGCCTTTTTAAGGCCTTTTGTTTTTATCCATATCAAGACTCACATTATTACGTAAAAGCGCCTCCTAGGCCTATTTATTCGATAAAGTCTAACGTATTTTATTTACCCGCATGCGTTTTTTTACCATAAAATACTTTTTCAAGCGTTAGCCCCCTTGCTAGTGCCGTCACCACAAGGCTTGTTCTCTCTTTAGATTCCAGTATTTCCGCTATCTGCTCCTCCCTCATTTTTCCGCATCCTACTTCTTGAAGTGCGCCTGCCATACTCCTTACCATTTTATAAAGATACCCGCTGCCCTCTGTTATCAGTCTCACCTGTTTTCCATTTCTCCTGATTTCCATTTTATAAAGCGTCTTCACGGGATCCTCCTCCGTGCCGTCACCTCGGCTTGCTGCATACGCCGTAAAATCATGAGTGCCCAGCAGCGCCTGTGCCGCCCTGTGCATTGCGCTCTCATCCAGCCTGTAGTGCCCTGTGGATGTCACAAATCTTGATATAAAGGGATTTGGTTGTCCCTCATTCCAGGTATAGCTGTAGCGCTTTCCAGTTGCAGAAAATCGCGCATGAAAATCAGGCTTGGCCTCTCTCACACTCACGATCTGGATTCCTTCAGGTATCCCCACACTCATTGCGCGGTGCAATTTTTCAGTCCCATGCCTCCACTCCGCGTCAAAGTGCGCCACCTGTCCCCTCGCGTGTACCCCGCTATCTGTTCTCCCGCTCCCATGTATGCGGATAGTCTCTTTAAATACCACCGCCAACCGCTCCTCAAGATAATCCTGTATAGTATTCCCTCCAGCTTGCGACTGCCAGCCGTAGAAATCCGTCCCATCGTAAGCGATCACCACCTTGAAACGCATGGCCTAGGCCTCCTCCTCTCCGAGAATATCTCCCGCAGTATGCACATTTGCATCTAGGTAATCTTGCAGTATCAGCGCCGCCGCGCGAGAGTCTATCGTCCCGGTCGCTCTCGTCTCACGATCTCTGCTGGTTTTCTTCCCTTCTCTTTTCAGCGAATCCTCTACCGCATACGTGCTTAGCGTTTCATCCACCCTAATCACCTCTATCAGAAATCGCTTTTCAATTATCGAAATAAAAGCGTCTACCTCCTTAGCCTTAAATCCTATCGTTCCATCCATATTATAAGGATAACCAATAATTATTTTTCCAATCTTTTTTTGCTTAATGATCGCTTCCAGCTTCTCCATTCGTTCCTCATTATTCTTACTCAAAATCGCAGGTAATGGAAACGCAATCCCTATGCTATCCCCATGTGCTACCCCTATTCTCTTCTCCCCATAGTCTATGCCTAGGTAGTTCATGGCTCAATTTTATAAAATCCACAACTCCCTCTAAGTAAGCTCCTTGCGCAATTTTCCTACCAATTTTTTCACCTCTTGAGCACGATCTTTCGGACAAATTAGCGTGGCATCGTCCGTCTGCACCACCACTAAATCCTTTATGCCTAGCAATGCCACAGTATGCCCGTCTTGCGTGATAACAATATTTCCTGTGCTACCCTCACTCACCACCATTCCACGTAGAGAGTTGCCATGCTCATCCGCTGGGTAGTGCCTTGCGATGGCCGTCCATTCGCCCACGTCATCCCAGTCAAATCGGCTTGGCGCCATTAGCACATTTGTCGCCTTTTCCATGAGCGCATAGTCTATGGATAGCTTCGTTAGCTGCGGGTAGATGACGGCCAGTGCTGCCGTTAGTTTCTCATCGGGCCGCACCACGGTTCCCCCCTGTGCTTTGGTCACCAGCATCAACTGCTCATCCAGTCGCATTAACTCGGAGTAAAGCCCTGGGGCGTGCTTACCTAGCGCCGCTAGCACCGTATCCGCCCGCCAGAAAAACATCCCCGCGTTCCAGTAGTAACTGCCTTCTTGCAAAAAGGCCTCCGCGCGTGCCCGATCGGGCTTCTCCACAAACCGATTCACCTTGTGCACCTGCCCGCTGGGCAGCGCAATCGTATCCCCGCTAAAGTTCACATACCCGTAGCCCGTAGCGGCAAACGTGGGCTTTATCCCTATCGTCACCAGCGCATCCCCACGCTCTGCGGCCTCAAAAGCCACCCGCACCGTCTCTTGGTAGCCAGCCGTGTCGTGTATCACGTGGTCTGCTGGCAGCATCGCAAATACACCATTCGCGTCTCTTTGCCTCACGAGCAGCGCCGCCAATCCCACTGCTGGTGCGGTATCCCGCCCCATTGGTTCCCCAAACACATTCTCCGCTCGCAGCGCAGGGCATGCCTCAAGGGATGCCTCCCGCTGCTCCTCGTTTGTGATAAGCAAAATATTCTCGATTGGCACCAGCCCGCGCAGCCGTTCCACTGTTTGCGCTAGCAGCGGCGTATCCCCCACAATCGGCAGCAAGTGCTTCGGATGCCTCGCCCGTGAGAGCGGCCAAAACCGCTCCCCTCGCCCACCCGCCATAATTACCGCAAATCTAGCCATTTTAGAAAATAAATTAGATTTATCGTGCCCTTGGTGGCCCTCTCCTCACTGTCTGAATTTCCTGCTGCTTAATCGTTTTTAATTACTGGATTAGAACTCAGATGGCACATCCGTGAACACCTCTTTCGGCGTCCTTGCCAAAAATTCCTCCACAAACTTCGTCGTCACCTCGCCTCGGCGGAAGCACGGATCATTTACGATTGCCTTGCAAAATGCAGTATTGGTGCTGATCCCGCGAATGAGGTACTCATTCAGGGCACGCTGCATGCGGTCTAGCGCAAGGTCTCTCGTCGCGCCAAAGGTAATCAGCTTGGCTACCATGCTGTCATAGTGCGGCGGCACTACATACTCGCCGTAGATATGGCTATCCACTCTTACTCCATGGCCGCCTGGTTGGTAATAGAGGGTAATTTTCCCTGGGCTTGGCGCAAAGTTTCGTGCGGGGTTCTCTGCGCAAATGCGCACTTCCACCGCATGCCGCTTAAAGGACACATCTTCTTGCCTGATGCTCAGTGGCGCACCACTGGCGATCATAATCTGCTCCTTTACGAGATCAATCCCCACCGCCTCCTCCGTCACCCCATGCTCCACCTGGATTCGGGTGTTCATCTCCATGAAGTAAAAATGCCCATTCTTGTCGAGCAGGCACTCGATAGTTCCTGCGTTGCGGTAGCCCACGGCCTTGGCCACCTTTACGCACGCCGCCCCCATCTCGGCGCGAAGCTCTGGCGTCATCACGGGAGAGGGCGCCTCCTCGATTACCTTCTGGTGGCGGCGCTGCACGGAGCAATCGCGCTCCCCAAGATGGATTATATTCCCATAGTGGTCGCCCAGAATTTGAAACTCTATATGCCGTGGCTCCTCGATAAACTTCTCCAGATACACGGAGCCGTCGCCAAATGCCTTCTCCGCCTCTATCCGGGCCGTGGAAAACTCCCGCTGGAATGTCACGGGGTTATGAGCCACTCGCATGCCGCGCCCACCGCCGCCCGACACTGCCTTGATAAGCACTGGGAAGCCGATCTCCTTGGCTATCTCTTGGGCCTGAGCCGCATCTTCCACGGGGCCATCGCTCCCTGGCACGATCGGCATCCCTGCCGCCTTGGCCACTTCACGTGCGCGGGCCTTGTCTCCCATTTCGCGGATAGTCTGGCTTGTGGGTCCTATAAACTTAATCCCGCACCGCTCGCACTGCTCCGCAAAGGCATCATCCTCACTCAAAAATCCATACCCTGGGTGTATGGCATCCACATCGGCTATCTCAGCTGCCGCCATTATGCGGTCTGCACGCAAGTAGCTCTCTGGGCTAGGCGCCTTGCCTATGCAGATCGCCCCATCGGCTAGCTGCACATGCAAACTCTGCTCGTCTGCCTCAGAGTAAACAGCCACGGTCTTTATGCCGAGCTCTCGGCAGGCACGTATCACCCTGAGGGCGATCTCGCCACGGTTTGCGATTAGGATTTTGCCAAACATCTGGTAGAAAAGTCTTTTTGTAAGGATATATACTGTGAGAAAATAGCGCACCTTTGCCGCTAGCTACCCGCCGCGATAGCTTCAGTAAAGTGCGCTCGTATGTTTGTGCGGCAGGCCTAAGCGGTTTTTACCTTGAAGAGCGGCTGACCATATTCCACGGCCTTCCCATTCTCCACCAAAATCTCAATTATCTTCCCTTTGATTTCGGCCTGTATCTCGTTCATCACCTTCATCGCCTCTATTATACACACAGTGGACGCTTCGGCCACTGTGGAGCCCACATCCACAAAAGGCTCACTCTCAGGTGATGAGGCCCGATAAAATGTGCCTACCATAGGCGACTTTATGATGCCTACTCCAGCTTCTGGCTCGGCAGATGCCTTGGCTGGCGCCGCCACACTTACTGGCTGCACCGGCGCTGCCGCGGGTGCTGCAGGCTGGTCAAGCCCACCAATCGGAAAGGGTGGCGTCGAGCCGCTATTAAACACGGTGGGCCTCCCATCCCCTGGGCTCCGCTTGATGCGTAGCTTCAGGCCGTCTTGCTCGATCTCAAACTCGGTGAGGTCGGCGCGCTTCATGATCTCCACGATGGATTTTACGTCTTTGAGGTCCAAGGGATCTGCCTTTCTTTTGAAAATGGTTGTTATATGAGTGTTCTAGTTTGTTCTATTTCACGAGTCCGTTCCGAGTTTTGTTAAGCGTGAAAATCAGCTTAGGCAAAAATCCCTATGGGGTGCAATGCGATTTATTCTTTGCGCAGACTACGCCTCTGCCAACTCAATGTCATGCTTTCTTGGACAGATGCTTTTTTACAAGATAGTCTCCGATTGCGGCACGTCCTTCCTCCTTTGTGATAAGTGGCAAATCGCCGTTAAAGCTGCCTGCAAGTTCAGCTATGGAGCGGCCAGTGCGTGCTTTTTTGTGGCAGGCTCGCTGTCCCTGCGCCGCTGGGTATTCGCTGGCTTCCGAAAGCCTCCTCCACGCACCTGATCAGGAGTTCATTTAGAGAAATGCCCTCCTCAATCGCGCGGATTTTTGCGGCGCGGTGGAGGTGGTCGGGTAGGTCGATGATTATGCGCATGTTGCGACATATATATTGATGACACCAGCTTGGCAAGCCCCGCACAGTCACGCCGTTAGCTATGAAAAAGCGCTATCACCATTTGCGCCTTTTTATTTGTGTGCTATTCTCCACGTATCGCTAATGAGTCGGCAATCCTAGGCTTCTCCGGCTTACCCACGCAGAGGGCCCATACTGCAACGGTAATAGCCAAGGTGCGCACGACTCAAAGCTAGGCCGGAGAGCTTGCGGCGGTATATCCATCAACCCATCGCAATCTCACAACTAGCAGTTATTCGACTATGAAAATCTATCAGTATCTAGCTTTGGCCGCGCTGGCGCTTTTCGGCACAGCCTCTGTGCGCGCTCAAGACACCTCTGGCCCTTTCACCGACCTCGTCGAAATCGGCACCGATTACTTTAGCTCCCCATGGCTCGGGGAGTTCTACCTCAATGCCGAAAATGGCGGCTGGGTCTGGCACGCAGAGCACGGCTGGCTCTTCCTCGCCGACGGCGCTACCAACGACGTCGTCTTCCTCTACGACCCAGTCCTCGAAAACTGGCTCTTCACAGGTCGCGACACCTACCCATTTCTCTACGTTTTCGGCCTCGACGTGTGGGTCTACTTCTTTGAAGGCGAGATCGGCCCAGGAAACTTTACCCGCAAGTTCTACAACTTCGCGTCCATGGCCCATCTCTACCTGCCACCGCAGCCTGTCCCCAATATCGCGGAAACAGCCACTGCCGCAGGCAGCTTCTCCAGCCTGGTAGCAGCTCTGGTAGCTGCAGAACTCGCCGAAACCGTGGCCACTGGCGGTCCCTTCACTGTCTTCGCCCCAACGGACGAAGCCTTCGCAGCCCTCGGTGAAGAAACCCTCGCCATGCTCCTCGACCCTGCGAACAAAGAAATGCTCGCCAACATCCTCCTCTACCACGTTGTGGCAGGTGCCGTCTTCTCCCCCGAAGTAGCGCCAGGCGAAATAACCACCCTCTCAGGTGATGCTATTACCATCTCAGCCACCGAGGCAGGCCTCTTCATCAACGGCGACTCCCAAATCGTTGCCACAGACATCGGCGCCAGCAACGGCGTAGTCCACGTCATAAACAAGGTCCTCCTCCCCCCCGCTGGCCCAGGCCTCATCCCAGAAGTAGCAGAAGAAGCAGGCATCTTCTCCACTCTTCTCGCCGCTGTAGGCGCGGCAGACCTCGCCGCGACCCTCTCTGGCGAAGGCCCCTTCACCGTCTTCGCCCCCACAGACGAGGCCTTTGCCAAGCTCGGCCAGGAAACCATCGACAACCTCCTCCTCCCTGAGAACAAGGCCACCCTCGCCAACATCCTCCTCTACCACGTCGTCCCGGGCCGCGTCCTCAGCACAGACCTGGAAGCAGGAACCGTTGCCGCCGCCAACGAAGCCCTCATAACCATCTCCTTCGACGGCCAGACCCCTGTCCTCAACGGCACCTCCCGCGTAACCACCGCGGATATCGAGGCCTCCAACGGCATCATCCACATCATAGACACCGTCATCCTCCCACCGGAATAACCCTTTCAGGTTGATAGTGTAGAGAGTATTAGCGGACCGCTCAGGCAGGGCGGTCCGCTTTTTTGTG
>CAZHQD010000094.1:0-11277 GCA_964533835.1 uncultured Puniceicoccaceae bacterium | reverse complement strand
CTTTATACACTATGAAATTTGGAGTATGCTCCGAGCCAAAGTTTGCCCAAGTCCTGGCAAATGCAGGATTTGACTACATTGAGGTCAATGTTCAAGGCCATCTCATGCCAAATGCGCCTGAGTCGGATTTCGCGCCGATGGCGGAGCTGCTCAAGTCACTTCCAATTCCGCCCTACGCGGCAAACTGTTTTCTTCCGGGAAATCTAAAAGTTACTGGCCCGAGCGTTGATTGGCATGCTGTGCAAAAGTATGTTGGGGTAGCCTTGGCTAGAGCAGAGCGTGTCGGTATGCAAATCATCGTGTTCGGTTCTGGCGGTGCCCGCGGTGTGCCAGATGGGTTTTCGTTCGATGAAGCCACTGCACAATTGGCTCAATTCGGTCAAATTGCTGGGTCCATCGCCGCCGAGCATGGTGTGACTGTAGTAATTGAACCGCTCAATCGCGCGGAGTGTAACATTCTTACAAGCGTCCCTGAAGGCGCTAGTTTGGCCAGGAAAGTTAACCTGCCTCGTTTTCAGCTTCTCGTAGATGCCTATCACTGGGCGCGTGAGAACGAGCCTGTTTCCAACATCACTGACCATGGCGCACTCATTAAGCACACCCATCTTGCCACTTACCCTACTCGCAAAGCGCCAAGCCTGGAAGAAACTGATTTTCTCCCTTTTTACAAGGCCCTAAAATCAATTAACTATTCTGCTGGCTTAAGCATCGAAGGTGGCTGGCTAGATATGGAAAAGGATGCCCCCGTCGCGCTTGCTCGTATGCGGGCCGATGCCAAGGCTGCTGGCATCCTATAATTTACCTCTTTTTCTTTCTCTGCATTTGTGATGAACCCCATCCTGCGTGTTAAAGCTCTAGAACGCTACTTAGGCTCAGATGAAAATCGGGTCCATGTCTTGCGTGGGGTAGACTTGGCGCTGATCCCAGGGCAAACCTGTGCCATCGTCGGACCAAGCGGTTGCGGCAAGAGCACTTTGCTTTACCTTCTTGGTCTTCTGGATCGCCCAGATGCAGGTAAAATTTTTCTCGGCGAAGAGGAGCTATCTGCCGCTTCGGACGATTCTCGCACTGCCGCTAGAAACGCCAAACTTGGATTCGTCTTCCAGTTCCACTTCCTTCTTTCTGAGTTCTCCGCTCAAGAAAATGTGATGCTGCCCATGCAAAAACTCGGGCAGCTATCCGATACCGAAATGTGCGAGCGCTCCGAGTCTCTCCTGCGCAGCGTAGACCTCGGAGATAAGATTGCCCGTGCAGCTAACCACCTCTCAGGCGGTGAACAACAGCGCGTCGCCATTGCCCGCGCTCTAGCCAATAATCCTTCTATTCTTCTTGCTGACGAACCAACCGGTAATCTTGATGCTCGCAATAGCGCATTGGTCTTCGACCTGCTCCAAAAAGTCTCCAGAGAAAGTGGTCAGGCTGTGCTGATTGTGACCCACAATCTAGATTTAGCCAAGCGTTGTGATCGGGTGCTCACCATGCGAGACGGCCAATTTGTTTCCGCTTCGTAAATCTCAAGGAAAGCGCTCTATTTCTTGAAAGCGTCCTCCCACAAAGCCTCATCCTCTCTCCCACTTCCAGCTCTGCTCTGGCAAAATCGTGGGCTTGTTTGGCAATTTACTCAGCGCAATATCCAAGTCCGCCACAAGGGCAGTGCCCTCGGCATTGCCTGGACTATTCTCCAGCCGTTACTGATGCTGGCCGTATATACCACGGTCTTCGGCCTGATCATGGGTGGCACCTTTGGCGTTAGAGCTGATGAGACTCCATGGGATTATGCTCTCGGTATTTTTCTCGGCCTGACTCTCTACAATTTGACCTCAGAAATTTTTAGCTCTGCGCCTTCGATGGTGTTGCAGCATCCGAATCTTGTTAAAAAAGTGGTTTTCCCGCTGGAAGTGCTTCCGGCATCTGCTGTAATGGCTGCGTGCTACCATTGTGGTATTGCCCTCGGCTTGTGTGGTTTAGGCCTACTCTTTTTCGGTCCCTCCTTTTCTCTTTCGTGGCTTTGGCTTCCTGTGATTGTTTTTCCCTTGGTAATGATCGCCCTCGGCCTGGCTTTAGGGATTTCTGCCCTCGCTGTTTATATGAGAGATGTATCTCAAATTACAGGTGTCATTTCCATGATTCTTTTCTATGCCAGCGCAATTTTTTATCCTGCCTCAAAAATCCCAGCTATCGGCTGGCAATTCCTCCGTTTTAATCCCTTTCTTCATGCTATTGAGCTAGCGCGTGAAGTCACTCTATGGGCCCAACCCCTGCGCTGGGAGCCTCTGGCCTACCTATATTTTTGTGGTGTAGTTTCCATTCTAGTCGGCAGCTTCATATTTCGCCGCCTCAAGTCAGGTTTTGCAGATGTCCTTTAACCCCATCACCCCATGTCAAATACCCCAAAATCCCCCGAACAAATATCAGTCTTCCCTCAAACCAAACGCCTCCGCCTCGGCGTATGGGGCCTTGGCCGCGGTCTGCACATTGTTACTGTGGCCAATGCTCTAAATATAGACGTTGTAGCCGGTTGCGATTTCAACCCGCACTTTATCGAGATCTTTCGTAAACAAATCCCTTCAGGCCGATTTACCAACGACGCCGACGAATTTTTATCATGGGATTTTGATGCAGTGCTCATAGCAACCTACTGTCCTGCTCATGCCGAACACAGCATTAAAGCTTTAAAATCTGGCAAGCACGTCCTAAGCGAAGTCACAGCCTTTCACACGCTTGCGGAAGGCGTGGCGCTCGTTGAAGCAGTTGAACAATCAGGAAAGGTCTACCAACTTGCAGAAAACTACCCCTTTCAGCCAAACAATCGTTATCTAGCCAATCTTTGGAAATCGGGATGGTTTGGGCAGCTTCAATATGCAGAATATTCCTATGTTCACGACTGCCTAAACTTCTCTTACACCTACATAGACGGTACCCCAATTAAGCCCGGCTACTCCGTTCACAACTGGCGTAGTTGGCTTCCTTGGCATTACTACTGCACCCATTCTCTTGGCCCCGTAATGTACATAACGGGCGAGCGCCCCACAGAAGTCGTTTCCTTGCCAGGCACTGTCCAGCTGCCAGGTCAAATTCTCCCTTCAGGCTCGGGTCTTTCAGGTGTTGCTCCAAGTCTGATTCGTTTCAGCAATGGTGGTCTGATGCGCAATTTAATGGGCAACACTACCCTGGATAATGATGTTCAACGCCTTTACGGCACCCGTGCCTCGTCTGAAATTAAAGATGGCAAATTGCTCCTGCGCCCTTGCGGCCGTGGCCATAGCTGGGCTCTTGAAGCCTTCCATCAAGACGACGCCCTCTCTCGTATCGCTGCCAGCACTGGTCATGGCGGTGGCGATTTCTGGACTCTCTACCACTTCGCCAACGAAATTTTCACTGGTACCCCTGGTCCTTTCAATTGCTACCGTGCCGCAGACGTTACTCTTCCTGGAATTCTTGCCTATCGCTCCACTCAAGAAGGTGGTAAGCCTCAAGAAGTACCCGATTTCCGTATCCCAACTATTCGCGACAAGTACCGCCACGATTCCTTTGCTCCTGCCCGTGCGGACACCAATAGCATAGCTTTCTCTTCTCCCGCCGCTCAGCAAAAAGCTGCAAACTTCACTGATGTTATGTCCCGCCTCCTTGAGGCCGCCGACTTCTGGCAACATTTTGCCCATTCCCGTCCAATTTATGATTCACTCAAGGAGCCAGAGGCGGTCATTCAGCTGGCAGACCGTATGCTCGAGCGCCTCAGCTTCATTAGGCAAGCTATTCAGGACGCGCAATCTCTCTTGGGAATCGAGCCGTCGGGCAATGGCGAACGAGCCCTTCGCGAGACTTTGGCTCGCTTCGATCTTGATACCCTACTGTCCCCTAATTCCCTCTCTCTGCTGATTAATGAGCGCGATTCTCTTGCAGAACGGCTTCCCCATACTCCACTTGCAGACGGCGAAGAGCCTCCTCGTTGGCCACAGCTTCACATGCTCAGAGTCGGCTTTGACAACTTGCCCGAGATTAAACTGCCTAATGGATTCAAGCTCCGCGCCAGTCGTGGTGAAGCGGATTGCGAAAATTGGTGCAAAATTATCGGCGCTTCCTTCGCAGATGAACGCACTGCCGAAAATTACCAAAAGGCCATCCTTAACTACGCTGGGTATGCGCCAGAACGCCACTTCTTCATCGAAGATTCAGACGGTGTTGCTTGCGCTACAGCAGGTGCTTTTGGTGCTTATGATCGTGGATACGTACACTATGTGGGCGTTCTTCCCACTCACCTAGGGCATAAACTGGGCTACTGGGTATCCCTAGCCGTTCTTCATTGTTTTAAGGAACGCGGCCTCAAGTTTTGCATGCTCACAACAGACGACTTCCGCATCCCTGCCGTTAAGACCTACCTGCGTCTCGGCTTCCGTCCGCTCATCACCCACCGTAGCCATAAGGCGCGTTGGCAGCGATTGGCCTCGCTCAATTCTTAGTTTTATCTCTGCCGCTGGGCTGTAACCTCGGTGCTTGTCTTGAAGGTAAACGTCTGTGAAGCCTTCACCAGCACGGGCTTGCCTTTGCTCATGGGCGGCTCAAAACGCCACCCCCTTACCGTATCAAGCGCCAACAGGTCCAGTTGCGTTCCCGTGCCTTGGGCAACATAGGGCACCCGCACACCTCCGGCATCATCTATGTAAAACTCCACCGTCACGCTCCCCTCCAACCCCAGTTTTTGCAGATCCTCTGTGTATTTTGGGGGAGCCATCGACTGCGGTTTCGGTATGCCATCCAGGTCCTTCATTCTCACCGCGTTTTTATCGTAAGCCTTCCCCGTATCCGTGGTTCTTGTCAGATGATTGGTAAACCCCATTGTGGTCAAGTTAATCACCGTCTGCCCAATATCAAAATCCAACTTGATAGGCTTAACATAACCGTAGTTTTGGCCTTCCACTACTCTAGGCAAAAATTTCCAGTGATTCAATGCGCTGAGGGTAGCATCCACGAATGCTTGGTGCCTTGCTTCAATGATGAGTACATCCTGCACTTTGCCTTCCGAATCAACTTCAACAAGCAATTTCACAGAACCACTGCTAATACCCTGCTCTAAAAGCCAGCGCGGAAACACGGGCTGCACCATACTTTGTATTACAGGATCCCTGCTTGATGAAGCATCTTGCGAGTGTGCGCTTGGCAAAAATCCAAGCGCTACAAACGGCATGAAAATGATCCGCAATAGACTGTAGCGGAGGGCAGACATCGCAGCAGCATAGGGGTATACGAAAAATACACCGAAAACAACTGATTTCCCACCCCTCATGAAACAGGTATCAAATAAGGGCCTCACCGGAACCACCCGGTGAGGCTAAACCATAAAACCAATAACCAACTAACTAACAATTACTAGTACACAAACATAAGTAAATTATGTATATCTACCAGTGTCTTCTAGATACTCTCCCTATCTCTCTACTTCAAGCCTGTTTTTACAATTGAGTCGGCTTTTTGTACGCTTTTGTAATTTTGCCTTCACGTTTACCCTTTCCTGCTTCATCTTTCGGTCATGCGTTCTGTAGTCGTTACTGGTCTCGGGTTTACTACTTGCTTAGGATGCAGCGCGCGCGCTGTCGCCGATAGCCTCAGGCATCTGAAAACGGGTATTGTCCGCTACCCACCATTTATTGAGAAGAATTTTCCCGTCACCGTTGCGGCTCCCATTCCAGGGTTTGACACCAGCTCACTCGAACCCGAAGACTGGGTCTACCCTGATGATCTGAAGCTCCGTCTGGAAGTCCTCCGTGGGTTAGCGCCTCACGGCCTCTATGCGTTCTATGCCATGCAGCAAGCGCTCGCTGATTCCTGCCTGGTGCCAGACCTTATTTCACACCCCAGAACGGGCCTTTACACAGCATCAGTGGGGTCCCCATCCCGCATTTACCAGTATCTCGACCGCATGTATAAACTCGGCCCCCAGAGATGCCCTCCTCTTGGTATTGTCGCAAGCATTGCAGGCACCCTTTCTTTCAATTTATCCGCAGCTTACAAAATCAAGGGCAGTTCCACAGGATTCGTCTCTGCCTGTGCCAGTTCGGGGCATGCACTCGGCAGTGCTTGGGATGAAATAGCCCTCGGCAGGCAAGACCGCATGATTGTCGTAGGTGCTGAGGATTTCTCCCTCGAAACGATCATCCCCTTTGTCAGTATGCGCGTCCTTTCCACAAATCCCGATCCGGATTCCGCCTCTCGGCCTTTTGACAAAAAGCGGGATGGCTTTGTAGGCACTGGGGGCGCTGTTGTAATGATTATCGAGGCCGAAGAATCAGCCCGTGCCCGTGGCGCAAAGATTTATTCCCGCATTAAAGGCTGGGGGCAAAGCACCGACGGCTACCACGTTGCTGCTTCCCATCCGGAGGGTGAAGGCATGGAGCGTGCCATGCTAAATGCCCTCAGAACCGCCAACGTCGAGCCCCAAGCCATTGACTACATCAATGCTCATGCCACTAGTACCCAACATGGTGACATCTCTGAAATCCGTGCCCTCAAAGCAGTCTTCGGCGCTCCGGGGGGCGGCAAAGGCCCTGCCATCAGCAGCACGAAAGCCCTTACAGGACACGCTCTGTCGCTTTCCAGCATCATGGAGAACGCCTTCTGCAACCTTATGATGAGCGAGGGCTTCATCTCTGGCTCCGCCCATATCACTGAGATTGAGCCCGAAGCAGCTGGCCTAAACATTATTAAGGAAACCATCAACCGTCGTCCCAAACTGATCCTTTCCAACAGCAGCGGTTTTGGGGGTGCAAATGTGGCAGTTGTTTTAGAGCAAGTTGCGAGTTGATTCCGACAAGTAGCCTCCATGGAGCCCAAGATTTCGCAAGACGCGGTACGTCGTATTCTCGTACTCACTTCCAGCACTGGAAGCGGCCATGATCGTCGTGCGTATGCCTTCAAGGAGTGGGTCAGCCGTTTGTATCCAAATGGATGTGTGCACGTGAAAGTTGAGCACCTCCTTGAAAACAGCTCGGCGCTATTAAAATTCGGGGTCCATTTCTACAATGTCATCCAGCGGCACGCTCCTTGGTTACACAATATTTATTGGTGGGTAGCTGAAGGTTTTGGGCTACTGCAAGGCGCAGGTATGAATTGTGGCGGCAGCTACTTCCGCAATATCCTTCTGGACTATCGCCCACACCTAATTCTCAGTCTGCACGACAGCACAAATCGCGGCTACTTCGAAACCGCCAAAAAGCTACTGGGGCAAGACCATCTCCGCTGCGTCACCTATTGCGGTGAATATAGCGGTGGCTTTGGCTACAGTCGCATTTGGGTGTGCAAGGCTGCAGATTTCTTTTTCTCGCGAACAAAGGAAGCTGCCTCCTATGCGCAATCCATCGCCCTGCCTCCTGAAAAACACCGCCTGTTTTTTAACTTCCTGCCGCCTTCCTGCTTTTCAGCCCCGTTGGAGGAATCAGCCCGTCCAGCCTTCCGCCAATCACTGGGCCTATTTCCCGATAAGTTCACCCTGCTCTTGGCCGCCAGTGGCCAAGGTGCAGGCGCCCATCTGGATAGTCTCCGTGCCTTGGAGCCACTGGCAAACTGTATCCAGTGCGTTGTTGTCTGTGGTAAAAACGAATCGCTTCACCGTCGTGTTACGGAATATGCCCGCACCAGCGCCTTAAGGCTCTGTGTAGAAGGTTACAGCACGCGTATGCCAGAGCTCCTGCAAATAGCCGATGCTGTGCTCGCGCGCGGCGGGGCAAACCTCAGCGCCGAAGCCGCCTTTTTTGGCATCCCTCTGCTGATAGACGGGCGCGGTGGCATCATGCCGCAAGAGCGCCTCACTCTGAATTACTTCCGCAAGTATGGTGCTGCGAAATACGTCCCAAACTCTCGCGAATTGGCAAAAGTAATTACTGCTTGGTCTGCATTTCCAGCCGACTGGAGTCGTGCCAAACAGGCCATGCAATCACTAAAGGCATCCGACCACCCCGAAGGCTTTGTGAAGTCTATCGTAGCCATTGCTGAAACCGTTTCAGCCAAAAATGTCTAGTCAATAGGCACTCGCCTTAGCTCGGCTTGGTAGATTGCGCTCAGTGTCGCAAAGTCTTCATCCCTGCTGCCGCTCGTAAATACGTAATCGTATTCTTTCCACCGCGCCGTTTCTTCCACAGCCGTCCTAAGGCGTCGCTCGATCTCCTCTTCCTTGCCTACATCGCGCGCAGAAAGCCGCTCCCTAAGCTGTTCAATACTCTGGGGCATGATGAAGATAGTCACCAGCCGCCCATGTAACTCACCTCCGCTTAGGGCAGCTTCCTTGTAAACGCTCGTACCTTGCACATCCACATTCAGGATGAGGTTATACCCCGCTGCCAGCTTGGTGAGCACTTCACTTTTAAGTCCACCGTAATAGTGCTTTCCATGCACGATGGCATATTCGTAGAAAGCGCCTTCGGCTATCATTCGCTCGAATACTGGCTTAGTAAAAAAATGGTAGTCCACCCCGTTGACTTCGCCAGGTCTTGGTTCTCGACTGGTTGCCGTCACCAACCTTTCCAGTTTTGGGCCGTAATACTCTACCATTCGCTCCCGCAGTGTTGTTTTACCACTGCCTGCTGGCCCTGAAACGATCATCAATAATGACCGACTGGGAAGAGATGGTAGCTTCATATTGTATGCCCTCGTTGTTACCTTGCAGGATTTTAGTATGTAAACGCTACAATGCTTAGCAACACTCCGTAAGCCGTAAGCCCTATCCCAAGACTGCGCGCGCGTGTGCTTTTACCCTCAGCATAGACCCACTCAAGAAAATCCCGCGCCTTGTATGGCGAAGCGCCCACCCATAGCGCCAACAGTATACCAACATACACCCCCGTTACCAACAGCAAGCGTTGCGGCGCCTCCCACTGCATATAAGCAGCATCCAAAAGCACATCCGCAAATAGAAGAAAGAGCACCGCCGCGCCACGCGCCGCCAAGAAATCGCGCACCCATATAAACGACCCAAGCGCCACTATACTGAAACCCAAAAACAGTAACGTCTTATGGTTGCCAAAGTCTGCTTCTCCTAGGTGTAAAATCTTGTAGAGAAACCATACTGTTGCCCCACCAAAAAGTATCACAGCTAGTGGCATGGAACGGGTAGCTTTTAACGCCACGCCCCCAAGAGTATCCTTCTTGGCCAATACAAGCGCTCCCAACGCGAGCAAAAATACTCCTGAAACAAGGGTTGCTAGAAACAATGTCATACTTGAAACGGCAACGATTAAGTCAATTTCACGAGTAAGAGAAGCCTAAACAATGGATCGTGTTTTTTCCATTGATTATCGCATTCAAAATATTATTACGTTATTTTGGTTAAGGTAAACTCCTATTCTCGCACATACTCCATTAAAGCTAAATTCTCCTTAATATCTATAGCATTGATTTCGGCACAGGCGCTGCCCGCTCAAATTGTCACTCACTCACTAACCGCATCAGCTTATCCCGTTAGTAAGCTACGTGTCAGACGAGGAATCAGGTGTTAATATGCGCTTCCGAAGCAGTGGCACAGACACCGATGTAGGCCAAGTTTTCACATCGAATGCTGACTACACTTCGTTGCAATCTGTTACGATAAGAATCGCATTAACTGATGCTGCTGGAAATGCGTTAAGCTTGGCTAGTAATCCCACCTTTCAATTCGAGTTTTTCTCATTCTCAGGCTCTGGTGACCCAACTCCATCCGTAAATAGTTCTGCTACTAAAGATGCCGTAACAAACTACACGTATAATCGCTTATGGAGTCTTTCGGGGCCTTTGTCTCCTTCTGACTTTGCCTCTATTGCAAACAGCGGATTCATAACCTTTGATGTTGCTTCACAGAATCAAGGTCTGGTTAATGGCAATAAGTATGGATTCACCGTTGGATTTGCCTCTGAAACAGCCAATTCGAATAACCGTATTCGAGTCCACGCCGATAGCTCAGGGCTTTACAGCGATGGATCGAAATACGTCGTGACTACAAATTTGGCGTCACTCGCAAGGCCGGTGATATTCTTCAAATCGAGAACGCAGGAGTTAGCCGCGACCTTACCTTCTGTATCACCGCGATCCCGGAACCCAGCGCCTACGCTGCGGTAGCTGGTCTCGGCATTGCGGCTTTAATATTCCTCCGTCGCAAGCGGATATAAATTGAAGCTATTCCTATCATTTAAGAAAGCCCGATTATCATAAATAATCGGGCTTTCTTTTGGGCACAGCCCTCTTTGCATACCCTCTCATGAAAAAAAATACCCTTCTTATTTACTTTGGCATTTTTATGCCTTTAAGCGTTTCGGCTATTAGCATCACAACATCGGTATCTGCTCCTACTGGTCCATCCATTGCCATTTCTAGCACTCAGCAAGATTTTGCAGGGAATACCCGCATCCGTTACGTCACTGATGAGACACGCACTGTCAGCTACGATGAAATCCTCAATAAAAATTTCTACCAACGTGATCGTGACCTAGGGCAAACTTTTACTGTGGGTGCCAACGGATTTTATATGGATGCTCTTACTGTCCGTACAGGAGCGGAAGCCAATGGCGTCCAGCCAGGTGCCCTTGGCGCGGGCATCTCCGTACAAATCATGAAAGTCACCGGCACACCCATCATCAATAACAACGGCACTACTGGCTCTCAAACCACCCGCTGGGCCACCTTCAACCCAAATGATGCTCGCACGGATGACTACATTACAGGTGAAACCTACGCTCATGTAGCCCATTTCACAGGCGGCATTCTGCCACAAACCATCGGCAGCAATGCCTACCTCACTTTCGATTTCCCCGAAGCCTCCCACCTTTTTCTTCAGCCCAATACTACCTACGCCTTCCTCCTCATGTTCGACGAACCTGGGCCTTCACGTGGGCTGGCTTTGGCAAATGCATTTTTCGGCTCTTACCCGGGTGGCCACGGTTTAAGACGCGAAGGCTCACAAGCGGTTACTACTGCGGACGTAACTGCCCTAAATAGCATCCAAATGATTGAAAACATCAACGACTCACTAGATACAGCGCAGGCTCTTGCCCACGCAAAGTTTGACCCCAACATCGCCAACCGCCTCGCACGTTCCCCTGGCACAATCGGCGTACCCGATGTGGATACCTACCGCGACTTTGTCTTCTATATCCACGCCTCTCCTATCCCCGAACCCTCAACTTACGCTGCGTTTGCCGCAATGTGCTTATGCCTCTTTGCGCTTCGCAAGCGCAAATAATTCTCACGCAGATACCACCACAAAAGGCTCTACCAGTTGCTTCATTCTAGGTGGTATATGCCCTATAATGATTACGC
>CAZHQD010000093.1:0-11449 GCA_964533835.1 uncultured Puniceicoccaceae bacterium | reverse complement strand
CTGCTGCTTTACTTCACTCTGACGGCGATGAAGCCACGGTTGCCGTTGAAGGCGACCCAGAGTTTGTTGACGGCGTTGCCCTTGCGGAGGGCGGAGGCGGCCTCGCGGATGGTGTGGGAGGGGCGGTCGTTGATTTCGAGGATGACCATGCCTTCACGGAGGGTGCTTGCGTAGGGCGAGCGGGCTTCAACGCGGGTAATGACGACACCTTTTTCGCCTTCGGGGATGCCGTATTGTTCGCGCAGCTCGGGGGTGAGTTCGGCTATATTGACGCCTTCGATGAAGCCTTCGCCTGTGGTAGCGGCGAGGCTGCCTTCAAGGGCACCGAGGGTGATTTCAAAGGATTGCTCTTGGTTGTCGCGCCAGACATCGAGCTTAATGGTTTGGCCCGGGGGCGTTTGGGAAATTCTGAGGCGGAGGGTGGAGACATTGTCAGCAATGGTGCCGTTGACGCGGAGAATGACATCGCCGCGCTTCAGGCCAGCCGCCTCGGCAGCTTCGCCTGTCTGGACGCCTTCGATGATGACGCCCTTGGTGCCTTGGGGAAGGCCGAAGGCTTCGGCGAGATCGGGGGTAAGGGTGGCAATGTTGACACCGAGGAAGCCACGCTGGACGGTGCCAGTGGTGACGAGGCTTTCAGCAACACGGGCCACGAGGTTGGAAGGCACGGCGAAACCGATGCCAATGTTGCCACGGGAGGGGGAGATGATGGCGGTGTTAATGCCAATGAGGCGGCCCATGGTGTCCACGAGGGCACCACCAGAGTTACCAGGGTTTATGGAGGCGTCGGTCTGGATAAAGTTTTCGTAGCCTTGGGAGCCGAGGATGCCGAGGTCCGTGCGGCCCGTGGCGCTGACGATGCCCATGGTGACAGTCTGGCCGACGCCCATGGGGTTGCCGATGGCGAAGACAACATCGCCAACGAGGATAGAGTCGCTATCGGCGAGTTTGACGTAGGGAAGGGCGGAGGCTTCCACTTTTAGGAGAGCGACATCGGTCTTTGGGTCGCGCCCGACAATTTTGGCGCTGAATTCGCGCTCATCGTTGAGGCGGACCATAATTTCGTCGGCGACTTCGCCCGACTCGTCGCTAACGACGTGGTTATTGGTGAGGATGTAGCCATCTGCGGATACGATGACACCAGAGCCGAGGCCGTTGGGGAGTTTGCGCTCTTCGAGCTCGCCACGGCTTTGGGGGACTTGGGGCATGCCGTAGAAACGGCGGAGCAATTCTTCGAGGGGGTTTTGGGGGCCACCGCGCATGATGCGGACCACGCGGGCGCTGGTGACGGAGACTACAGCCGGGCGAACTTGCTCAAGAACGGGGGCGTAGCTGGCGTGGAGGGCCGAGCGGTCAAGCGGACGGGCATCTATCTCAAAGCCGCTGAAGGATGGAGGGGCGCCTTCGGCTTTGTCGTCGGTCTGCTGAGCGCGGGCACAGGCTGTGAGCAGCAGAAGGGTGGCTATCAAAAGCAAGGCTGAACTGAAGCGGGATTTCATAGTTTGGAAGATACACGAGACAGAGCGGTGTTCAACTAGGTTCCTGATTGGGCAGAAATTCATTAGTTAGCGGATGCGTAAACTACGTATTTTACCTTGTCTTCGTCTTTCCAGAAGGCATAATAGTGAGATTATGAAAGCACTGTCTATTGTTGGATTGTTCGCTAGCGCACTGTCATTAGCAGCGTCGCCTGTTGTTATTTACTCAAGCTTTGGGGACGAGCAGTCCTTCGATGTAGAGCAGTTTTACACTATCGGAACAACGACTGAAAACGAGCAGACGGTGACATTGGCCCGCGCACAGAGTTTTGTGGCAGACAATGATTACCTACTGAATGCCGTGAGAGTGGGTATGACCTACGATGGGGTTGGGGTACCGAGCGCCAATGAGCAGCTTCTGCCCGGGGATTTCATAAGAGTTACCATCCATGAGGATGACTTCGATCTACCAGGAAACAGCATACACACCTTCTTCGTAAATGGCCTCAACGATTTGGGCGGGAACGTGGTGGAGTTTCAATTTGAGACAGGAGTAGAGTTGGAGTTTGGGACGCAGTACTGGCTGTCTTTCGAGACAGAAAATTCCGAAAGTTTCTCAACCTATAATTGGTATTTTGCGCCAGACAACAAGCAGGCTCTAGGAGCTACGGGATACAGCGATCCCTTCACGCAAGAGCCAATGCCGATAGATTGGTCTTCGGCCATCTCGAATGAGGCAGCTTTTTCGCTGCATGGGACAGTGATACCCGAGCCGTCCGTGTATGCTGCCGGGGCAGCGCTTTTGGTATTGAGCGTTACGCTTTATCGCCGCAGGAATAGGTAGCAAGGAATGTGCGACTGTGTGGCGGAGTAAAATGTGACCTTTGTGGCATTTTTTCTTCCACTTGGTCTTAATATTCTGGGGTAATTACCGACTTACTTAGCGTTACTCTACACTAATCACTGCCGTCCGCACTTCATTCCGTGAGGTGTGGTCCACTAAGTAAGCACAGTTATGTCCCATCCTGCATCAAGCTCCTCGCTTGAGGTTGGTAGAAATTCTTCTGCTCAATCAGTAAATGACTGGGAGCGCGACGCCTTGGAGGGCGGCGGCGTGAGCTGCTGGACAGTGGATTTGGTGACCGGGGCCTTCCAGATGAATCAGGCTCTCGCGAATAAGCTGGGCTACACCGAATACGATAGGCCATCTACGCTTGAGGAGTGGGTGGAGACACAGAGCGCCGAGGATAGGCCGCGATTCAGGAAGGCTTGGCGGGAGCATCTTGAAGGAAAGACTGAATCTTTTGATGAGGATTTCCGAGTGTGCGACCAGCAAGGGAAATTGCTGTGGCTGCGAACAGTGGGACGGGTGGTGAGACGCGACAAGAACGGGAGGCCGCTGGCGGTTGCGGGTATCAAGCAGGATGTAACACAGAAGAAGCGGCTTGAAGCAACTGTCCTTGAGCAGAATCAATTACTATCGCAGTTGGTAAATCAATCGGAAGATTTAATCATAATAACGAAAACAGACGGGGAATGCCTGCAATTCTTTGGGCCATCGTATTTTGGGCTCTCTACCGAAAGTCTCGTGGGGAAGAAGCCCGCAGACGTGCTGCCTCCCGAGGAAGCTGAGCGCATTCTGAGCAGAATCGCTCACGTGGCCGCAACGGCGCAGACGTATCGGGAGGAATTTACCGTGACGCTGGATGGGCGGACGCTGCACTATGACCAAGCTTTTATCCCGATAAAGGACAAGGTTGGCCAGCTCGCGGCAGTGGGGCAAATCTGCCACAATACTACGCCTATACGGGAGCGGGAGCTCCAAGCAGAGCAGATTGAGATGGCGCATAGGCAGCTGCTGGATGCATCGCGCGAAGTTTGCATACTGATTGATCGCAAGGGGATCGTATTGTCGGCAAATACTTTGGCACTGAGCTATTTTAATGTGTCGACGGAGCGGATGGTGGGCCAGTCGTTCTTCGAGTTTGTGAATCAGGAGACACGAGCGGAGCGGGAGGAGGTATTCGCGAAGGCACTTTCTGAGAAAGCCCCTCAAACCTTCCTGACACGGCGCAACCGGCGACTCTACGAGGGGACCGTGCGGCCAATATTGAACACGAAGGGAGAGGTGGAGCAAATAGCCTTCTTCTATTTGGACATAACGGAAAACGAGTTCACGCTGGATCAGTTAAGGGAGTCTGAAGAGCGGATGGCACGGTTGATAGATGCGGCACCGTTTGGCGCGATCATTTACCAACTGACAGCAGATGATCGGCTCATTTGCATCGCTGCCAACAAGGCCTGCGCCTCAATACTGAAGGTCAACACGGATGAGTGGATGGGGAAGGAGATGCAGCGCATCTTGCCAGGGTTGCCAGAAAATGAATTGTGCCGAATCTATGCGAATGTGGCGATGGGGGGGCCGACGTTTACCAACCCCGCATACGAATACAATGATGAATTGGTACAGGGGATATTCGAGCTGCATGCGATTAACATAGGCGAACGAAAAGTAGCCGTATTTTTCCAGGATATATCGGAGCGCATCCGAGCGGAGCGGGCGCTGCGGCAGGAGCATACCTACCTGAAAGCACTGGTGGATAATCTGCCCATCCATGTATTTATAAAGGATAGAGAAAGCCGGATACATTACATAAACAGAACGCGCGAAGACAATATTGTGGGGCACAGCGAACCTGCGGACCTGATTGGGAAGACGGATTTTGACCTGTTTGACGAGCAGACCGCCTCGCAATACTACAAAGCGGAGCAAGCGCTGATGGCCAGCGGCCAGCCGCTGCTGAACATCAAATACGAGCGCGTTGATAAAGATGGCAAGCCACTGATAAACATCCAGCACAAGGTGCCAGTGTGCAATGAAGAGGGGCAGGTGATTGGCTTGGTTGGGGTATCGGAGGACATTACGGAGATCGAGAACTTGTTCAAACAGCAGAGACGGTTGCTGGATAACTCGCCGTTTGGGGTGCAAGAGCTTTCTCTGCGAGAGGATGGGGCGCTGTATCTGGAATATGCCACAAAGAGGGCCGATCTGATATTGGGCTTTCCGCTGAGCAGCCTGGCCGGGCAGAAATACGCGGATATCTTTGCCGAGGTAGAAAAGCTACCTATTTATGCCGAATACATAGAGTGCGCGTTAAAAGGTGCTCCAATCAGCAAACGGCACTACGAGTATAAGGATAATAACGTATGCGGCGTCTATGAAATTGTAGGGTTCCAGCTAGAATCGAGACGCATAGCGGTATTTTTCCGTGATGTATCTGAAGAGCAAAGGGCAGCCAGCGCACTGGCCAGAAGCGAGGAATTATTCCGCGCAATCTTTGAAGGGGCGCCCTACATGATCGCGCTATGGCCACCAGATAATATCTATGGCATACGCAATCGAGAATTTGACAGAGTTCTGGGATGGACAAATGAAGATATTTCTCAAGAGAAGAGCATATTGCCTCTTGTTTTACCCAATCCAGCGGATAGAGAAGACGTTGGCCGATTTATGGCAGAGGCGACTGGTGAATTCCGTGACCTCGTAATCCAGTCGAAACATATGGGGCCGCGCCAGCAGCGATGGGCGAACTATAAACTGGCAGATGGAACGATAGTGGGTGTAGGAATAGATCTAACGGAATACAAGGCCAAGGAAGCCGAGCTAGGGAAGACTGAAGAGCGATTCAGAACCGTGTTTGAAAATGCACCGTTCATGTTGATTCTTTGGTCCAGTGAACTAAAACTTTTGCAGGCAAATGCTGCCTATCGGCAACAAGTGGGCTGGATGGGTGGAGATGACCAATCAAGCGATTCGTTGTTTGAAGTGGCAGTACCCGACTCCGAAGAGCGTGAACATATACGGGAATTTATTAAGCGAGCGGAAGGAATTTTTGAAGAGCAGAATATTCTGACGAAAAATATGGGGTTGAGACGACAAAGGTGGGCCAATTTCCGATTAAAGGATCAGAGCGTGGTATCCTTTGGATTCGACATAACGGAGATCAGGGATCAAGAGCTGGCGCTTGAGCAAAGCAGACGAATTTTACGACGCGCAGCGGAGAATTTCCCAGGGGCGATCTATGAGTTTGAGCATTTTCCCGATGGCCAAAATGTGTCTAATTTTATTTCGGAGGGCGTGCGGCAGCTATTTGGGCTTACCCCCGAGGAGTTTTGCGCGGATGCCTCTGCGGTGTATGCCAGAATACCGCCACAGCATCTAAAGCAAATTCAAGAAAGAATCGAGGAAAGCGCCCGCACACTGGAGCGCTATCGGTGCACATTCCCCATCAAGGCATCTGAGACGGAGACGCACTGGGTGTTGTCTCTCGCCACTCCCGAGCGGCAGGCGAGCGGGAGCACGCTATTTGTGGGAGTGATGATCGATATCACCGACACTATACTAATTCGTGAGGCATTGCTTGAAAGCGAGCAGCGCTACCGCGGGCTGTTTGACGACTCTCCCGTTGCGCTGTTTGAGGTGGATTACAGTGCGATCCTGCACGAGATGGAGAAACTGAAGGCCAGGCATGGAACTTCTTTGGGTATTTATCTGGAAAGGCATCCTGATGTGGTGCGCCAGATCATGGCACAAAAGCGTTATTTGAATATCAATCACACCGCACTGGGTATCTTTGGTGTGGCCACGGTGGAAGGCTTTGCCGCCAGCTCCAGGCTTGTTACAGAGCACACGATAGGCAACTACCGCCAATTGCTTTTGGATATCGTGAGAGGGCAGCGCGAGATAGAGTTCATGCTTCAGACGGAGTCACTGACTGGGCGCCCCATCAATGCACTTGTCCGCTGGATTGCTATGCCCGGGCATGAAAAAACGCTCGATAGGGTATTAGTTTCGATGGAGGACATAACGGTGCTAAAGGAGGCTGAGGATGAGCTGCGGGCCGCAAAGGAAATCGCTGAGGCAGGGAGCAAGGCCAAGGATGCCTTTTTGGCCACAATCAGCCACGAGATACGCACGCCGCTGAATGCGATTGTAGGGTTCTCGGAGTTGTTACGATTTGAGGGCGATGCGGCGCAGAAGGAAGACTTTATCCAGCATATTACGGGAAGCGCGCATCATTTGGAGTCGCTCATCGAAGGTATCCTGGAGTTTTCCTACATAACATCGGGCGAGGCAAAAATACACGATGAGACGTTTGATCCCGCGCTGCTACTGGAAGAAATGAAAAACTTCTATGTGAGCCGAGCGAGCGACAAGGAGATTGCCCTGATTGTGGAGAGCTTGCGAGGGCCATCGGCCACCCTCAACGGGGACTTCCCAAGAATCAAAAAGGCAATTGGAGTTCTAGTGGACAATGCCATCAAGTTCACCAGAGAGGGATCTGTAACGCTGTCTGCCGAGCTCAGGATCAGCGACCGCAAGGAGCAAAGCAAGGGGTTGCTGGTATTTAAGGTCAGCGATACGGGGCCCGGAATTGATCCCAAACTGGAAGCGCGACTCTTTAAGCCATTTGAGCAAGCTGACGGCTCTCTGACGAGGAATTACGGCGGGCTGGGGCTTGGCCTTGCGCTTTGCAAGGCGATAGCGAATCTACTGGGAGGCGCTCTCTCTTACCAATCTCGTTTAGGCCAAGGCACTACATTTGAACTGAGCGTGCCGTGCCGTGTGGAAAAACTGAATATAGGAGAAGAGGACATTAGCGAGGCGGGCAGCGGAATCTTTGGCGAGGCGCCGCCCGTGATAAGGCCGCTGCGATTGATCTACGCTGAGGACCAGAAAACCAATCAGCTGGTTATGCAGGCACTGCTGAGACGGCTGGGGTGTGAGGCGCTGATCGTGCATGACGGGCAGGAACTCATAGACAAGCTAAAGAAGGAGGAGTTTGACCTCGTGCTACTGGATATGGAAATGCCTGTAGTGAGTGGGTTTGAAGCTACGAGGATCATTCGGAGTGGCCAATGCGGCAAAAATAAAGCGCAGATTCCGATAGTGGCAGTGACCGCTTATGCCCAGGCATCTGACAGGGATCGCATCTTGGCATCGGGCATAAACGCCTTCTTGCCTAAGCCGCTGAATCTCACGCGACTGCGCGATGCAATAGAGCAAGTAAGGGGCATCAAATAGGGCGGGAGGAAGTGTATACCTTTCCCAGTTCAGCGAACCCTGAGGGGGGCTGTGAATTACAGGACAAACTTGACCTCAACGATTAGTCTGCAATGTTACTTTAGTAATACTTATTCATCCAATAACGGGGACTCTCAATAGAAACCCTTGCTTGGAGGTTTAATCTTTGTTAACTTTCTAAAGAACACACAATAAACATGACAATTACCGCATACCTAAAGCCGCACTGTGGATGGAGCCGCGGCGTGCGCGCCATCCTAGCCAAATACAACCTTTCTTACGAGGATAAGGACATCATCAACAATCGTGAAAACTACGTGGAGATGGTGCAAAAGTCGGGTCAGCCGCTTTCTCCCTGCGTGCAGATAGATGATGTGATGCTGGCAGATATAAGCGGCGAGGAACTGGAAGCCTATCTGCTCTCCAATAATCTGGTGCAACCGAACGACCAAGATGTAGCGGTGCCCCTGAATGCGCCCTGCACGAGCGAAGAGGAAGCAGCTAAGGCAGCCTCCAGCACTATCCGCTTTTTCTAGGATTTCGGGGATGCTACGCGCTTGCAATAAGACTGGCGCAAGGCCATTATAGCCATAATTATGATAAAGACTTTGCGCCAAAGTGACCACCTGCTCGTGGTGGTCGAAGTGGAGAGCTTAGATGCCTCCAACGTTCAGCAGTTTAAAGCCGCGCTTGATCCTGTGCCATGGAATGAGATCCGGGCAGCAGAAGTGGATATGGAGAAGGTAAAGTTTATCGACTCTTCCGGTGTGGGCGCGCTGCTCAACCTGGTGAAACGGCTTCCCAACCGCACCGAACAGGTTACGCTTTTGAAGCCATCTGCCAGTGTGGTGAGCGTGGTGGAGCTGCTGAGGCTTACGAGGGTGTTTGCGCTAAAAGCGTAGAGCTGCGTAACCACAAGTTCACACTTTTCCGACTGATGGGCGGAGGTTTCGTTTTGCGCCGCAGGGGAAAATCCGCCACGCTGCAGGCATGTCTAAGCCGATTGCCATTGCTGTCTATGCCTTCATGGGGGTCTTTTTTGGGTGCTTTTTCATCTGGCCGATTTGGCAAATTTTGCAGGGGGGCTTTTTCGATGCCAATGGGAGCTTTACTCTGGCCTACTTTGGGGAGGTGTTTAGGAATCCCATTTATCTGGAGGGGTTGCTGAACTCATTCAAGCTGGCGGTGGGAGCGACGAGCCTTGCGATGCTGATTGCCGTGCCGCTGGCGTGGGTGGCGGATCGGTATGAGTTTCCCGGGCGGAAATTGTTTATGGGTGCGATATTGCTGCCGATCATGCTGCCGCCATTTGTGGGGGCGATCGGCTTCCGCCAGATATTTGGGCAGTATGGGGCATTCAATGCGCTGCTGGTGCAGATGGGATTACTAACGCCAGGGGAGACGATTGACTGGCTGGGCGAGAGCCAACTGGCAGGGGTAATAGTAGTGACCGCTCTGGGGCTCTACCCGATCCTTTACCTGAACGCGCTGGCCGCGCTCTCCAACATTGATCCCGCGATGGAAGAGGCCGCAGAGAACCTTGGCTGCACCGGCTTCAAGAAGTTCTTCACGATCACGCTGCCGCTGATGCGGCCAGGGCTGTTTGCGGGGGGGACAATCGTGTTTATATGGGCGTTTACCGAGCTTGGGGTGCCCCTGATATTTGACTACAATCGGCTGGCTTCGGCGCAGATATTCTTTTCGATAAAGGAGATTGGGGCCAATCCGTTTCCCTATGCGCTGGTGACGACTATGCTGCTCTGCGCGGTGGCGATCTACGGGATTGGGAAGGGGCTGTTTGGGCGGGACACTCACGCCATGATGGCGAAGGCCACGCATAGCGGGGGGCCGCGGAAGCCGTCTTTCCTTGTGGGGACGCTGTGCCTGGGGTTGTTTTCGTTTGTGACAATCTGGGCCTTGCTGCCGCATCTGGGGGTGCTCTTTATTGCCTTTTCCAGTGATTGGTATGCCACGATATTGCCTGAGCAGTGGACGCTGAAGAACTTCGAGCTGGCGCTGGGGCACCCGATAACGCTGACGGCCATCAAGAATAGCCTGACCTACGCGGGGCTGGCGACTTTTGTGAATTTGATACTGGGCGTGGCGATTGCCTATATTGTGGTGCGCACGCGGCTGCCCGGGCGGCAGGCGCTGGACGCGCTGGCGATGCTGCCGCTGGCGGTGCCCGGGCTGGTGCTGGCCTTTGGGTATGTGGCGATGACGCAGCCCGGGAGGCCCTTTGCGTTTCTGAATCCCGTGGAGAATCCACTGGCCTTGCTGGTGATTGCCTATGCGGTGCGGAAGCTGCCCTTTGTGGTGCGGAGCGCGGCGGCGGGACTGCAGCAGACAAGCGTGACCTATGAGGAGGCGGCCCAGAATCTGGGGTGCCCACCGATTAAGACCTTGAGGAAGATTACCTTGCCGCTGATTGCGGCAAGCCTGCTGGCGGGGGCGTTGCTGGCGTTTTCCCAGAGTATGCTGGAGGTATCGGACTCTCTGATACTGGCCCAGAAGGCGCAGCACTACCCAATAACAAAGGCGATCTATGAGCTGATGCAGTTCCTTGGGGACGGGCGATTCATAGCCAGCGCGCTTGGGGTATGGGCGATGGCGTTTCTGGCGATAACGATTATTAGCGCGAGCATCCTTTTGGGGAAGAAGCTGGGCGCGATCTTCCGTGTGTAACCCCATACTTTGCTGACCATGCGCAAGACCTTTCATCTAGCAGCTCCGCAGGCCACTGTGCTGGCCGCTGCCGAGACGGTGTTCACGGCATTGGGCTTTGCGGTTTCGGCGCGCACGCCTGAGAGCCTGACCTTTGAGCCCACGGCACTATCGCAGCAGCCGCGGTCGCACTACAGGCAGGTGCGCGGGCTGCACCTGAAAGTGCATGGGGACAGCGTGTATCTGGATGCCACGCTGCCAGACCCGAAGGCCATGGAGAATAGGCTGCTGGCCATCTGCGTGGTGATGGAGATGATTTTTCTGGGGGTGTTTTTCCTGCTTTTCACAGGGAAGCTTTTTTACCTTGTGGCGATTGCTTCGGCGGCGAGCATCTTGCCTGTATTTTTCTTGATACCAAGGCTTTTGCGGCAGCAGCATAACGCTTTAAGCAGCGCACTGGACTTGGCCTTGATGGAGGTGCGGAAGCAGACTCGACCGAGGGAGGAGTAGGCTAACTGCGGACGGATTCCCATACGCGAAGGCAGCTTTCCACGAGGGAGCGAAAGTCGCTAAGGGGGATTTGGGTAGCGGCGTCGGACAGGGCCCGGGCAGGATCGGGATGGGTCTCGATAAAGAGGCCGTTGGCGCCCGCGGCGAGAGCGGCCTTGGCGAGCATGGGCACAAACTCGCGCTGGCCGCCAGACTTGCCGCCGCCTGCGCCAGGGAGCTGGACGCTGTGGGTGGCGTCCATAATGGTAGGGGTATTCCATTTGGCCATGATGGAGAAGCTGCGCATATCAACCGTTAGGTTTTGATAGCCGAAAGTGGTGCCGCGCTCGGTTTGCCAGATTTCTGCGGCGTGGGCCTGACGGAGCTTTTCCACGACAAATTCCATCTCGAAGGGGGAGAGGAACTGGCCTTTCTTTACGTTCACGCAGCGGCCTGTTTTGGCGGCGGCGACGAGGAGGTCCGTCTGGCGGCAGAGGAAGGCAGGGATCTGGAGGACATCGCAGACGGAGGCGACGGCCTCGGCCTGCTCGGGGGCATGAAAATCGGTTAGGACGGGGAAGCCGAATTGCTTTTTAATATTAGCGAGAATGGTCAGGCCTTGCTCCAGGCCCGGCCCGCGGGCACCGCCCAGGCTGGTGCGGTTGGCTTTGTCGTAGGAGCCTTTGAAAATGATGGTGAGCTTATCCCCATGAGCATCACGGATACGGGCTAG
>CAZHQD010000092.1:1158-11686 GCA_964533835.1 uncultured Puniceicoccaceae bacterium | reverse complement strand
TTGCCGGAGAAAATCATCTTTAGCGCCGATTTGCCAAAAACCCGTTCAGGCAAAATCATGCGTCGCTTGCTGCGCGATATTGCCGAGGGTCGCGCCCTGGGTAATGTCACCACGCTCGCAGACCCTGGCGTCATTCAGTCTCTCAAGGGCAAATACACCGAAGAGAGCTAACCACGGAGCCCACTTGCCTTGCCTCTTTCCCTAAAATCAAATTTCCCAAGCGGAAATGCACGCTTTGAATCCCAGTCGGTCGATGGCTTGGTTACCGAGTTGCATTTTTCTGCCGAGCCAAAGGGTGGGGCGCTTCCCCTTTGGTGGAACTTCACACTCTCGGAACTCAAGCCTGAAAGCCCTGGCCCTGAGGGGCGAAAGGTTAAAATCGTCTGGCGCTTTGCCGATTCCTGCTACGGTGTGCACGATGCGCTCGCAATCCGTCCCGTAATTCGCGCTGGGGAGCAAGATTGGGCCCGCATGCGCAATGGGAGGCCCGAGCTCCAGCCGGATGGCCAACTCTGGATAAGTTGGGATATCGACTACCCTTCGCCCTCCATTGAGATGGCCCTTTGTTTTCCCTACGGAAAAGAAGACCTCAAGCAGCTTCACGCCAAAACAAAAAATTACTGGCAGGAGGACGCGATTGGCATTGGCTCGGATGGGCGTCACGTCTTGCGGTGGGCAAACCAGCATGGTTCATCCAGCGCCACGCTTCCCGGTATCTACTTTATCGGCAGGCCCATGTCAGGCGATGTCCCTTCCTCTTGGGTGTTGGATGGCTTTCTCGCTGAGTTTGCCCGCTTAAAAAAGACCAACGTGCTAATTTGGGGTCTGCCATTTTTATCAGGTGAAGGGCTGCACAAGGGCTACTCAGGCAGAGGCGCTCCTTTGCCAACAGACGCCAATCTTCTCTGCGTTGCCAGAGACAAAGAGCGCTGGCAAACTCGCTGCACTCCCGCTCTGGTCATTCTCTTTGAAGCCGCTCACGGCTCTGCAAGCGACGGCCTTGCTGCCAGCTTTTGCAAAGATGGCCAATCGGCAGCTGAATCAGAAAAACTAGCGAATCTCCTGGCCAGCGGCTTGGGTAGAGATGTTGCGGCTTCCGATTTTAAGCGCAGTCTCTCTGAAGAAATGCGCTCCTTACTATCGGTCCTCGGTGCGCTGGATCTTCCTCATCTCTCCATTTCCACGCCATGGTCTCTCATCGGGGATAATACCCTGTCCCGCAAAAGTTACCGCGAATTCGGCCATAAGATTGCTTCCATTTTGGCCCAACGTTTTAAGTGATTCGGCCTCCTTTACCACCGAGTCACAAACCAAAATAGCCTAAGTCTGTGACATTAGGGTAAAGTTAAGCCCTTTTTCAGAAAAAGCTCTTGCCACTGCTTGTTCTGATTCTCTATTTTCTACCTTTCTTTAAATTTGTGCCTCTCAACAGGTACTGATTCTAGGGAATAACAACATCAACCTCAAATAATGAACGCAAAGCAGGCTAGCCGCCTCGCTTGCTAAATCGCACAAGAGCTTCCCTCTCATGCGTTTCGGCAGTTCAACTCAGTAAATACATGAACATCACCATCAAGGATCTACTCGACGCAGGCGTCCACTTCGGGCACCAGCTCCGCCGCTATAACCCAAAGTCGAAGAAATTCGTCTTCGATAATCGCAACGGCGTTTCTATCATCGATCTCGAAAAGACCTATGCCTGCCTCGAAAAGGCTACCGCCTATGTCGAGCAAACGGTTGCTGCCGGTGGCAATATTCTCTTCGTCGCTACCAAGCGCCAGGCACAGGACATCGTCCGCGAAGCCGCTATCGCATCTCAGATGCCTTTCTGCACCACACGCTGGCTCGGTGGCACTCTCACCAACTGGGCTACCGTAAAGCGCTCTCTGGACAAGTATAAGCGCTATCTGGCCATGGAAAACGATGGCTCTCTCCACAAACTGCCAAACAAGGAGCAGTCTGTGATTCGCCGTGAAATGGCTCGCATGAAGCGTAACTTTGAAGGCCTCCTTGAAATCAAGGGCCCCCCAGAAGTTCTTTTTGTTGTTGATACAAAAACTGAGGCTATTGCTGTTGCTGAAGCCAACCGCCTTAACATCCCTGTAGTTGGCCTCGTCGATACCAATTCAGACCCAAGCCTCCTCCAGTATCCTATTCCTGGAAACGACGACTCTATTAAGTCCATACGCATCATCGTCGAAGCGATTATGGAAGCTGCCCAGACAGGCCTCAGCCAGCGCGCTGTCACACAGCCCTCTACTAAGCCCATCGCTCCCATCATGCGTGAAGCGATCACCGAAGAGCAAGTGCCTGTTACCGTTCGCACTCCTGCCAGCTTCGAAGACGAGAACATCATCCCGGAAACTTACAGCTCCGATGATGATGCCGACACCGTTGTTCGTGCGCCTTCTCGCGGTCGTCGCTCCTAGTCTGTCTTTTTTCACACCGTTCCGTTAACCTATAGCAAGATTCATTACATGAGCGAAACAGCCATTTCAGCTTCAGTTGTTGCAGAGCTTCGCGCTAAAACAGGCGCTGGTCTTATGGACTGCAAAAAGGCGCTAGCCGAGTCTAAGGGCAACCTTGAAGAAGCCATCACTTGGCTCCGCAAAAAGGGTGTAGCCAGCGCCGCCAAAAAAGCGGGTCGCGAGGCTTCCGAAGGCCTCGTTGAAGCCTACATCCACCACGGTGGCCGCGTAGGTGTTCTTATCGAGGTCAACTGCGAATCCGACTTCGTGGCAAAGACCGATGCTTTTAAGGCCTTGGTGCGAGACATCGCGATGCACATCGCTGCTGCGAACCCTCAGTTCGTAAATCGTGACGAGGTTTCCCAAGAGTTCTTGGCCAAAGAGCGCGAAATCGCTGCCGCGAGCGTCGCTGGTAAGCCCGCTGAGGTCGTAGAAAAGATTGTCTCCGGTAAAATGGAGAAAATCTATTCCCAATCCTGCCTCATGGAGCAACCCTTCATCAAAAATCCCGAGCAAAGCGTGAAGGATATCGTGACGGAGGCTATCGCCAAGATGGGTGAAAACATCATCGTTCGTCGCTTCTCCCGCTTCAGTATCGGCGAATAACGATTCATACATTCCAATTGTATTTTAAAACCGCCTTCTTCCAGAAGGCGGTTTTTTGTTTTATGGACTACTAAGTAATTGGGCTCAAAGAAAATTTATACGGGTTTCATATCAGCATTATTAGAACTTACACCTAAGGAATATATCCTATATTGCCCCACAAGAAATAGTTACCCATCTACATTTTACTAAAGATTCCAACAAATTGAAGAATTATACCCTTTATTAAGTGCTTGCCCTAACCGATACTCATGCAGTAGTGATTTTATTAGTTTACAGCTACAGCCTACTCCTAACACGTCGTGATCTATTTTAGGCAAGTACTGAGGGCCCTCTCCATGCTCTCGGTTCCTCTGCTACTCGCCTGCACACTGGCAGTCGGGACGGCTCTGCGCGGTCAGACCGTAGGCAACGAGTTTATCTACCCCTATGAAGTCCCCCATATTTTGGTCATTCTCCCTGGCCATGCAAACAGAGACCTGGAAAAAGAATTTATAGCAGGTTTGACGACGGCAACAAAAGACCTGGACCTGCAAGTTACCTACGATTTTCAATACCTGGATAAAATTAACTACGTAAGGCCAGACACAGAGGAACTACTCGCATCTCTGCTTGAGAGTAAGATTATCAACAGAAAAATTAAATTCAGCCTCGTTATAGGCGTTGCTCAAAGCAGTTTAGATTTTGCCATAAAATATCGCGAAAGGCTCTTTCCCAATACGCCGATTCTTGGGTGTCTTATCTCTGAGCAAGTCTATTCAGATATCAAGGATACCCCTAATCTCTCCGGCATTGTAGATTATACCCCAATAAAGGATTCCTTTGAGATGGCTTTAGAGATGAATCCACGCTCAACCGATGCCGTTTTTGTTTATCGCACCACTTCTCTCGAAGCCAAAGCCAGAGAGAGACTTATACACGAGCTCAAGGCACTTTACGAAGGCAAGATCAACATCCATCTCCTTGCTGACTACCCAATTACAGAAGTCCCCACCTTCCTCAAGGACTTGAATAAGAGAGCGTTTCTTTTTGTTTTAGAGGGATTTGTTAACAATGAAGGGCGTACCATGATCTGGCCATTGGCCAGCAAAGAGCTTCCTCAACTTAAAAATTGGCCCGCATATTCTATTTGGAAATGGCCAAACTTAACGGGTGGCAAAGTTTACGACGAAAATTTCAAAGGCAGAAGAATTGCACAATACCTGAACGACTATTTTAGGAATCACGTAGAACTGCTCCCAATGCAAAATGTGGATTCCAGTGTCTACTGGGTCGATTACAAGGAGGTCGTCAGACTCAATCTCAATCCTAAGACCATCCCTGAAGGTGCCATAATTGCAAATGCACCCAAAGCCTATATCGAGATGAGCAAGCGGGATATAGGTATTTGGGCGTTTACCTTGGGATTGCTGATGGCGCTCATCTTCGTGCTCCTATTTATGATCAGCCGTCTCCGCAATACGGAGCAAGAGCTAGCCCTCGCCAAGGACCTCGCCGAGAAAGCCAGTCAGGCAAAAACTGATTTCTTGGCCAATATGTCCCATGAAATCAGGACTCCTATGAACGGTGTTCTCGGCATGACTGAACTCCTTCTCGAAACTAAGCTCAACGATAAACAGCGCGACTATGCCCAGACCATTTATGGTTCTGCAGAAACCTTGCTGGGGATCCTAAATGATATCCTCGATCTCTCAAAAATTGAGGCTGGCAAACTAACCTTCAATCTCCATGAAATCAACTTCCGCGATTTGGTGGAAGAGGCCTGCCAATTGTTCGCTTTTCGTGCCAAAGAAAAAGACGTTGAGCTCATTATTTTTTATGACCCAAATGCGCCGTCTTCCGTCATCGGCGATCCTGTGCGGCTACGGCAAATCATCCTGAATTTGGTCAGCAACGCCATCAAGTTTACCGACTCTGGCTACATCGAAGTGAGGGTTCAAAAGTATTCAGAAGATGGCAGAAGCGTTGTTCTGCTTCTTGAAGTTTGCGATACTGGCATTGGCATCAGCGAGGATGAGGTTAGAAGCCTCTTCACCAAATTCCAGCAAGTAGGGCAGCACTCACAACTTCACCTTGGCACAGGCCTCGGCCTATCTATCGTAAAAGAATTGGCTGAACGCATGGGCGGCTCTGTAGAAGTCAAATCTTCCAAAGGGCATGGTTCCGTATTCAAGGTCAAACTCCGTCTCGCTCTTCAACCTGAAATCAGGCTATCCCCTCAGTTGCTAGAGTATAGAAAAGGCCCCGTTTTAATTGTCTCGCCTAACGATAGAACCCGGGAGTGCTGGCTTGGCTACCTAAATGCACTATCCATTCCCTCGCAAACCACGGAATCTCTGGAAACCGCTGTGCAGCTACTCCGCCACAACCAGGCGGGCGGTAATCCCTTTAGCGCAGTTATGGTAGACAGGCGAATTGGTGCCCGCGCCTCATCCGCGCTGCTCACCAAAGAGTCCCACCTGAAACCTTTCCCCACGCTCATTCTTTGCACCCACCTTACTCAGACCTTGGATAATGAGTTGCTCCAGCAATACGGCTTCAGCCACTGCTTACTCAAACCCTTACGCTACGAGGATTTGAGGCAATTATTTGAGTCCATTAATCGAGGCGACGATATAGGTGTCATCCAAAACTTCCGTCCCGATTCGGGATTGGACAAAGAAAACAGTCTAAAGAATTACGGCGGCTCAAGCATTTTACTGGCGGAAGACAACCCTGTCTCTTTGCGGGTCACACGCCTCTTTCTTGAACGGCACGGATGCAAAGTAGAATCCGCGGCCAACGGCTTAGACGCCTACCACAAGTGGTTAAATGGGCAATTTGACCTCATCCTAATGGATTGCCAGATGCCCGTGATGGACGGCTTTGAAGCCTCTCGTCGGATTAGGGCAGACGAAAAGGCCATGAATCGCGGTGCCACTCCCATTCTGGCCCTGACGGCAAACGCCATGCAGGGCTCCCGTGAGTTATGCCTCCAAGCAGGCATGACTGACTACCTGAGCAAACCTGTAAAGGCAGACGCCATCGCCGAAGCGCTTGCCAAAAACCTCATCCGTGGCAGTAAATGACCCAGTCGGCACTTACCCCCCTTCCTTATTCGTTTAAAGCGCTTTCCATGTTGAGCATATAAGCCTTACGGGTTAGCCCCCCGCTATACCCGGTCAGTTTCTTATTTGCACCGATAACGCGATGGCACGGTATGAGTATCGAGAGCGGATTACGCCCAATAGCCTGCCCCACAGCCCTTGTTTTCTGCGGTGCGCCAAGGCCCTCAGCAATGGCCTTATAAGTCACCCTCTGTCCATAGGGTATATGGAGTAACTGTGCCCATACACACAATTCAAAAGCCGTCCCAATTGGGGTTATAGGCACGGTAAAACTGTTCAGGGAACCCATTAAGTAGCGCGTTATCTGACCTCGCAGAGCCTCAAACACAGGAGATTCCCCATCGCTGGGCGCTTGACCAAATCGTGCCTCAATTACCTCTGTCAGCGGCCTCTTTGTCTCCGCCTCCGCAAAGTAAAGAAACACAACACGATCCGCTATTGCCCCCGCATAAATTGGCCCCAACTGCGAATCAAACGATGTCGAAAGGAGAGGGGATTTCATAAAGGGAAAAATTAGAAGGAAGCCCAACTTTCCTGCTCAAAGTTGAACCCGAATTATGCAATAGGAGAGGAAAGAGGTGGGGCTGATGGGTTAAGGAGTGGGTGTGAATTTCAATCTAGCTGGAAGATACATTCTCGAATTAGCCAAATAATTACTTGTCAAAACAGAAAAAAAGGTGAGAATTATGCAGATGAATAGGTATATTTTGAGAAGGAGCAAAAAGGAATCTACCCAATGGCCTTCAGATAGTGCGGTGAAGATTAAAGGAACAGAGCAAGTGTGGTCACTATCTAGAAACATAAAAATGGAAATAGGAGATAGGATATTTTTATTACAAACTGGTGATGAAAATTATGGTTTTATATTATCTGGGTATATAGTAAAGGCAACATATAACGAGGGTGAAAAATATTTCGTTAAATTCAGGATTGATAAAAAAACTGACCGTAACTTAGATTTAAGGGAAGATGAAATATGTCATATTAATTCAGAAATATCTGGAGAAAAAATTAAAAATATTGATAAAATTATTATTTTAGAGGAAAAATGGGCAACTCATGAAGGAGAAGTAACTGAAGAGAGTTTAAATATATTTTCTTATAATAATAAATATTACGAGGGAGAACTACTTACTCAAGCAAAACGTCAGCTTAGGTATAGATCAAGAGCCTTGCGTGATCTTAAAATAGCTAAGGAAATAGAGAAAGATGGTGATTTAAAGTGTCAGGTTAAAAATTGTGGTTTTAGTTTTAAGTCAAAATATGGTAAGATTGGAGAAGGTTATATAGAAGTTCACCACAAAAATCCTATAGCAAATGGTACTAGAAATACAGGCTTAGACGATTTAATGATCGTTTGTTCAAATTGCCATTCCATGATACACAAAATGGATGATGCTGATGTTGACCAATTAATCAAGGATGATAAAGCCTAAAAAAACAGCGCCTCGCTCAGTTCTTCCTCTGGTTTTAGCGACTTTATGTGCAGCGGATAAGTAATTGGTTCTTCCGTAAGGCGGGCATGGATGCAGCCTTCACCTGACTGTGCATTGAAAGTAAAGTGCAGGGACTTGCGGGATGCATCAGTGTAGCGCCACTCAATGCGGATAGATTCGGGAGAATCGCTCGGCAACGCCTCAACGCGATAGGGTATCAGTGGTTGTGGAGCATGACTCTTGCGCTGGAGAGAGCCAGTGGCAGGAGCTTCACCATGGGAATCGAAATCTCCCGCGGTATCGCCCGCATTTGGATCAACATCGGGTAGGGGAGCAGTGGCGTTTTTGGGGTAGGGGACCTCTGTTGCTTTGAAGCACCCCATCAGCCCGCCATATTGCCAGCACACCAGGTTCTCAGCCTCACCACGCCTTCCCGGAGCATACCAAGTAACGATCTCGGAAAGGTTTTCCACCAGCAATCGCGGCTCAAAAGCGCTCAAAAACTGGCCAAGCGACTGGCGCAGCGGAAGCAAACGAGCCCAAGCAAGGTCGTGCAGTATCTCAGGGCGCGGCCACAAGAGCGTATGCAGCTCATAACCATCAATGCCTGAATCATAAATCACGCGCCGGCACGTCTTTGCAAATCCAAGATATTGGCTCTCTATGCGATGTCCAGGCACCCTGTGAAACCAGTGGTAGGTAGGCAAATCGCTTTCAAGCCAGATGCTTACCTGGTCTTCCAGAAAGCGGGACTCGCTAGGCCTGTAGCCGAGCATAAGTGCCTCGCAGCAGCTCATTTCTCCATGGCCGGTGCCAATAAAGCACTGCGAATACAGCTTGCCTTGTAACGGCTCTCCAGAGTTCGCGGTCTTCTCGTCTGTCGGGCACAACACAATGATGCGGCAGGGGTAGCGCTGGCTAAAGGCGACCGCCTTCTCAAACGTCGCCAGCCCCTCGGCTTCACTCGTCGAAAGACCAAAATGCAGCACAAGATTCATCTGTGAGGCACGAAACTCACTAGGTGCGGCAGCGCCTGCCGCCGAATCGCCCTGCCACATCTGGGCAAGCGCCTTAGTTACATCGCTTACGGGTGTGGCAATGCCTGGAAGGGACTGGAGGAGGGACATGGGAAAGAAAAAGGCAGAAATGATGAATAAAGAATTTAAGTCAGGATAGGGGAATAGGAAGAATTACAGAATGGAGAAAGGCTTGTTTAATGCGTTATACACAACAACCATTAAGAATTGTATGTCATTGTAATCGGTTCGGAATTTCTTCCTTCTTCATTCTTCCTTCTGCCTTTCCCTAGGGTCCAGGTTTGCGCCATTCGTGGCCGCTGTCCCAGAGTAGGCGTTCGGCGGCGAGGGGACCCCAGGAGCCTGCGGTGTAAGTCTCCAGACCTTGGCGAGCAGCATCTTGCCAGTAGTCCAGAATTGGGGTTACGAGTTTCCAGGAGGCCTCGGTTTCGTCACCGCGTATGAAGAGGGTGCCATCACCTACCAGAGCATCAAGGATCAGCCGCTCGTAAGCCTCTGGAGTATTTGAGCCAAAGGTGGTGGCGTAGCGGAAGTGCATCTTCACTGGCTGAGTGCGGGTTTGCAGGCCAGGGATTTTGGAATTGGTTATGAGGTTGAGGCCCTCATCAGGCTGCACCTGGATTACAAGCGTATTGGGCGCGATATCGAACCGGCTGCTCTCAGTAAAAAGCACGCCGGGAGGGCGCTTAAAGATGATGGCAATCTCCGAAACGCGGCGGGCTAGACGCTTGCCCGAGCGTATGTAGAAGGGGACCCCTTTCCAGCGCCAATTATTGATGGTAAGCCGTAGTGCAGCATAGGTTTCTGTGGCCGAATCGGAGGGAATATCACCCTCCTGCAGGTAGCCCGGCACGCGCTTGCCTCCTATCAGGCCCTCCCCATATTGGGCGCGCACTACATCGCTTTTCTCTGCCGCCAAGCTAAGGGGCTGGATAGCTTTTACCACCTTTACCTTCTCATCGCGGATTGCCTCTGGGTCTAGAGACACAGGTGGCTCCATGGCCGTCAGAGCCACGAGCTGCATGGTGTGATTTTGTATCATGTCCCGCAGCGCACCGGACTTGTCATAATACCCACCGCGACCGCCCACGCCCAGCTCCTCGGCTACGGTGATCTGGACGCAGTCCACATACTGGCGGTTCCAAATGGGCTCCAGGATGGCATTGGAAAATCGCTGAACGAGGAGATTTTGGACGGTTTCCTTGCCCAAATAGTGGTCAATGCGGTATATCTGAGATTCCTCGAAGTGGGCACGGATCGTCTTATTTAGCGCACGCGCAGTCTCCAGATCATGGCCAAATGGCTTCTCAATGATTACCTTGGACTGGAGTGGGGTGCCCAAGGCGAGACTTGCCAGACCACAGCGCCCAAGATTCTCCACTACGGCGCCAAATACATTCGGAGGCGTGGAGATATAAAAGAGCAGCTGCGCATCCCGTGCCATATCGTGCCTGATGGCGGCAATCTTCTCTTTGAGAGCCGTGTAGGCAGCAGGATCTGCATAATCTCCGGAGTGGAAATGCAAGCGTGGCTCCAGGCGATCCCAAATAGCTGGATTGATAGGGCGGCGGGAAAATTTCGATACAGACTCCTTCATCACCGAGCGAAACTCCGCATCAGGCATCGGGGAACGGCCGTAGCCAATGAGGTGAAAATCCGCAGGCAGCAGCGTGTCCAGCGAAAGATTAAAGAGGGCGGGCAGCAGCTTCCTCTTGGTGAGATCACCACTGGCCCCAAAGATGACCATTATGGTAGGGGCCGCGCCCCTGTGCTTACTAAGCCCCTGCAAGAATGGATGGCGACTAGCGTCAGACATGAATGGTATTCTTGAATAGAAATGAACAGTTGGGCGAGAGGAAAAACGGCTAAAATTT
>CAZHQD010000092.1:0-1058 GCA_964533835.1 uncultured Puniceicoccaceae bacterium | reverse complement strand
TTAGTTCCCCTCAAATCTGGCTATGATATTTACTGGTATTTTTGGGAAGGACAAGGGGATTTGAGTTATTATGGACACACCAACACAATTGCAGATGGCCCGAATGATCGGTATGTTATCGAACTACCCGTTGTAGTAACTACAGACACTGAGCAGAAATTTATATGGGTAGGCGGGTGGGATAATATCCGCAAAAAATGGGTTTATGCTGCTTGGCACTACATTGGAGGAACTTCTGAAATGGAGGCCGTGCTTGATCTGGATAATTGGTTACTAGATTGGTGGATGACTGGCAAAACCAGTGCACCCTAGGCCCAAAATACCAGCAAACCGATAACAACCGCACCTGCGATAAGCCAAGTGCGGTTTTTCTTTTCTTTGGAGCCCGCGCTTGCGCCAATCGGAATGGCGACTACGTCTGGCAAAGTCCCGTTGGCCATGGCCTGTTCAAGCCAGCGCAACGATTGCTGTTGCTCGTCGTAGGCGGCCTTAGATCGTGTTTGAAACCAGTCCATTTATTTGCCTTTCCTTTTGAGGTAGAAAGCGAGACCTCCGGCGGCGAGGGCAGCGATCACTACTTCTTTCAAGTAGAATCTCCAGCGCGGCACGTCTCCCCAAGGCGTTGGGAAATAGTTGCTGAAATCATTGAGGTTTGCTCCGTGTTCGATGGAGTAACCTTTCATGTGCCGATCGAGAAAGTGCCAATACCATTTGCCCATTTTGTGGGAATACCACGCTTGCATTGTGTACGGATCCGCGGCCTTCGTCACAAAAGGTTCATAAACGTCAACTTCTCCAAGGTGATCAATGTTGGCATTATTGACTTTGTTGACTGGCTTATTGAAGCGAATGGAGCGAAGTTTCGTCCATTCTACGGGGTTTGGCTGTGTGGTCATGGCTTAAAAAGTTGATGGTGGGATTTGATCCGCGGGTAGGGGGAAGAATTGCGGGGGTGGGAGAGGGAAGGGCTGGGAAACGCTATCAGACGGAGCTACAGGCGCGGCGTTGACGGCTTCCTGTATCTTTTGCTTTCGCTCTTCACCTGCACCGTGGCGAGT
>CAZHQD010000091.1:0-11709 GCA_964533835.1 uncultured Puniceicoccaceae bacterium | reverse complement strand
ACCGAGTCCGTCGAGACGAACAAATACGTCCTTTCCGCAGAATTGCCCTACAAGGCCATAAAGGGAATGGCATTGCATGTGGCTCCCGACTCTAGCGGCCAAAGCGCACTCATTGTGGATGTCGAAGGTGGCGGTTGGGTACTCCTTATTGCCAATAGCTCAGAGGATGTTCAGTTGCTGCACGCCGCATTGGCCACGTTGCGACAGGGGTAGGGCGGGGCGCTTTTACAAGCAGTAAGCCTTGCTTCTACTAGGCGGAAATCGGGCGTTTTAGGGGGTATCCATGCTTGACTCTCCCGTGATTCGCACCATGCTTTCCGCCTTCATTGCAAACGGGGGAGATTGCCTTCCCCAACAGAGGAAATGGCCCAAGCCTTTAAAGACACTTTAAACTTACCGGAAACTTCTTTCCCCATGCGGGCGAGCCTTGCCCAGCGCGAGCCGGACCGCGTGAAGCGGTGGGCGGATACGGGGCTCTACGGGCAAATCCAGGCCAGAAATGCTCATGGCCCAACCTTTGTCCTGCATGATGGGCCGCCCTTCACCAACGGGGATGTCCACATCGGCACTGCTCTCAATAAAACCCTCAAGGACATTACTTTGCGCTATAAGAGCATGAGGGGCTACCGCACCCCGTATGTGCCGGGCTGGGATTGCCACGGCCTGCCGATTGAGCAGAAAGTAGCCAAAGAGCTTCAGGAGAAAAAGCAAGTTGTCTCTACCGCAGAGCAGCGCGAGCTGTGTGATCGTTTTGCGGAAAACTGGATAGCAATCCAGAAGCGCCAATTTCAGCGGTTAGGCGTTTTGGCTGATTGGGAAGCTGAATACAAGACCAAGGCGCCCTCCTTTGAAGCAGCAATCGTGCGCACATTCGCTGCCATGGTTGAGCAAGGGTTGGTCTATCGCTCCAAAAAGCCCGTTTATTGGTCTATCCCTTTTGAAACCGCGTTGGCCGAGGCGGAAATTGAATACAAGGAGCACATCTCTCCTGCTATTTGGGTAAAGTTTCCCGTCCCTGCTCATGAGGCGGCCAAGTTTGGGTTGCCCAGTGACAAACCGCTCTTTGTTGTCATCTGGACAACTACCCCGTGGACTCTTCCCGCCAATCTAGCCGTAGCTGTGCACCCTGATGTGGAATATGCCGTCGTCGAGCATGGCGATAGCTACTTGCTTTTGGCGAGCCCTCTGGTCGAAGCCACGGCCAAGGCAATGAAACTGGAAACAGGCTTGCCCGTGAAATTCACTGCACACGGCAAATCCCTGGAACACCTCCAAGCACGGCATCCCTTCATTGATAGAGCTTCTCCGATTGTATTGGCTGACTATGTCACGACCGATTCTGGTACTGGCTGCGTACATACCGCTCCAGGGCACGGGCAAGACGACTACCACACAGGCCTCAAATACGGCTTAGAAATTTATTGTCCGGTGGGTGACAATGGCAGTTTTCTCGACGACGGAAAAATCCCAGCCGATCTGGTTGGCTTGACAACCTTGGAGACAAAAGGGCGCAGTCCCGCCAATGTTGCCGTTATAGAGAAGCTAAAAGCAACTGATACACTCCTTGTTTTTCAGCGCTACGAACACCAATACCCGCACTGCTGGCGCTCAAAGACGCCCATCATCTTTCGCGCCGTAGATCAATGGTTTGTGGCGCTCGACAAGTCTATGCCCGATGGTTCTTCAGCGCGAGATAAGGCCAAGAACGCCATAGATTCAGTGCGCTGGATTCCATCCTTCGGGGAAAAGCGCATCAGGGGTGCCGTCGAGAGCAGGCCCGATTGGTGCGTTAGCCGTCAGCGCTCATGGGGAGTGCCCATACCCGCATTTTACGATCATCAGAAAAATGCCTACCTGGATGCAGGCGTGGTCAAAGCCGTGGCTGAAAAGATCGCCCGGCATGGCAGCAATTATTGGTTCAGCAATACCGCGGCCACTATCTTGGACGGCGTAAAGCTTCCTGGCGGTTGGCCCGCTGCATCTGAGCTTACCTGTGGTAAGGACACGCTGGATGTGTGGATCGATTCCGGCTCTTCTCACCTGGCAATTCTCAAGCAAGAGCAGGGCAACTCGCAGTGGCCCGCCGATTTGTATCTCGAAGGCAGCGACCAGCATCGCGGTTGGTTCCAATCTTCTCTCTGGACGGGCGTCATTGCTGCTGGTGGCGCACCCTACAAGGCCGTGCTCACTCACGGCTTCATAGTGGGGGAAGACGGCAAAAAGATTTCCAAGAGCGGCCAGTATGAAAAGCCGCCCACTTCAGACAACTTTGTGGCCGAGTATGGCGCGGATGTCATTCGCTCTTGGATTGCCTCGCAGAACTTTACCGAAGACATCACGCTGTCGAAGAATATTCTCAATAGCGCGAGCGAAGCCTACCGCTCGATTCGCAACACCCTGCGCTTTCAGTTGGCCAATTTGAGCGACTTCGCTCCAGCCACACAGGCTGTCGAGCTGGAGGCGCTCCTGCCGCTCGATGTATGGGTGCTTCACCAAGTGAACGGCCTGATCGCGGAAGTCACTGCGGCATACGATGCCTACGAATACCACCGCGCTCACCAGCTCTTGGTGCGCTTTTGCACCGTTACTCTCTCGGCTACTTACCATACACTGGTCAAGGACAGGCTTTACACACTCAAGAGTGGCTCCCATGAGCGGCGCTCCTCGCAGACTGCGATTTACCACACCTTCGGAGCGCTGGTTAAGCTTTTGGCACCCATCCTCACATTTACCGCAGATGAGGCATGGAGCCATTTTCAGGGCAAGGGAGATCTCAATGGATCGAGCATCCACCTGGAATCTTGGCCGCAGCCAGTTGCGGATGTGGCCAATGATGAGCGTGTGGTAGCCGTCAGCCGTTTGCTCGCGCTTGTTCCTCAGGCCAATGAGAAACTTGAGGAGCTTCGCAAAGCAAAAGCGATTGGTCGCTCGCTGGATGCGGAATTGCATGTATCTTCTCCCGCGAATGACGATCATTCAGCACTTTTTGAAAAATACGCCCAGCACCTGCCGGAACTCTTTGGCGTTTCCGCAGTCCGTCTCCTTGCCCCTGGTGACGAGCTTGCGTTCACAGCCAAGCACGCTGAGGGCGTCAACTGTCCTCGTTGTTGGCGCTGGGTCCCCGCTTTTTCAGAATCACCCCTCGGCGCTTGTTGCGCCCGTTGTGCCGAAGCTCTATCTTAACTGCCAAATCACTGCTGTCTTATGAGCGCCTCCAAAACCAAACCTTCCAAAAAGCCCGTCAAATCCGCTTCGACCAAATCCGTGTCTAAAACAAATTCCAAGCCCGCAAAAACCAAAGCTCCGGTAAAGCCTGCCAAGGCCGCCACCGCAAAACAAGCTGCGCCTAAATCAAAGCCGGCAGCTGAGCCCAAAAAAGCTTCTAAGGCAGTGGCGCCCGCCAAGCCCGCGAAAGCAGAAAAGAAAGAGCCGGCAAAAAAGGCAACCCCCGTAAAGTCCCCGCCCGCTAAGGCTACCAAGCCGGCACGCACAGGAAAGCCCGAGGCGCCAAAGCCAGAGACTGCCGAAGATCGCGCCAAGATTGAGCAGATTCGCCAGCTCACGCACAAGCAGAAGCATACGCCAGCCATCTTTAAGCTCCCCAGCAAGAAATCCACCCCCGTGATGTTCACGCTGGAAGACGTGCGCGAGGTGCTTAAGCACCGTGGCGAAGAGGCAGAGGCCAAGGTTACTTCTCGTGTCGCGGTCCCTGCAGCCCCGGTTATCCAGCCCGCCATTCCCGCTGCTCCTCAGCCACGCCAGCGCTTCGTTGGAGCCGCCAGTCTGGCAGATATTCTTGGTTTCCAGCCGGTAGTCAAAAAGCCATCAGAAGGGCTTACCCGCGAAGTCCCAAAGAAGTGGTCTCATTACTACAAGCTCCTGGTGGAGCTGCGCACACACCTGCGTGAGCGCCTCAATATCCACGTCGAAGAGTCTTTCTCCCGTTCTTCGCGAGACGATGCTGGAGATCTCTCCGGCTATTCTCAGCACTTGGCCGATGCGGGCGCGGAGTCATTTGACCGTGATTTCGCTCTCAGTTTGGTCTCTACCGAGAAAGAGGCGCTTGCCGAGGTGGAAGCCGCAATCGAGCGCATTTTTGCGGGCACTTATGGCATCTGTGAGATTACTGGCCAAACCATCGCAAAAGAGCGTTTAGAGGCAGTTCCCTTCACCCGTTTCTCCCTCGAAGGCCAAACGATTCATGAGCAAAACCAGCGGCGTAATGCCAATATTCGTGCCAATTTCTTCAATGAAATTGCTACGGAAGACTCCGCAGGCTACGCCGAAGATGCGGACGAATAAAGGCGCCGCTAATGCATTCCAACGAGGTTAACAAAGCCCCCGATGAGTCGTCGCCACCGGACTCGTTTTCTCCAGCTGATTTCAGTGAGCCGTCCAAGGGGCGCGCAAGCCGCTCTCTTGCGGAAAGACTGCGTCGCTACAAGTTTTTCTGGATAATCTTTCTCGTTGTCCTCCTCGCGGATCAAGCCAGCAAGATCTATATCAAAGAGTTTTCAGGCCTGTTTTTGGGTGTCTATCCGCCTTACGGCGGGTGGGAAATCATCCCTGGATTCTTTAGCATAGTCTATAATGTAAACACGGGTGCCGCATGGGGGATGTTTAGCGGATTCGGGCTTGTTTTGGCCGCCTTGGCTGTTCTTGCGCTCGCTGTCATTTATTATTTTCGCAACCACTTGCAAGTGGCGCAAAAATCAATGCAGCTCACTTTCGGCCTCATGACTTCTGGCATCGTGGGAAATCTGATTGATAGGCTAGCCTATGGGTTCGTAGTGGATTTCTTGGATTTTCATTTAGGTTTTTACCGATGGCCTACCTTTAATTTTGCTGATTCCGCCATTTTTGTAGGCGTCTTCTTATACACGGTTATAAGCCTGCGAGAGGATTTCATTAAGAAGAAGTGATTTTACTTTTTATTTACGATAGCTTGAATGTAGTTAGGCACTAATACCCATTTTGTAGTAAAAAGGGCCTCAATCTAGGAATGCGGTTTCGATAAGAATTGTATTTGTTATTGGCCCTATGTAGGATAGTCCACTAAACTACCTACTTATGGCCTATAACCGCCGAGGGTTCTCCCTTATTGAAATTCTCATTGCTATGGCTATTTTAGCCGGGTTGGCTGCCGCCATCCTGGCTGGTGCGCTTCAGGTGCGCAAACTGGCTGAGGATAATGTCTATCAGGCGAGCTCCAACACCATTGCGGCAGGCTTTTTGGAGCAACTTCTGGGTATTGCCTATGCAGAGCTTAAAAACTCAGAAAAAAATCCAAGTGTGGCCCTTCCCACAAAGATAAATCAGAATACCTCAGACCCTATCTACAATGGCGTTTGGACAACAGTTAGTCTTCCGATTATCAGCAAAGTAGATGCCGATGGAAACACCATACCTGAGCTTTCTATTGATGTGGACGTAAAAGTAGAGCTGCGCGATCTTCTCTCCACGGGCGTAGATGCTATGGAAATAGCCATTTTTTATAAATACACTAATCCCACTTCCCGTAAGCAGCATGAGCGCGTCATTCGCACCATTCGTTCGAGCGTTCGGTAGTCACCAATCCAATCCCTTGTACTAATATGCGAAATCTCCCTCTCAACGCTAGAAGAAGCAGCCAGCGTGGCTTTACGCTCACGGAAGTAATTTTCGTTCTTTTCATAGCCAGCTTTGTGAGCCTCGGCTTGTTTTTCTTCATCAAAGATACTTCCAAGCTCATGTTTGTTTCCACCGAAAAGCTGGAAATGGTCGCAGACATTAGGCAGATCACTTCTACCTTGGCAGACAGGGCCAGAGAAGCGAATGAGTTTTACGTTTACACCCGCTACAGCCCGGGCGCACTTGATTCAGACGATTTGCAAGGGGAGGGCGGCAAGGGAGACTGCCTCGTCCTCCTTTACACTGAGCCAAGGGATATCGCTACGGGGGCGGTCAGTTTTTCGGGAGCTGCCCACATTATGAGAATAGGGGTTTTCTATCGCGAAGAAGTGGAGGATGGCAACGGCCCGGTAAAGTTCTTCGAGATAGATTACAGTTCCACAGGCGGAAAGCTCGCTTCCGCCAACACCGTAGAAGGCTTGGTAAATGCATACAACGGCAATTCGAGGGTTATCGTCCAGTTGGCCAAGGGGCTGGCTGATAAGTCGCTCTTTTACCAGATGAACAAGGAGAGCGTTCTCGTGAAGGCTGAAATCTTCCACGGCAATAACGCAAAGAAAGTGACCAATACCTACAATTTCACCATCTCACCCAGAGGCTAGAAATCCATGAAAACTGCAAATTACTACACAGTCTCAGGACGCTCCTCACAGCGGGGGTCCATGTTGGCAGTCGTTCTCATCAGTGTGGCCGTCGTGGCGCTGGTTCTAGGCGGGTTATTTAGGTATGCCCTTACGGAAAAACGCCTTAATTACGACAACTACATGTGGCTTCAGTCCCGTAGCGCTGCCGAGGCTGTTGTGGATTTCGGAATGGGGCAGCTCACCGAGCGTTTTAACAACACCGAATCCTTTCCCTCAGACTCTCTGCGCTATGACCGCAACCCCCTTTATCTAAATGACAAGTTTTTCGCCTTCTTCGCAGATCGGCTTGCCCAAGGAGAAATCACCAAGCTCCAGTTGCCCGAAAACTACAATAAAAACTCTCCCCCTGGCACCTACACCACCGAGCTTTATGGTGGCACTATTCCCGCCTCTACTGCCCTCTATATTTCAACTACCGATCCTGCTAATGCGGACGACCCTCTCGTGGGCATGACGGTGCTGGCGACTGCCGTAACGCTCTACGGTAAGGCCACAGTCGAAGATTTTCAGGGCAAAGAAAAATCCGCCTATGCCGCTGCCGATTTGCTCGTGCGTGATGCGCCTCTCTTTTCCCACGCCATTTTTTACAACATGGACCTAGAAATCGCTCCCAGCCCAGACATGAATATCATCGGTAAAGTCCATACTAACGGCAACCTCTGGTATATGGCAGCGGGGGGTAGCAATACCGTTAACTTCATGAATACGGTCTCAGCAAGTGGGCAGATTCGCTTCGGTCGTATGCCCGATTCAGGTCAGAGTAATAACGATGGAAATGTCAATTTTACCTACGGGAAAGATGCGAATGGCAATGTCCTCATGAAGAACAATCGCTGGGATGGTGGCCCGATAGACGAGGTGTCTATGGGCGCTGATTGGCGCCAATGGACGGCCAACAACTACAAATACTGGGTACAGTCGGGCGCTCACGGGATGGGCACACACAAATCTATCGCCATGGGCGATTATGTTAAGGACGATCCGGAGACTCCTGCCGTTACGGGAGACGCCCTCAATTTTGCCTATCACATGGTGATGCCCGCTGCGGATACCACCCCCGCTGATGCCACAAAGCAGGAAGTGGAAAAACAGAAATACGCATACAAGGCAGGCCTAACCATTGAAGTCAATCCTGCCAGTGGTAGCGTCCAGCTCTTCACCTACGAGCGTAATGGCAAAGCGGTGAATACCGACGCTTCAGGCAACCTGAAGAAAATCCCGCTCACGATGCCTCAGATTGGCGGTCAACCTGTAATCAGGATGAAGACAGGCGCTAATGGCATTTATGACCAACGCGAAAGCCGTCAGATGAATCTCGTGGAAATTGACATGGGTAAACTCAAACGTGCCGTTGAAGCCGCAGATGTGGTGTCCAATCCAAACGTTCCCGATGGTGCTTTCAAGAATGAGGCCAAGGCCGTCTTGCAAGAATGGGGTGTAGATCCTGCGTCATTAAATTCTTCCGCAGCGTTGGCTTCCGATCCAAAAAATCCCGCCAATTGGTGGAATGGGGTAGTTTATGTTGAAACCCCGCTGCAAGCTGTTGCAGCTAAGAAAGATGGTGTCGTGCCTGCCCTTAACAACTGGGCCGTAAAACTTACCAACGGCTCCCAGATTCCCAATCCCGATTTTGCTCTCAAAAAGGATATTTTCGGGACAACCATGGCGACAAACGGCCCCATGTATGTCCAGGGGAATTACAATGCCGATGGCAACTTTGCCGCTGGCAACGAGTACAACGTGGATGCTCCCCGCAATGATGATTACAATCAATACCGCCAGGCCCCGGGCGCAGCCCAAGGCAAGTATGTTGAGGCAGCTGCCTCCCTTGTGGCAGACGCCATCACCGTCCTTAGCAACAACTGGGTGGATTCCAACAGCACAAAACCTCAGGCCGATAGGGTGGCATCTCAAACTGAAATATCGGCTGCCTTTATTTCAGGCATAGTGCCCAGCGGCAAGCCGGGCTACGATGCCACTCGATTCTACTCAGGTGGCGTAGAAAACTTCCCTCGCTTCTTAGAAACCTGGGGTAATAGTCGTAACTTTATTTATCGCGGCTCCATGGTTGCTCTCTACGAGAGCGAAGTGGCCAAGGGGCGCTGGGGTAAGGGCAATGTCTACAGTCCTCCTGCCCGCAAGTGGGGCTTCAATACACTTTTCCAAGAGGGCAAATACCCTCCTGGCATGCCCATCACCCGCACCTATAAACGTATCAACTTCAAGTGGCTTACCAAGGCTGAGTTTGATGCCGCTGTGGCCGCTCTCTAACGATGCTGATTAGAATGCGAATCCCCCTTTTCCTCCTCATTGCCCTGGCCATTATAGGGCAGTGTTTCTCTCAGTCTTCAGGCGTTTCTTACCTCGACTATAGCGGCCCTCTGGTTTCATGGCCCAGCTCCAATCGCCCTGCCTTTCGAGCAACCATCGAGACGGTTCGCGACGAGGAAAACTCCTACGAAAATCTCATTCTGCGGGGTGTCGGCAAAGCCTTGCACACGGTCCCCGCAGACGGATTTGTTGCCGCTACGCCTACTAGCCGCTACTCCATTCTCTTCCAGCACCAGATTATTAAAGACGCATTCTGGGGCTTGAGCCATTTCAACAAAGGCCTATTTGGCAACGAGTTTGGAGATGACACCATTCGCGGATACCTGAAAGGGCTTATGCTCCGCCAGCCGCCAAAGACAAAGGTTGCTATCCTCGTTGGCCCTGATGAGGATGGTTATGTGGTGGATTTTCCCGTGCTTGGTGCCTACGGAAAGCGCGTGGTGTATGAAGTCTCCAATGAGGAGGAGAAGACGGTTTTTATGCGCATGGAGTTTTTCTGCCCAATGCCCGATGGCTCGCTCGTAGTGCTTACCTACCAAAATCACCCAGGCAGGTTTGATTCTATGTTCCCGATTGTACGCGAGTCCTTCTCGCGCATGGTTCTCGGTAACTAGTTTGCCAGTGGCAGCCAGATTTTCATGATGGTGCCCTGCGCCGAGGTTTCGGCCACCGTTATGTCTCCCTGGTGATCTCGAAGGATGCGTCTCACAATTCCCAGGCCCAGCCCGGTGCCATCGGCTCTTCCCGTGAGAAAGGAATCAAAGATTTTTCCTTGAAATTGGGGCGGGATGCCTGTCCCGGTATCGGCAAATGTCACCACTGCGCGCGTGGAGCCGTCAATCACTTCTGAGAACACGCTCACGTGCAGCTTTCCGCCTTCGGGCATGGCTTGGGAAGCATTGATTATTAGGTTCAGGAAAGCTTGCTGTAGCTGCCCCTTGCCACCTTCCACTATAAGCGGGCTTCCATGTGGGGAAAACGATTGCCTGATGCGTACCTGCTGTAGTTTGAAGCGTACCAGTTGGAGTGTGTCTCCCACCAGTTGATTTAAGTCCCAGCGCGAATGGAGATTGTCCCGCGTCTTGCCGAAGCTCAGCACGCGGCTTACGATTTCTTCCAGTTGGCTCAGTTTTTCCCCAATGATTTCCACGTCCTTGTTTCGGGCATCTTTTTCTGGAAACCGTAGGTCTAGGGATTCAAAGAGCAGCCTGAGCACGGTCAGCGGATTCCTTATTTCATGAGCGATTTCCGCAGACAGTAGGCCAAGCGTTGTTAGGCGCTCGTTCTTGCGAAGGGTATCTTCGCTGGAGAGGACTCGGTTGTAGAGGCGGCTATTCTCTACCGCCACGGCGCCGAGCCCTGCCAGCGTGGAGAGGATTTTGCGCTCATCATTGCTAAAGCGGTGCGGGTGATCCGCGTAAATATTGAGCACGCCAATTACTTCTCCTTCTACATTGATCGGCGTAGCGAGAAAAGACACCAGCGGCAGCTCCTGGGAGAGCTGGGTAAAGTGGTGTTCCTCTACGCGCCTGATGTCAGGCACCTCCACTTGGCGATTATGATTGATGGCAGTTCCTACCGCGCTCTCTTCGAGTCGTATTGGCTCGCGGTCAATTTCAGAGGCTAGCGCGCCGTCTATCGTGTGCAGGTGCAGTGCCTCCCTGTCCTCGCTTAGGAGAAAGAGGGCGCAAATCCGCACATTCGATACCGTGCGCGCCTCAGCTGTCAGCGCCGTTAGTATCTCGTCCAGCGCGAAGCGGGACCCCACCTTTTGGGCTGCGCTTAGCAAGCCCTCCAATTGGCTGCTCTTGTTGCGGAGTTGCCCCAAGAGCCAATTATGGTTGAGCGCCGCCGCCGCTTCCGTTGCCAGAGGCAGCAGCCTTTCCGCCAGTGCAGGCGTGAGTGCGCCTGCTTCTGTCGACTCGAAATACAGCGTGCCGATTACGTGCCCCTTGTCCTCCAGCGGGAGTGCCAAAGCGGACTCCGCGCCCGGCTGGCACCACACGTCCATCTTTGGGTCTTCCCGCAGATTTGGCACGCTGATTGGTTTTCCATGCAGGGCACACCATCCTGCCAACCCTAGCCCCATATCAGGCACTATGGGTGATGTGTCCACTGGCCAGCCTACCCCATACTCAAAGACCAGCTCCCCAGTGTCGGGCGATATGAGCGCGAGGTAGCACGCTGCTTTTGGCAGGTGCGGCAAAATCAGCTCTACGATTTTGCCAGACAGCTGCCCATGCTCCATTGGCGTGCTCGCCAGACGGCTGATCTGCCAAAGGCTTCGGTGCAGGCTGTCGTCCATGGCGTAGCCGTCCCTAGGGGCGGTAGATAATATCCTTTACCAGCGCCACCGCTTCCTCCGTCTTGTTGCTCGAAATCGCCACCATCGTGCCCGATTCGTCGCGTCGGATTACTCGGATCGAGCGTATATTTATTTCGGCATCCAGAAAGCGTTTGCTCAGTCCCGCTAGGGCTCCAGGCTCGTCGGGCAGTAGCACTACGAGGGAGTCTTCCACCTTCGGGTCATAGCCCGCATCTTTCAGCAAGGCAGCGGCCAGATCGGTCCGATCCACCATCAGGGTCAGCACCCCGAAATTCCCGATCGTATCGCCCGTAAGGCTTTCGATGTTTATGCCGCGCTTGCCCAGAAGCTCAGATATGCTGGCGATTGCGCCCGGCCTATTTTCCACCACAAGTACAATTTGTTTCATAGAATCGTTTAAGCAATGATTCTCCACAAGCTAGACGCACCTCTCTTCCGTTTCAACTGGAATTGATGCGAGAGTGTATCCTTGCTGCAAATTCATAGATTACTTTTGTTGCGTTTAACGCAAAATGCTCGAAATATTGGATTATATGGATAACATAGAGTCATGAAGCCGAAGTTGCATACCGCCAAAGTCCTTGCCAACTACCGTGTCCAGCTCTCTTATTCCGATGGAGTTACAGGCACGGTGGATTTCTCAGGATACGTCGGCAAAGGTGTCTTTGCCTCGTGGAATGACTACGCATTTTTTACCACTGCGCAAGTGGGCCAAGACGGCCAACTCGCATGGGGCGA
>CAZHQD010000090.1:0-11852 GCA_964533835.1 uncultured Puniceicoccaceae bacterium | reverse complement strand
TTATAATTTATAATTTTGAATTTATAATTTCAGTAACTTCTTCATTCATCCTTCTTCCTTTCTACAATGGACAAATCCGAAACCCTCAAGGCCCGCACGATCGGCGTCTCCTTCCCGCCTGATGTAAAGAAGCGCGCCGACCTGCGCACCGAGGCCCTCGGCCTTTCTTTCAGCCGCTACGTCACGCTCTGCGTGGAGGCCGAGCTCAGCGGCCAGATTAGCCAGCTCCTCCCCGAGGATGGCCTGGACCTGGACCGCGCCATCCAGCGCGCCCGCAGCTATATGGATAGCAAGGCGCTCTCCGTGGAATTCGAGAGCGATGTGGAGGCCCTCATCCAAAAAGCGGGCTGGCCCTGCGAACGCTTCGCCAGGCTGGATGGCGGCATCCGCACGGATTTCCTCCTCACCCCACCCTGGGGAGCCAAGCGCCCGCGCATTGCCGTGGAGTGCCGCTACCACATAAAGGCCAACTACGCCTTAGCCATTGGCCAAGCCCTCGTACTCAAGGCCCACCCTGAGGTGGACTCCGTGGTCCTTACCGTGCCCTATCTGGAAGGCTTCGATTCCAAGATGCTCCAGCTCATGAAAAAGGAGAATATCCACGTAACTACCATAGACGCCCTCCCTGCCCTTATAAACGACCTCTTCGACAAGATGGAAATCAAAGGCAGCATCCAAGGCGTAGAAGTGCCAAGGTAAGCTCAGGTAGTGTCCACGAAATCTGGCGAGTGTTTAGTTTTACTAGCGCATAGGAAAAAGAGTATTTTGTTAAGCAAACGCCGTTTATATCTAAACACAAAAAGCTTCTCAAGGCCTTGTAAAAAGTGGACTACCTGTAGTCTTTGCGCTAATAGCTAATAACGTAAACCTATCATACTCTGCCCCTATACCCTCTATGAAATCCCCATTAAACTATAACTGCCCTAGCAGCATTATGATCCGTATCGCCTCGTTGCTTGCGCTACTTTTTATCTCACAGCCAGTTATTGCTGCCTACAAAGCGACTATGCTTAATCAGCCCTCTGGCCTCATTTACCAATACCGAGATCACGCATTGGAAAATGCAGATCGCCGCGCTTGGCAAGTTTGGGTACCCCATAGCGAAAGCCCCATCCGGGGACTATTTGTAGATGGCAATCCAGGCACGGGCGATGGAAAAGGCGTCACCCTCAACGCCTCCATGCAAGCCTTCGCGCGCAAGTTTAATTTTGGGATTATGGCCTCAGCAGGCGTGAGCGGTGGAAGTACCTACACTACGCACGCCGCCAAAATTATTGAAGCGCTGGATGCTATCGCTGCCATGGGATTTAATCCCGAGCTGGCAAATGTGCCCTTCGTTACGCTCGGAAACTCAAGCGCGGGTGCCAACGCTTATGGACTGGCAATGCGCTACCCCGAGCGAACAATCTGCTTCACATCTAATGTCATCGCCTCCATCAACCCATCGGTGCCACCAGAAGCTGGCCTAAAAGTTCCTGGCATATTTGTATTGGGCGAGGTTGATCCGATTGTGGGAACACTTCAGCCAAGTCGTACGCTGATGGACACCGTAAGGCCACAAGGTGCGCTGTGGGGGCGTATCGTCATTCAAGGCATGGGCCACGAGCACCGCCGTGTTATGCGCTTATTCTACCCGATGTGGGAAAAGTGCATCCGCCTACGGTTGCCCGAATCATGGGATCCACTGTCGGGTCCACCCACGCTGCTCCCAGTCGATGAAGAGGATGGTTGGCTTGTGGACGATGACAGCGCCGTAGCGGGCTTTTCTGACTCGCGAGCTGCCGCAGGGTATCAGGGAGATAAAACCCGCATGAGCTGGTATCTGGATGCCGACATGGCTCAACTGGCCAGAGGGTTTGCCGCCTACTCGCAATACGGAGAGTTCTCAATTACTGAAGTCCACAGTTATCCTGGCTATAACGATATTCCACCTCCGTCCCGCACACAGTCTCAATCAATGGACCACTTTCGCCCAGGTGTTGCCATCACATTAAATTACAGCCCGAGCGGTAATTCATGGCAAAAGGTAAGCTTTTATTATGGCTCCGAACTTCTCGCTGAACGCACCTCTGCGGAAGAACCGTCGCTCACCCTAAGTCTGCCAAGGGATAGTTACGCGCAAGCCTACACTGCAATTGTAACGGATGATGAAGGCAATGAACGTCCCCTCATTGGGCAGGGGTTGCTCGTTCTGCCCGGGCGCGATGAGTGGATTAGCGCAAAGAAGCTCGGTTGGTATTACGAAGGATTCGCGCCTTGGTATTTCCACGCCGAATTAGGCTGGATCTATCCCGCAACTGAAGAGAGCTTTGGGCGCAGTGCAGGCTTCTTTGTCTATTACCTAAACGAGGAGGCATGGTTCTGGATCCGCTCGTCATGGCTCCCTTGGGCAGTCGATATGAGCACATTTGAGTTCGTAGAATTGTCCATTACGCCTGCTCCTTAGTTCATCTGATCAGCAACCTTCTGATTAGCATAGTTCTAATCAAGACATCCATACCGACTCCGAAATTGGAGAAACAAAGGTATCATCAGCTTTTTCTTGGAAATGGACTGCCATAAAATTTCCTAAGATTGCCTTTGTATATCCCCCATTTCCTCCTTTCACTCAGCAGTCATTTTCGTTTAACTGACGCCTCATGGCTTCGATACTTTGGATAAAAAATGGCAGAGTGATTGATCCCGCATGCGGGCGAGATGCCGTGGGCGATGTGTTTGCGGTAGATGGCAAGCTGGTTACCACGCTCACAGCGGAGCAAAAAGCAGCCGCCACGGTAGTGGATGCCGCAGGGCTCATTGTGGCTCCCGGCCTGGTAGATATTCACGTGCATTTGCGCGAACCTGGCCAGACACACAAGGAGTGCATCGGCACAGGATCGAGGGCGGCGGCGGCGGGCGGCTTCACAACCATAGTGGGCATGCCCAATACCTCACCACCCGTTGACAATGTGGGTACCCTCCGCCAGATACGGGACGCCATCGAGCGTACGGCGGTGGTGAACGTCTACCACACGGCCTGCATTACTCGTGAGATGAAGGGCGAGACCCTGGCCCCCATCGGCTCGCTAAAGGCAGCAGGGGTGGTTGCTATAACGGACGATGGCCGCTGTGTGCAAAATAACGAGCTCATGCGCCGCGCCGCCGAGTATGCCCAGATGTTTAACTTGCCCGTCATGGACCACTGCCAAGATACGGCGATGACGGAGGGCGCTGTAATGAATGAGGGCGTGTGGTCACTCAAGCTCGGCTTGCGCGGCTGGCCTCACATGGCGGAGGATATCATTGTTGCGCGGAACTGCCTGCTCTCGCAAGCCACGGGGGCTCATATCCACATGCAGCATATTAGCTCAGCCACGGCAGTGCAGCTCATTCGCAAGGCAAAGGGCCAAGGTATCCGTATTACGGCGGAGGCCTGCCCGCACCACCTGGCCCTCACCGATGCCTCTCTCGCCACCTACGACACCAATTTCAAGATGAATCCGCCTCTCCGCACAGAGGAGGATCGCCAAGCCCTCATCGAGGCCGTTTGCGATGGCACACTCGACTGCATAGCTACCGACCACGCTCCGCACACCGATTACGAAAAAGACGTGGAGTTTGACTACGCGCCCTTCGGCATCACAGGGCTGGAAACGGCCCTGCCTGTATGCCTCGATGTGTTGGTGCGCTCGGGCCGTTGCAGCCTTTTCCACCTCATTGCCCTGCTTACCTGCAAGGCTGCCGCTATTCTCAGCCTGCCAAAGGGCACCCTCGCCCCTGGGGCGGATGCTGATATCGTCCTCATAGACACCGAAAAAGAGTGGCTAGCCGATCCCAAGAAATGGCAAAGCCGCTCAAGCAATTCACCTTGGAACAACACCAAGCTGAAGGGCCGCGCCCACTCCACCTTCGTATCCGGCAAACTCATTTGGGATGGGGAAAAAATCCTTTCCTAACTAAATCGCTCCACCCCGCACCTACCTACGGCCACTATGGAGACCTCATTGTCGGCGCTTTTTGAGCGGGACCCTCTCTTCTTTTTCTACCTCGGCTCCATCCTTCTTGGGGGAATCGTGCTGCTGGCCATCCAGTCCGTCCGCGTCTTTACGCGACCACAGGCTCCCCGTGAACGTGTGGCTCCATGGACGATCTCTTGGCTCGATTTCGGGCTCTTCGCAGCCTACTCCATCATGTGCCCTGTTGCCTTGCAGGCTTTACTCTACCCTGCATTGGTGGACACCATTGATGAGTCTTGGCTAAACGCGCTCATTACCATCGCCGCACAGTCGGCCTATATAGCGGTCTTTTGCTACTACCGATTTGTCAATTGGCGGCTCTTCAATATGCCCGTCAATACCGTAAAGCTCTCCACCAGCGCCTCGGCGCTGCAAGGAATGGCTTACTACCTGATGGGCTTCCCCTTCATCTGGCTAGTAGGTGTATTCTGGATGATGCTCCTGCACTGGCTCGAATCTCTCGGCCTCCAACTCCCGACACAGGCACAAGACATTGTGAAGGTGTTTGCAGAGATAGATTCACCTGTCCTCCTTAGCGTCTATCTGCTCGTGGCTGTTGTAGGCGCCCCGATTGCAGAAGAGCTCATCTTTCGCGCAGGCCTCTACCGTTTTCTAAAGTCCCGCCAGAGCGCCCCCGTGGCCATGATCATAAGCGCTACCATCTTCGCCGCCGTCCACTGGAATGCCCTCAGCTTCACATCGCTCGTCGCTGTGGGTATCGTCCTCTGCATCGCCTACGAAGTCTCAGGCAACATCAAAGTCCCCATCTTCCTCCACGCCATTTTCAACGCCAACTCCATAGCCCTCATCCTTCTAACGCCCCCTGAGCTGTTGGGCTAAACGGTAAACTCGCCAAGCGCTACCTCTACTGTACCGTTTGGACCGTTTTGTAATATGGGCTATAAATACTGATAGTGTTATTTCGGCTGGCTTAGGAAGGGTATCGGGCTATGTTAAATGTGTTGTTATAAAACCCTGAAAAAAACTTGTGTCTCCCTTCACTCAAAACCATGCCGAATCCATCGCCTCGCTAGGTGAAGTAGCATTGCTGCGCGAAATCCGTGCGTGGTTGGGGAAAGCCGCTCCTCCCCCGCCCTATGGCATGGGAGACGATTGTGCCGTATTGCCCGTATCCCTACCTGCTGACAAATACACCAAACCGCAATTGTCCAATCTTTTTGCGGTGGATGCCCTTGTCTATGGCAAGCATTTCGACGACTCCGTTCCTCCTCAGGCAGCGGGCGCAAAACTCCTGAAGCGCAACCTCAGTGATATAGCTGCCATGGGTGGCATTCCGCGCCAAGCGGTAATCAGCCTCATGCTCCCGCCAAACACTTCGATTAAGTGGTTGGCGGCGTTCACACAAGGCATGGCGGAATGTGCCTTGAACTATGGCGTATCCCTCGTAGGTGGCGACCTCACGGAGACTCCTGGCTTCTTGGGAGGCTCGCTCAGTATTCTTGGGTTCGCAGAGCGCCCCGTAACTCGTGCTGATGCCTCCATAGGCGATTGGATAGCCGTAACGGGTGACCTCGGTGGCAGCATTCTCGGCAAGCACTACGCATTCGTTCCCCTCTTGCCCGAAGGTCTCTGGCTGGCTCAGCAGCCCGAAGTAACCGCCATGATAGACGTCACCGACGGCCTTGCCAAAGACTTGCTTGCGCTCCTTCCTGAAAACAGCGCGGCAGCCATCGATCGCAAAAAAGTCCCGATTAGCAAAGCCGCCCGCTCCTGTGCCCGCAAGTCCAGGCACACTGCTGAATCCCATGCCTGGTGCGATGGCGAAGACTACGAGCTCCTCTTCACTCTGGATGGCGACGCTACCGATCCAGAGGAGTTTTTGGCCCACTGGCAGGCTCACTTTTCCACACCGCTCTCAATTATAGGCAGAATCTCCCCTCAGAAAAAAGCCGCGCATAAAGTGCTCGACGCCTCCACGGGAAAGCCATTTCTACCTACCACAGGGTATGAACATTTTCGATAGACTGAGGCAAGGCGTCCACACACGATCCCCTGAAGAAACCATGGCGGTAGCTGCCGAACTGGCTCTCTGGCTACCGCCAGACGCCACATTGGCACTCCACGGCGATCTTGGCGCAGGCAAGTCCACTTTTGTCCGAGGCCTTGCAATGGCATGGGGTATCACAGACCCCATCACTAGCCCCACCTACAACATCTTTAGCATCTACCAAGGCGACCGCCAGCTCATCCACATGGATGCCTACCGCCTCAATTCAGCCTCCCAAGCCGAATCCCTACTCATAGAGGAATTCATGCGCTCTCCATGGTGCCTCGCGGTTGAGTGGCCAGAAAAAGTGGCCGAATGGCTACCAAACGACAGGCTTCAATTATGCTTTTCGAGTCACTCTGATTCGCACGTTATTCTTCTTTGTAAATAAAAATCCCGCCCGGAGACTACTCCGAGCGGGATGACCTATTTCTCACCTAATCCTGCAATACGAATGATTGCCTAGTTTGCGATCTCTATCCAGTCGACTGGAGAGCTATGATCGTATTTCGACGTTATTCTTATAGTATTAGTTCCTGCGCTTAGTGATACGCCTACTTGGAGTGTGTTCCATGTGGAGTAGGAGCCCGTGTTTGAATCCCATACGTCGAAAGCTGTGCCACCGTTTACGGATACCGCCCAACCGCTGGACCAGTTGCTTGGACGTCCGTTGGCATAGCGAATACGCAGATTATAGTTGCCAGCAGTAGCCACAGTAACGTTCACAAACTGCACGTACTGATTGGGCGCCGTAAATTGTGCGTAACCACCCTCGCTATTATTCCCAGTTTGGCTGCTTGCGCCTGAGAGCGTAGCGGCTTCTGCCTGATAGCGATTGGAACCTGAGCCACTGGACGTAGAGCTGCTCGAGCTTGAGGAACTGCTGGAAGAGCTGATGCTGCTAACGCTACCTACCAGTATCAGATCGTTATTAGCTCCTGCTACGCCACCGAGACCACGGTCAACCCACCCATTGGCATAGGCGCCATAGAAGTAGAGCCTGAAGGTTACGGTGCCTGTCGTAAGATTTTGCAAGGCGCTCACTGCGGCGGTATTCACAGAGCTGAGTGCACCCGTCCATCCGGTAGCTGTTGTTCCCGATCCCAGAGCTACGCCTGCAGAAGAAAACCCGTTGAGCGAGTACTCAAGAGTCCAGGAACCGCCGCCCTGAGTGTATGTGTAGAACTGCACCGAGCTGAGCGATACGCTGCTGCCAGATGGCGCCAGAGTAAACTGCAGGTAGTTGTTCTTCGTTTTGGCATCAGCCAGGCTGGTGGACGTATTCCCACTGTTATAATTCATGCGACCGCTGGTTTGCTCTAGGTAAGAGGCCGTTGCGGGGCTGAAGCCAGCTCCGCGCGTAATCTGTGAATTTTGAACGGCGGTAGACTTTTCCGTATGATTAAATGTGGCTGCAGATCCGTTACTAGTTCCAAAGTCCCACCGAAGCAACGTTACGTTCGCGCTTCCCGATGTCGTTGTAGAGCTACTGCTCGATGACGAGCTGGAAGAAGAGCTACTGGAGGACGAACTGCTGCTAGATGACGAACTTGAGCTGCTGGAAGAGGAACTTGAGCTGCTGGAGGAGCTGCCACCTGGGTTGAAGTTCGCAGCGCGATTAAAGCGGATGGCATACTCATCCAGAGTGGCATCACGCCACTTGATTACCGAGCTATCGCCATAGCAAGGCTCGGGGCAATTTGCTGGGTAAGAGCCTCCCTCGCCGCTGTCTGTCCAGCGAGCAGGGAACGAATTATTTTTGCGATAGCGCCCACCCCAGTGCGGAGCATCAGGATTATCTGGATCGCCGCGGAGCAGGTACCACCAAGACGTGTTGTCACCTTCGCGCAAGCCGCCACAGTAGCTGCAAGCATCTGTCAGCTGTGCATAGTAGGTACCGAGGGCGCCTTTGTTCTTTATGGCAGCTTGGTAAAAGCCATTCGCGCTGTAGTAGCCAGTTGATGGCCCACCGTAGATCACGGAGTCAAACGTACCAAATATTTGCACCCACCAGAGATTATTGATGCCAAGCAGGCGATTGTGCGAAGCGCCGTCTTGTGCAGCAATCGTCAGCACTCGCATTTTGGATATCAGCGAGCTATCCCCTGCGGGGCTCGACCACCAGGGGCTGCCAAGCAAAGCATTGGCAACATCTCCGGCGCCACCCCACACTACAACGTATAGCGGGCGTGGGTCGTTCTTCCGCGCGGCCGCTTGCAGCGCACTCATCCCAGAGGCTGCGTAGCTCTGCGATACTATGCTGCGCAAATAGGTAGGCGTGGGATAGTTTGCCCATGAGCTTAGATTAGCATAATCCTGCTCATAGCGATCAATAATTGCGTAGATCGAACCAGGATCGCCACACAACCCTTCGATATCGAATACGTCTGCGAATAGCAGCAAGCTAATCAGGCTTTGGTGATCGTCCACATCTCCCGTTGGAGAAATGTCTGTGGACACAAACAAGCGCATCTTATTTCCTGCCAAAGCCCCGCCGGGCGGATTTTGAGCCGCCAATGGGCTGGCCAACAAAAGGCATAGCGCAGCCATGCCCATCAATCGAGTAACTATTTTCATCTTTTGGAGAAGTGTATTGGTTGATTGAACTGCAAACGATGACGGGCGGTTATGGGTAGCCCATCGTCAGCTTCATATAATGTGAAACTTGCTCTCTGGCACAATCTGAGTATAACTTAAGCGTTTAAGCTAAGTGCCTTCTATACCCACATTGCGAGATTTGGCCGCCGCCACTGGACTCTCCGTGGCCGCCGTTTCCATGGCCTTGCGCGGTAAGCCAGGAGTCTCCGAAGCCACGCGCAAACTCGTGGCAATCCAAGCGCGCAAGCTTGGCTACCGCACCAACTCCGTAGCCTCTCTTTTGGCCAAACAAAGGCATGGCAAGTTCACTCAAAAAATCGAGAAAATCACGGTTGGTTTTCTTTGCGAATCAGAATTCAATCATAAAGATTTCATACAGGCCTGCGCCAAATTAGATATCCTACCTGTGCTCTGTGTGCCCAGTAAGTTCTCAAGCCCTGAGGCAGCCTCGCGTATTTTGTGGCATCGCGGTGTCAGTGGCTTACTGGTTTCAGACGACGCCATGCCGTGGTCCGCAGAGCAGCGAGCGCGCTTTAAGTGGGATCACTTCTCGCTCGTAAAGGTCTCCCGTATTCTTCCAGACATCAAGTGTCACATTATCAGGCATAGCGCTTTCGACTACACTACCCTCACCCTCCAAACCGCCATCAAGCATGGCTATCGCAGGCTGGCTGCCATCCTTATGAGGACAGACTCTCCTCTCGACGACGATGCTCGCTTTGGCGCCTTGCTCAATTTCCAGCAACGTAAAGCAGGCAAAGACGTCTCTATCCAATGGCATGAACTGGTGGCCGATAGGCCATGGCAATTCACTCCTGCCATCTATAGCTGGATTAAAGACTATCGGCCAGACGCAATAATCGGCTACCAATGGTCTATGGTCTACCCACTCCTGCGAAACGGATGGAAAATCCCTCGTGATTGCGGCATGGCCTCCATACTAGCCACCAAGGAACGTATCGAAAACACCCCGATGGTCTCGGGTTGCGATACTAAGACAGACGAAATGTATTACCGCGGGTTAGGCATCCTCTGTGAGTTAATAGGACGCGGCGAAAGAGGCTTCCACTCACAACCAATGGAACACATCGTGGAACCATCATGGGTAGATGGGGAAACTCTGCCTCCTAGAAACTAGCACCAGACTTCCCTATGCCTTGGGGCTCTCGTCTCCAGATGCGGGGATTGACTGCCCTTGCTCACCCGACTGCTCGGGAGCCTCGGCAGCAGTGGGTAAATCCTGCGCTGCATCCGTGGCTGCGTCTGCGGTGCCTTCACTTGCCGCCTCTGCGGCGGGAGCAGCATCACTTGGCACATGGGGCGCCGTGGGAAACTCCTCAGCATCGTGTTCCTCGCTCGGCGGAGGCGTGGCCTGTGGTGGGGGAGCAAAGAGCTTGCCGTCGGCAAACTCGATTACATACCCCTCAGTCACCAGCCAACGCAAGTCGCGCAGCATACCGCTTACCCGTACTTGCTCTTCAGTGGTCATTACGGGAGTAGCAGGCTTTGCGGCCTCCGCAGTGCCCTCGGCAGGTGCGGCGCCCTCAGTGGTCGCTTCAGCAGCGGGAGCCGTAGCAGGAGCTGCCTCTGGAACCACTATCCCTAGGTATTCCTTAGGCAGAGTGGCCAGCATGATATTTGGATGATGCTCGATAAAATCAATGAGCTGCTGCACGCTGTCGCCAAAAGTCTGCCCAGGTGTGCGGAAGCGACGCTTTACGGCACACACATAAGAGATGCCACGGGAGCCCTTCTTGTATACCGAGTAATTCAAGCGGCGCAAACGTCCGCGCAAGTGATTGGCAGACTCCAGCGGAAAGCGGCGCTGGTATTCCAGAGCAGCGAAGATATTTTGGCGAATGCGGTTCTGCTGCGGAAGGTTGTCTAGCTTCTTGCCTTCGATTCGCACTAGTGGCACAGCCTTCACGAGCTGCTCCTTGCAGTGGGTTTGCAGGTAGAAACGAGCGCTCTCACGGTTGTCAAACACCTGGGCCTCCTTGCCCTCAGCTACATTCTTCACGGTGTAGCGCGTCTGCTGCTTCATCTTGTCTATCCACTGCTGCACCACCTCGGCATCCTTCACGCTCTCTATGCGGGAAAGGAAGCGATCATACCCCATGTTTGCGAGTTTGGAGCTATGGTGCTGTGCGAGTATCGCCTGATACTTGTGGTAATTTGGAGGGCCAAGCAGCTCTCCGGTGAACCCACACTTGCTTATTACGGTAAAGGCACCCTTGGGCGGCTCCACCTCCACGGTCTCAACAGTGAAAAAGCGATCCAGCAAATTATTAAATACGTGATTGAGCGCCTCCTCCTCAGACTCAAATGGCACCTCATCAGCCGTGCTCACGTAGAGCTGCCCGGCAGGTGTCCCATCTTCTTTCTGGAATGGCCTCACTACTACTACAAAACGCTCAGGCTTCTGCAAAATGAGCTTTGCTATCTCAAACAGCTCAAATGTGCGGCAAGAGTTCTTCATCGCCTGAGCCAGCGCCTTGAATGTGGCGTCATCAGGATAAAATTGCACTTCCACCGAAGGCTGGAAAAAGGCGCGCTCCTCGCGGCGTGGGCCGCGCGGTCCCTCTTGTCTTGGCCCATCCCTTCTTGGTCCGCGATCTCCGCGGAACTCAGAGCGTCGCTCCTCGCCACCCTGCCCTCTTGGGCCTCTTGGCGCTTCTCCCGCGGGCCGCGGCCCACGATCAGGACGGAACCCTTGCCCTCGGTCTTGCCGTGGCTCGCCTCTTGGCGCGCCACCCGCAGGTTGCCCGCCATCGGCCACGCCTGGCCGCTCGAAGCGCGGGCGTCTGTCTCGCCGCTGGCCACCAGGGCCGCCGCGTTTGCCGCCGCGCTCCTCATCGCCCGTGTAGTCTTGGTAGCGCTTCTTTTGAGAATCGGCGGAACCCCATTGAGGGCCGAGGGTCAGACCTTCGAGAGCACTCAAATCTAGGGATTGCGGGAGCTTTGTGTCTCCGGTTTCGGGCGTAGTATCATCCATGTTTATTAAGCAGCGGAAACCCTCAATCAGCCGTAATTTGCGCTGCGGGTCAAGCTTCCACTGGTGAAGTTATTGCTACGTTTTCAGGAATATGACGGTAAAATTGCTTGCCATTTCTTTTAAACCTCTTTTCTATACACCGCTTTCCCCCTTGTGGGAAACACAAAATGCTCAGGTGGTGGAATGGCAGACACGTACGCTTGAGGTGCGTATGCCGAAAGGTGTAAGGGTTCAAGTCCCTTCCTGAGCACCATGA
>CAZHQD010000089.1:0-11896 GCA_964533835.1 uncultured Puniceicoccaceae bacterium | reverse complement strand
GGCCCCATCCACGGCTCGACACAGAAGAAAGGCGCGGCATCGTCAGCCGTCCAAGTAACGACCGCGCAACCACCGACGGAGTTGGGGCCATCATTCATGGTGATGACGATAGACTCTTCACCATTGTTGGGGCCGAAACGCACGATATTGTCCTTTAGGTGAGTGTGGATGCGGTCCACGATGGATTTATCGGCAAAGGAGAAGCCTGCGTCTCCCTTGGGAAGCTCGTAGCCCTCGACGGGGCGAAGAGAGCCATCGTCTGCCCGCGTGAAAGCTTTTTTAGCTGGCAAGAGGATGCGGTAATCCTTGCGGGTAGTGTTTGGGAGCCAGGGGAGGGTAAAGTAGAAATGGTGGCCAGCCGACCAAAGGATAGGCTTGGTGTCGAGATTCTTTAGTTCGAGGATAACTTTAAGGGAGAGAGCCTCAAAACGGTAGGTGACACGGAACTCGTAGGCGAAGGGGTAGGCGGCCTTTGCTTCTTCGTTGGGGACCATGAGGCCCGTGAAACCGCTATCGTTGAGGGACTCCATCTTAAAGGCGCAATCACGGCCAAAGCCATGCATGGGCATGGGACGGCGGACGCCTTCGGCATCCCGCCAGAAATAGAGGTCGCCCTTGTCGTAGCTACGGCCAGAGAAGGGGAAGAGGATGGGATTGCCGCCACGGACTTTGGCGAAGTTGGCGTAGTCGGCATCTTTGGGCCAGAAGATGACTTCTCGCTCGCGGCCACCCGCAAGGGTGATGTGCCAAGAGAGGAGGCGCGCTCCGAGCTCGGGAACCGCCACGAAGCGGGAGGGGCCAGATTGGAATTCGGTAGCTTTAAGACCGTTTGGAAGGGCGAGGCTTTTCATCGGAAAAAAGGGAGGCCGCCAGCTTCGCGATTCGCTCGTTACTTGGCAACAGCAATACCGAAGTAAGAGAGAAGCCAGAGCTCTTTCCAGACACGGTAGCGGCCCGCGTAGGAGATGCGCCCGCTTTCCTCTTGCTTATGGGCAGGTGTGAGAAAGCCGAGCTCGTAGTTTAGGCGCTCAAGGGAGGCTTGCTGCTCGTTGATATCGGAAAGTGGGTCAGCGGAAATAAACTCGAAGGGCTTGCCAGTTGCGTCCATGCGCTCCAAGTGGCGCTGGAGGAGGGCGCCGAAGGTGCGAGTCCACGGCTTGCGCTCAATGGACCAATTATCGGGGTAGAAACCGCCGTAGGGCATGTAATGATTGTCTGTAATCAAGCGGGTGCCGTCGGAAAGAATACTGGTAAAAGAGAAGGAAGTGGCCAGGCTGCCTGCACGGTAGGGGAAGAAGGTGACTTGCAGGCGGATGTTGCGCTCCGGATTTGTGAAGACAACACTGCGGACGGCGAAATGCTCGTCGAACTCGGCAATGAGGGCGGCGACTTTAGTAAAGGCAGCGTGGCGGATGCGCTCGCGAAGGCGGATGAAGCCCTCTTCGTTGGGCCATTCGCCGCCCTTGTCGTTGGCCTTAAAGCGAGGGAAGAGCGGGAAGTTGCTCTTGCTCATGGCGTCTATGGCGAGCCAGTTGTAAAGGGTCTCCACGAGACACCAGCCAAGGAAGCCTGTAGCCGCCAATACCCAGAATGGCCTATCCACGATTCCCGTAATTTCCAAGACGGAGGCAATGACGAGGCTGATAAATACCCAGCGGATCCAGCGCGCAAAAATCGCAATGATGGGCGAAGATGTGCGGGCAGAAAGGTAGTAGAGGACTACTGCCATCACGACGAGTGAAGGCAGGACTACGTTGTAGATGGTTTCCTTTGGAAGCATCGAAGAAAAGGCATATGACCCGAACAATGGCCGATTGTTCTAGTGAGCCCACGGCATGGGCAGAACCAAACTCGGGTCCAGGCTTAGGAGAGCGGAGACTAGTTCAGGCGAAGCGGCATGACAACGCAGAGGAAACTGTCCGGCGTGCGGAAGACGCCTGGGCTGAGCTCGTCCTTGAATTCGAATATGATGTCGTCCCTTGTAAGGTTTTTAAGGGGATCCATCAAAAACTGAGGGTTGAAAGCGACCTGAATTTCCGGGCCATCGTATTCAATGGGCATGCTTTCGTTGGAATCGCCGTATTCACTGGAGGAGCCAGTGACTTCGAGCTTGTTTGGCGCAAAGCGGAGCTTGACGGCGTTATTTTTGTCGGAAGCAACAAGGCTGGCGCGATGGATAGTCTGGGCCAGCATTTCGCGGTTGCACTTGATGTGGAGATCGGTTTCGCGAGGAATGACTTGGCGGTAGTTGGGGTAGTTGCCGTCAACCACCTTTGAAACAAGGTAAATGGATTCAAGGAGACCTTCCGGGCCAGCAGAGCCACAGGCAATCTCGAAGGCAACCTGGCGCTCATTGAAGGCAATGCGGACGGTCTCGCCTTGGTTGAGGAGGCGCTCGACTTCGCCCACAGTTTTTGCGGGAAGGATAAGGTGGCCTACGCTTTCTTCGGTGACTTCAAGCGGGCAGGAGACTACGGAGAGGCGGCGGCCATCGGTGGCAGCAAGGGTGAGCTTGCCGACCTCGAAATTGAAATAGACACCATTTAGGGTGTAGCGGGACTCGTCTGTGCTTTGCGAGTAAGAGACACTGCGAAGCATCTGGGCGAGGGAGGCCTGCGGGAGGATAAAGCTGCGATTGTCGGCAAAGTTTTGGAGCGGGGGAAATTCCTCTGCGCTCAGGCCCATGATGCGGAACTTGGAGCTGCCCGAGGCGATGATGGCCTGGTGGTTGGGCGTAGTGTCCACATCCACGTCGAGATTGGGAAGCTCTTTGACGATAGTGGCGAGCTTGCGAACGGGTAGGGTAATGCTGCCCGCGGTGGAGACATCGGCCTGGAGCTTGCAGCGGATGCCCATATCGAGGTTAGTTGTGGTGAGGGTGACGACGCCCTCTTTGGCCTCAATCAGGACGTTGCTCAGGATGGGCATGGTGGCGCGGGCGCCAACCACGTTCATAACGCGCTGTAATCCGGTGGTGAAATGATCCCGATTGATGCGGAACTTCATAAGCGTAAGAGGCTGAGGGGTGTTGGTTTACAAAATTGTGTAGAATGAACGCGCCAGACAGAGAGCGCAATTCCAACTATCCTTTTACAAGATAGTTTGGAAAAAGGAACACAAGTTTCAAGCGATTCTTTTAGAAACGCTTATTTCATGGCGCATTGGGCGTGATAAGGCCACTCAACCAGCCAATTCCACGAGGTCCTTGGCGAGCGTATCTATACGATCCTGGATATCGGAATCGACGATGACGCCATTCTGGATTTGCTCAATGGTAGCGTAGACGTAGCGGGGAGCGACGCGGCAGCGCTGATCAAGCATGAGGGATTGGGCGAAATTCATGGGAGACATGTAACTCATGCTGCTACCTGCATTGCAGACGATGCCCACCACCTTTTTTGTCCAAGCTGCGCCCGTGAGTTCGAGAAAGTTCTTCGCTGCCGCGTTGAGGGTGTAGTTGTAAACGGGTGAGGCAACTACGATGATTTGGGCAGCGTTTACTTTTTCGGTGAGGGCAGTGGTGCGGGGATCGCTGTAGCAGGCGGCGCCATCACAAAAAGGCATAGAGTCGGGGAAGAGATCGAGCGCTTCCACGGCTACGCCTTGTACCGAGAGAGAGTGCTGGATTGCTTTGGCCAGAATTCCCGTACGGCTCGGACGGAGACTGGTGTTTATGACTATGGCAGTGATAGGCTGTGACATGGGCTTGGAAACGAAAAAGACCTCCCTTTCGGGAGGTCTTTAGGGAGAAAACTTTCGAAACTAGTTTGAACCAGAAGGATTGTTGATCGAGGGATCAACGCTGTACTGATTCTGGAAGAAGTTGGGGAGGCTTGTGCCGCCTGTGTCATCACCACCGGCATCGGGATTGATGACCTGGACGATTTGAGCGACCTGAGAAGGTGTGAGGTTGGTGTAAGTTACTGTGCCACTGGCAGTGTCTACCGTGATTACTGCTTCTTGGCCCACATTCAAGCTGGTGGGAGAAATGATGGAAGAGATATTTGCGGAGGAGATAACAACTGAGCCATCAGCGTTTGTGATGCGCATGATTGTCTGGCCTGCAACCACCTGGAGGCTGACGCGGAAGATAGTGCCGCGGATACCAGCGACGCCGACTTGGGTAGCCACTTCAAACTTGGAAGCGCCACGGAGACCTTTGACCTGGCCGATCACATCGCCACTGTTGAGCTTGAGGCGGGTGGTGGAAGTAGAGGTGGCAACGCTGGGGTTTGTGTGGTTGTAGGTCTCAAGATTCAGCGAGCTATTGGGGCTGATATTGATGGTGGCGTTGTTCGAGAAAGTGAGGAGGGCTGTGCCGCCCGCGCCCGTTTCGACCGTGTCTCCAGCGGAGAGGATGGCACCAGAGCTAAGAGCGGTGCGAGCACCCGATGCACTGACGACATTTACAGGGCCGCTAACCTTGGTGGCCTTGATATTGGCAAGACCTAGCGTGGGGAATACAATGGCACTCAGGATAAAGAGAGCAGTAGAGGCAATGAGCTTGTTCATATTAAGATACGGTTTGTATGGTTACAGTGATGAAATAGTGATAAGAACGAAATAGGTGCTATTTGCAATTTAGAGTAGCGTTCCAACAAAAGCTAGCAAGCCATTTTTGCACTATTAAGTTGAATATTACGTTACGAAAGCAACTAGGGTAAATACCGAATACCAGATGAGGAAAGGGATTATTTGGGGATGAGTTGCAACTCTTGCAATTTGAGGAATAAGCGGCGGCTTATCCAAGCATCGGTGGCCGCGTAGCGGATTTGGGCGGGAGTAAGCTGCCTGCGGCTCCAGTTGGTGACTTGTGCGCCTTTGGAAACACGAACTCCGAGAAAAAGGGCGGCCAGGCTTCTAAGGCCAGTGTTCACTATACCTGCTTTTTGGGTGAAGGTGCTAAGCTCCAGAAAGCCCGCAGGCTCGAAATGGGCTCGATCTTGGAGTTTGCGGATATCATCGCGCACAGCAACGCCGACTTTCAGAATATTTGGGTTGGCCAAGAGGTCGAAGAGGGAGGTAACATCCTCCAATTGCAGGATTTGGAAGAGAAAAACGGTGTCAGCCGTGGCTAGCTGAAGAAGGGCGACGGGGTTATTTTCGCCGGGCTTGAAGGAGGGCTTGGTTTCAGTGTCAAACCCGAGAACACTTTCCGCACTGAGACGATTGACCGCACTCAGAGCAGCATTCTGATCACTGATTACTTCAATCTGCCCATCAAAACTGGCCAAGGGCAAATCGTTAATCGCATCCTTGGATATCGAGGTAGGCGTCTGCTGGCTCGCTTCAACTTCTGACACGGTAGAATAAAAACAATTTAGGCGATACTCCTAAGAGCTTCGGCATTTAAGAAAGAGAATGAGGAAGTTAGGCGTCCTTTGGCAAATGGAAAATGTCTTTGTATGGAGAAAATACGGTTAAGATGAGACTGCGGGAGAAGGGAAGGGTTAATTTTTTAAGACAATCAACGGGCGGGTTTGACGGAAGGAGTGTGACGGGCTAGTAAGGAGCATTTTTACCAATGGCCCAATTCCGACCGACACCATTTCCAGATATTTCCGAAATACTCGCGCAAGCGCCATCACCCTGCTTTGTGGTGCATGAGGGGCTATTGCGGAAAAATTTAGCTACGCTGGACGGCATACAGCAACGGGCAGGGTGCAAGATACTGCTGGCGCTAAAAGGTTTTGCTATGTGGAGCACCTTTCCGATTGTGCGGGAAGTGTTGCATGGGGCGTGCGCCTCCGGGCCGATTGAGGCAATGCTAGCTAAAGAAGAGTTTAGAAAAGAAGTGCATACATTCGCTGCGGCCTACACTGAGACGGATATAAAGGAGCTGTTGCCGATAACGGACCACCTCGTTTTTAACTCTTTCAACCAATGGCGCCGCTACAAGCCACTGATTGATGCGGCAGGACGGAAAATAGAGGTAGGGTTGCGGATAAATCCACAAGTATCCACAGCAGAAGTGGCCATCTATGACCCATGCTCAGCAGGCTCACGATTGGGTATTATACGAAAACACTTTGCAGGGGAATCTCTGGAGGGGTTGACGGGCTTGCATTTTCACGCCCTCTGTGAACAAAACAGCGACGCACTGGAAGCCACTCTCGGTGGGGTGGAGAAGAATTTCGGAGACATACTTCGGAGGGATTCCATACACTGGCTAAATATGGGAGGCGGGCACCACATTACGCGGAGTGATTACGACAAAGAGCGCCTGATAAGACTCATTGGCGAGGTGAAGGAACGCTATGGAGTGGAAGTATACCTAGAGCCAGGCGAGGCAGTGGCACTAAACACAGGTGTACTGGTGGCAACTGTGCTTGATGTGGTGGAAAATGAGATGGAGATTGCCATTTTAGACACATCGGCCACATGCCATATGCCCGATGTTTTGGAGATGCCCTACAGGCCGTGGATAGAGTTGGAAGGTGTGTTGGCAGGGGAATGGGGAGAAGCAGGCAGGCCCTACGAATACAGACTAGGCGGACTATCCTGCTTAGCCGGAGACGTGATCGGGGATTATGCATTTCACCGACCACTCAAAGCGGGCGACAGGCTGGTATTCCACGATATGGCGCACTACAGCATGGTTAAGACGACTATGTTTAACGGTGTTAAGCACCCAACGCTTGCCACATTTGACGCTGAGGCAGGCAAACTGAAAATTCAGCGGCGATTCGATTACAGGGACTTCAAAGCAAGACTTTCCTAGGGGAGGCGATAAGCTATGCTACGGGGAGGCGTGTGGTAAATTAGCGTATATTCACGGACTGGCTTGCAATATCGCCGTATTAGCGAATAATAGGGAATCAACCTTATTCCCGAATCTGAAATGAATTCCAGCTCATCACCCCTACTGGATGCTGATCAGATCGCCATGCTGATCGATACAGGAGGGGATGCCGCCCACCAGCTACTCAGTGAGCTCTTCCAGCTCTTTACTGAGGAAACGGGGCCGCGCATTATGCAACTCCAAAAAGCCGTAGCGGAGGATGATTTCAAAACAGTTGCCGTGCAGGCGCACAGTATCGCTGGCTCAAGCGCAAATCTAGGTGGCCTTAGGCTATCATTGCTGTGCAGGAGCGTGGAAATGCGCATACTAGGCGGGGAGGTAGTAGACCCGAAAGAAATACGCTTGGCCGTACAGATAATCCCTGGATTATACCAGCAGACTTTGGAGGCCTTTAAGTCGGAAGTGGAAAAACTTGCTTAGCGGGTAGGGTATATTTTTGTACCCACCTTGACGGAAAGTGCAATTCGCCTACATGTGTAGGAATGATACCAAACGGAACGAAGGTAGACACAGGCTTGCGCCTCAAGGCATTTCATAACGGCAATACAACGGAGCTAGCACTCTCTGAATTGCTCACACGACGGACGATTGTATCTGTCTACATGAGGAACAATACGGGGAGCTGCGATAAGCAGAATACCAGCCTTGCCAAGGCAGCCAAAGCGCTTGATAAGGCGGGCTACAATCTGGTGGCGGTGAGCCGAGATACGTGCAACTCCCACCAAAAATACGCTGAAAAGATGGGGATTAGCTACACACTAGTGTCGGACCCGGAAGATGTGTTTTCCAAAGCGGTGGATGGTGTAGTGGAAAAATCCATGTATGGGAAAAAATACATGGGGCCAGCGCGTGCAGCCTACGTATTTGAAAAAGACGGGACCCTGCTGGCTACGATTGAGAAGGTGGATAGCCCGCGGCACGGGGATGAATTGCTGGAGTTGATAAAGGATTTGAAGTAGGCCATACAGAGGAAGGTGGAAAAATCACTAGCCACCTGCTTTGTGCATTTGACAGGAGAAAGGTAACCGCCTTGTCTGCAAACGTTTCCCATTTGTAACTTAGATGAATCCTGCCCTTAATGATGCTCCATTGCCCAAGCACACCGATGTGGTGGTGGTCGGCAGCGGAATAGCGGGGCTATCCTTTGCGCTAAAGATAGCGAAGCATGGGTGGCGGGTAACTTTGCTGACGAAGAAAGACAAGGCGGAGTCGAACACCAATTACGCACAGGGCGGCATTGCAAGCGTGACCTCGCAGACGGACGATGTGGAGCTGCATGTGCAGGACACACTGGTGGCAGGCGACGGTCTGTGCAAAGAGGGGGTAGTGCGTGAGATAGTCCAGGATGGGCCCGCGAGGATTCAGGAGCTGATTGATCTGGGGGTGGGATTTTCGCAACTAGACGACGGGCGGATATCCCTTCACAAGGAGGGTGGGCACTCCAAACGGCGGATTTTACATGTGAGGGATCTCACGGGTAAGGCGATTGAGGAGGCCCTCCTGCATGCAGTGGCCGAGGAGCCGCGCATTTCCGTGTATGAGCACTACCTAGCGGTGGACCTTATAACAAGGCACAAACTGGAAAGGTGTGGCGAGGCAGATGATAGGATACTAGGGCTTTACGCACTGGATGAGCGGAGCGGAAAGGTGCATGTGCTTGCGGCCAAGAGTGTGATGCTGGCTACGGGCGGCGTGGGGCAGGTATATCTTTATACGACGAACCCCGATATTGCCACGGGGGATGGCATCGCGATGGCTTGGCGAGCAGGGGTAGAGGTGCGGAATATGGAGTTTATACAGTTCCACCCAACGGCGCTCTATACCACCACGAGCGAGCGATTCCTAATCAGCGAGGCGGTAAGGGGAGAGGGCGCTCTCTTGAGGAACATGGAGGGCAAGCGATTTATGGTGGGCGCGCACCCACTGGCGGAGCTGGCGCCACGCGATATTGTGGCGAGGGCGATCGATGCCGAGATGAAGAAATCGGGGTCGAGGCATGTGTGGCTGGATATAACTGCGAAGCCGGAGGAGGAGCTGAGGAAGAAGTTCCCAAGCATCTGGGAGGGGTGTGAGCGGCATGGCATAAACATGGCCAAAACGCCGATACCCGTTGTGCCTGCCGCGCATTATCTGTGCGGCGGTGTGGCCACAAATCTGTCAGCAGAGACGAGTCTAAAGGGGCTGTATGCTTGCGGTGAAGTGGCTTGCACGGGGCTGCATGGCGCGAATCGCCTGGCCAGCAACTCGCTGCTGGAGGCTGTAGTGGTGGCGCACCGAGCCGCAACGGCGGTGCATGGCTACTTGCAGGCTGGGCCGTATCCAGAGACGTATTTGCCCGAGTGGGTGGATGGGAATGTGCACGACAGCGACGAGCGGGTGGTGCTCACGCATAACTTCGAGGAGCTGAGGCGGATTCTATGGGACTATGTGGGGATTGTGCGGACCACAAAGCGGCTGGAGAGGGCGCGCAGCCGCGTGGAGCAACTTAAGCGGGAGATTTTGGACTACTACTGGAACTTCAAAGTGGAGGCTCGGCTGCTTGAGCTGAGAAACCTGATTGATGTGGCGCTGATGGTAATAGATTGCGCCTTGCAGCGGAAGGAGAGCAGGGGGCTGCACTATACCTTGGACTATCCCAGTAAGCTGGCGAGTGCTGAGGACTCTGTGACTCGGCTGAGAGTCTACCAAGCGAGGCCTACCTTTGGCGGGCAGGTCTAGGTATTTATAGGGATAGAGAGGCTTACGACGGGCATGGAGAGGTCTGGCTTTTCGCTGATGAATAGCTCGGCATTGGCGCGCTGAGCGAAGGCGGTGAGCCACTTTTGGCGGGAAGTGAAGTAGACTTGCTCGGGGGTGTCTTCCGAGGTGGAGGCCATGCCTGTGAAGTCGCCTGTAAATGGGGGAAGGAGTGTCCAATCCAAGCGGTAAAGGCGGCCCGTGGTGCGGGTGCTGAGCTCGACGGAGACTGCGCCGAAGCGGTGCTGGATGACAAGAAAGATGGAGAAGAGTGCGGCGCGGAGGTCGGCCTCGTCTACGGCAAGGGAGGGGGTGCCTGCGCTTAGCTTGGACTCGAAGCGGGCGCCTTTTGGGGTGAGGCTTTGGAGGAGGCTCATGGAGCGGGCTACCCAGAGATCACCCTCGACGGGGACGCCTGCAGTGCGGCGGGTAGGGTTGAGCTCGCTCATGGTGCGCAAGAGGGCGTGGGCGCGCCAGGCGGACTCTTTGATGAGCTCCAGGGCTTCGTGGACGGGGCTGCCCCTGGGGACTTCGTCTATGGAGGTCTCGCTGAGGGAGAGGATGCCTGTAACCACGTTAGCAAAATCGTGAGCGAGCCTGCCCATGATGATTTGACGGGCCTCAAGGTCGGCGGCTTTGGCAAGCGCCACCGCAACGGGTGAGCTTTGGGCTGGCTCACTCGAAAGATGAGGTGAAAGGGTGTCTGAGGGGACCAAAGATAACATTAGGTTTAGGCGTTTAATCGGAGTAAAAGGCCAAACCATTATACGGAAAAATGCTTAATTTTCAGGAACGAAAAACCCTGATTCTCTGTAAAAGCGTAATTTATCGCGGAGACCGCGGAGGCTAATGCCGAGGATATCGGCTGCTTTGGTGCGGTTGGCGTTGCAGGCTTTGAGGACGTGGAGGATGTGGTCGCGCTCGACGTCGGCCATGGGGCGCATGCCTGTTTCAAAGGAATTAGCGGCGGGGAAGTGGCTGGGGGGAGATCCTGTGGGGGCCGGGCTGGCGGCGAAGCCGCAGTGGACGGCGGTGATGGGCTCTCCAGGCTCGGCGAGGATGACGGCGCGCTCGATGGTGTTTTGGAGCTCGCGGACGTTGCCTGGCCAGTTGTGGGCTGTGAGGGCGGCGAGGGCGTCGGGCGTGAAGCCATTCGGGTGGTTGCCGTGCTGGCGGGCGAAGCGCTCGAGGAAGGCGTTGGCAAGGAGGGGGATGTCTTCAATGCGGTCGCGCAGTGGGGGGACGGTGACGGGGACGACGTTCAGGCGGTAGTAGAGGTCTTCGCGGAACTCGCCGCGCTCGACGGCGGACTGGAGTTTGCGGTTGGTGGTGGCGACGACGCGGACATCTATCTTTAGGGTGGCTGTGCCGCCTACGCGCTGGAACTCGCGCTCCTGGAGGACGCGGAGGAGCTTGGCCTGGAGGGGTGGGGGGATTTCTGAAACTTCGTCGAGGAGGATGGTGCCGCCGTCGGCCAGCTCGAAGCGGCCTTCGCGCCTGCCTGTGGCTCCAGTGAAGGCGCCTTTTTCGTGGCCGAAGAATTCGCTTTCGATGAGGGTGGGGGCGATGGCGGCGCAGTTGACTTTGATAAAGGGGGCGGCGCTGCGCTGGCTGGCTTGGTGGACGGCGGCGGCGACGAGCTCTTTGCCGCAGCCGCTTTCGCCTTGAACCAGCACGGTGGCATCGGTGCGCGCGACTCTCTGGAGGAGGGCGCGGAGGGCATTCATGGCGGGGCTGGCGCCGAGGAGGGGCATGGACTCGCGCCCGCTTTCTTGCGAGTAGTAGCGGGCTACGGTGAGGGCTTTGCGGTAGTTTTCAGCCTTTTTGAGCACCATCTCTATCTGATTGTTGCCGAAGGGCTTAATCATGTAGTCGAAGGCGCCCGCGCGCATGCACTCGATGGCGGATTCGATGGAGGCGTAGCCCGTCATCATTACGACGGTGGGGGCTTCGGGCTGGCGGCAAACTCTTTCCAGGAGGCCCGTGCTTTCGCCGTCGGGCAGGCGGACGTCCATAAAGACGAGGTCAAAATTATCGCGTTGGAGGACTTTTTCTGCTTCTGCGAGGGTGGCGGCGCAGACTACGGAGCGCTTTTGTCGCTGCAGGAGGGCTTGCAGGGACTTGGTGATGATGGGCTCGTCGTCGAGCACCATGATGCGGTCGTAGGCCATGGTTCCCCATCACCTTAACGCATGGTGGTTATTTTTTAAAGGCTAAAGGTTGGGGAAAGGAAATGCGCGGTGAGCAATGCACAATGCTCAATGCACAATGCACAAATTGAGGCAGGAGGAGACAAGTTTTCAGTTTTCAGTTTTCGGTTTTCGGACTGAGGCAGGAGAATTCAAGATTTATGATTTA
>CAZHQD010000088.1:10616-11911 GCA_964533835.1 uncultured Puniceicoccaceae bacterium | reverse complement strand
CGTTGCCCAGCACTTTATTGATGATAGGCACTACTTGTGTAATCTGATCGAGCCCGATAAAAGCATCCACTTGTGGCATGAGCTTTGGCAGCTCCTTATTGAAGCGCTGCGCCATACATCCGGCTACTATGACCTTCTGGCGCGCGCGTTTTTTATTCTCTTCGCGCCCATCCACTGCTTCATAAATGGCGGCAATGCTCTCCTTCTTGGCGTTGTCGATAAACGTGCAGGTATTAACGATGAGGACGTCTGCCTGTGCGGCGTCGGCGGTCATCGTCATTCCTGCTTGGTTGAGGTGGCCAATCATCACCTCGGAGTCGATGAGATTCTTGGCGCATCCTAATGAAATAAGGCCTACTTTGATCATGCGTGTGCGTGCTGGTATGAGCTGAACAGTTCATACTGAGTGAATGAGCCTGAAAGCGCAAAACAAAAGTGGAGCCCTATTCGCTTGGCTTGTATCTGGCAATACGGGCCAAGACACGCTCTTTACCGAGAACGCGGATTAGCCCGTAAAATGCGGGTCCCACATTGGTGCCGCTAAGAGCGAGACGCGTTATGTGGATATACTCGGAGGTTTGTTTGCCTGTCTGGGCACACAGAGTTTGCAGTGCGGCCTCCAGCCCCGCATCCGTCCACTCGCTGTCAGGCAGCGTTTTTAAGACTGATGCCCACTCTGCCAAGCGTGCCAAGGGCTCGGGGGTGTTCTTGAAGACTTTTTCCCTAGCCACTGCGTCTTCTCCAAATTCTTCTTTGAAGAAGTAGTGGGTGTATTTTGGCAGATCGTCAAAGGAACGAATTTTCTCCTGACAGAGAGCTAGCACCTCTTGCAGGTAGGTTTCTTCCGTGTTGTCGGTCACAAGGCCCGCTTTTTCCAAGAACGGCCTAGCCAGCCAGGTGTAGCTGCCAATTTCCAGCTTGCGCATGTGCTCGGTATTGAAGTGCGCAAGCTTCTTTTCATCGAATCGGGCGTTGTCCTTGTTTATGCCAGGCAGGTCAAAGCGCTCAACGATCTCGCTAATTTCCATTATTTCGCGGTCATTCTTGGGATTCCAGCCTAGGAGCGAGAGGAAGTTGACGAGCGCCTTGGGCAGGGTACCTTTTTCGCGGTATTCCTCTACAAGTGCTCCCTTGTCGCGCTTGCTCATTTTGCCAGGGCCACTTGTTTTTAGGATTAGAGGAATGTGAGCAAACACAGGCGTCGGCACACCAAATGCCTCGAAGAGAGCGACGTGTTTGTAGGTGTTCTCTTTGTGGTCTGCGCCGCGAATTATGTGCGAGATGTTCATCGCTAT
>CAZHQD010000088.1:0-10516 GCA_964533835.1 uncultured Puniceicoccaceae bacterium | reverse complement strand
CCACCTACTTCGGGGCCCTCATCCCAGTCCATACCCAGCCAGCGCATCCCTTCAAAAATCACGCGGACAGACTCTTCCGTGTTGCGCTCTTTGTCTGTATCTTCGATGCGCAGGATAAACGTGCCGCCTGTATGCCGCGCATACAGCCAGTTGAACAGCGCCGTCCGCGCGCTACCTATGTGGAAAAAGCCCGTAGGGCTGGGCGCAAATCGCACCCGCACTGGACGCGCGCTCGTAGCATTTGTGTCTTCAGCCATAATCGTAAAACCGCAAAGTTAACCAGCAACTCGCGGAATGCTAAAGCCTAAAGTAGTCGAAAAGGCATAACCAGAAACTCTGCACTATTACTACAGTGATGATAACTCAGATTTGCGCTCCAGTTATCTCGGCAGTTTTCTTGAAAAAGCGTTGTTTTTCAGCGGTGTTAATCTGCCAATTGACAGGCAAAGTTTGGTATCCACTTAGTTCCTCATATTTCGATTCTCGGGGGGCTCTCCAATCTGTTCTATCCTTATAGCCAGAGCCATTGCCTTGGCTGTAATACCCCCAAGACACGCCACACGCAATAGATGCTTCTAAATTGGCGATATCAATCGAATCTTCGTTAATTATTATTGGAACTGGGCGATTCTTGACGGCAGGATTGTTTTGGAAGGAATGGAGTAATTCTGTCAGCTCCTCGGCATCAAGGCCGTTGCCATGAGGCGTATGAAAGTCTTCAACTTCTAGCCACTTACCACTTGGTAGGAGCCGGCTACCACAAGAGCTAGCCGTTACAGGAAGCTTTTTTTCGGCTATCGTCTGAGCATACTCAATAAGCTCATGTACTCTGGCGGGATGAAGTATTGGAAGAGCAGACATTGTTTCAAAATGCTGTATCTCATTGCCTATCTCCAGCATCAGATTTTTGTGGCCACTACTCACTAAATGTTCAGTGGCTGTCTTTACCGCTCTGATGATAGCCTCTTCTGATTCAAAATTGAGTGAATGTCTCCAATAAAAAAGGCTGACTATCACAATCATTCCTGCCTTATCCGCAGCGGAAAGCACACGATCAAGCCTTGCTAGCCAATCTTTTTTAAGGTGTCCCTTATCGGTAAACGCAGAGGCTCTGTATTTGCTGTAAATATCATTTGTATAATTTGAGCCTCCACCTTGTAGACCAATGGTAACGGCACGTAATCCATGTGAATAATAAACAGGTAATGCATTGCAAAATTCATCAGTATTGCGGTCAGGGTCCCATTTGCCAGTATCTGGATAGACCCAGTGCTGGCGGGTTTCAGGATTCTCATCATCAAAGATAGCCTGTACCATACGGCTATTGAGGAGTAACCCTTCTATACGATGGCCATTCCAAAACCTGCCTTCATAGGTAGGCTTCTCGTTGATATATATATCTTTGCCGTGGATACTAAGAGTTGTTGACATGGGGATTATCTTGTTGATTTGGGGGTTATTTATTGTGAGCGAGGTTGGATAGTGAGGGTTTCAAAGATATGATCGCTCCGAAGATTATGAAAGCACTCGCAGGGTAGAAGATGACTGGAGGCCACTCATTAAAAAGTAAAATTGCATATAAGCCTGAAAATAGAAACTGTCCCAGATTTACAAGGCTCACCAATTGCCCACGAAGATGCTTGAGTGCGAAATTAAGTGCAGTGTGTCCGATGATTGTTGGCAGCAGGACGAGACCCGCTAGCGTAAGCCACTCTTTAGAAGAAATCGGCGTTGGTTTAATGCCTAAAGATAAAGCCACAATCAAGCAAAGCACCCCACATATCGCATAAACCGGGACAACGTAGAGCCAAATTGAAGGCAGTGTACGATTGTGTCTTCCAGTAGCTAAGTATGCTGAAAAACAAAGCATTGAAAAGAGACACACAAGGTTCCCACGCCAAAGTTCGCCACCGATTACAAAATCGCCACCCGTTAGCATAATGACACCGGCAACCGCTACAGCTGTACCAATCCACTCACGGCGAGTGATGCGTTCGCTTGCGAAAGCGCTCAACATAAACGGCAGTGCTAATGGTGCCAAATTAACCAGCAGTGCGGCATTCGCCGCTGGCGATAAGCGAGCACCTATGTTCCAAGTGATAAAGTGGACAGCAAGAACGACCGATGGCAGCACCATCCGACTTAGTGTGCTGATTGGGAATATACTGCGGAATTTTTTGAGGTCGCGGATGAATAATGGGGACAAAACGAGAGCAGCAAGGAGTGTCCTCCAAGAAGCTAAAAGAATAGGATCTTGTGTACTTACCTTAATGAGGATGACTGCTGTAGCGCACATCGCTACACCAAATAATAGCGTGGGGAATACCATTTGCGTGATTTGTGGAGCGCTCCGAAAGCATATACTGGGGCGAGTACTGCTGGGCAAAGACCTATTTGATTACTCACAACAAATCAAGTTTGACTCAAAAGATTTGTTTTTATATTTATAAATTACTATTATTAAAATGTTTATGCGATATGAGAAATATCCATGCCTTGCATTTGTGAGGGTATCTGCTAGGTGATTGGGATGGATTTATTTAATCGCTTTGATATGCGGACGCCTGAGCAGTTGCGCCCTGTGAGTATAGACCTCGGGATAGCGCCGAATGCGGCAGGGTCGGTGCTGATACGCTTCGGGCAGACGCAGGTCATTTGTGCCGCCACTCTGGAGGCCAAAGTGCCTCGATGGATGATTGAGCAAAAAGTGCCTGGCGGGTGGTTAACAGCAGAGTATTCCATGCTTCCCTACAGTACTCTGGAGCGCAAAGATAGGGATAGCTCCAGAGGCAAAGTGGACGGGCGAACAATCGAAATACAGCGACTCATAGGGCGCGCTCTTCGAGCCGTTTGCGACTTGCGCAAACTCACAGGACATACCCTCTGGATAGACTGCGATGTCTTGCAAGCTGATGGTGGCACGCGAACCGCTGCCATAACCGGTGCGTATGTGGCGGCCCGAATTGCGGTCGATAAAATTCTGCGCGAGAAGAAGCTAGCGGAAAATCCCTTTGCCGACAGCGTAGCCGCAATAAGCGTAGGTATGTGGGAAGGCCAAGCTGTTCTCGATCTTAATTATCTGGAAGACAAAGATGCCTCGGTGGACGCCAATGTGGTGATGACTGGCAGTGGCCGCTATGTGGAGGTGCAAAGCAGTGGTGAAGAGGCTACCTTTGGGCCAGAAGACCTGACAAAGCTCCTTTCATTAGCAAACCACGGCATCCGCCAGCTTACGGCGTTGCAACAAACTGCCCTGAGACAAGCAGGCGTGGAAGGCGTTTAAGGGAGTTGAGAGCCGCTGGATTCTCGCTAACATCTGTGTATGTCCCCACTTGCCCAACATGCATATACTTTTCTGGCAGTCGGCGCATTGCTTTATGCGGGTGCCTTTGGCGTAGCGCTCTGGCTAGCAGTCAAACGCTCGCAAGCGCGCGCCGTGCTGGTTTACGTATTATTGGGTATTGCCTTTGCCGTACAGAGTCTAGGGCTGCTGGGTAGGGGAGAGGTTACGCATCGATGCCCCATCGGTGATACAGGTGAGACACTGCACTTTATCGCGTGGTCGCTCATGGTTCTCTATTTCGTTACAGGGCCAGCTTTCAGGCTGAGCATACTGGGGCTCTTCACAGCGGCGCTGGCTGCCTTGCTTACGGGAGGAGCTGAGCTTTTTACGCTTATTCAGGGAGTCCCCGAATCAGGGCGTCCTTCGGGAGGCTATTTGCTTGAGATGCACGCATCTCTTGCATTTTTCAGCTACGGCGCATTGGGGCTCCTGGCAGTAACGGGAGGCATGTATCTGCTCCAATATTGGAGTCTGAGAGCCAAGCGGTGGCGTGGTCTATTCGGGCTCTTGCCCTCAATCGGTCAGCTTGAAGCAGTCAATGCAAGGCTCTTAATCGTGGGCACGGGAGTGCTCAGCGTGGCCATGACAGCAGGGCTAGTGTACTGGGTGACAAACGATGCCATTCCGCCCATCTTAAAACTCATATTTACTCTCACCTTGTGGGCAGGGTATCTAGTTGCCCTAGGCTTGTATTTGGCTGGCAAGCTTCGAGAGCGTCATCTTGCTGGCGCTGCTATTGTTCTCTACGTTATGGCATTGCTGACGCTCCTTCCGGTCGAATATGGGCGTGAGCAGATTCGCGCCGAAGAGCGGGCAATTCCGCATCAAGGCTTTTAATCAGATGCCCGATGCCCACCCGCAGTTTAGTTTGGTGAGCCTTAGCCACCACACCGCGCCTCTCGATTTGCGCGAAAAATTGGCATTGGATACGAATGGCATGGAGCGTCTCAGGTCCGAATTGGCCAAAGCGGGCTTGGGTGAGTTTCTCTTACTTAGTACCTGCAATCGCTTGGAAATTTATACTCCGGGTTGCGTACAAGTTTGCCGTGAGGTGCTGCATCGTGAATTAGGTACTTTACTTCCGCTCGAAGCAGTTCCCGATCCTGATGCCCTCTTCCGTTCTTACTCTGGGCAGGAGGCGTTGCTGCATCTTTTTCGAATTTGCTCGGGACTTGATTCTCAGATAATCGGAGAGACGGAAATTTTTGGCCAGGTAAAGCAGGCTTACGAACAGACCTCAAAAACCAATGCCCTGGGCAGCATGATGAATCGTGCCTTCCAAAAAGCCTTCCAGGCCGCAAAATGGGTGCGGGCCAATACTCACATATCCGAAGGGCAGGTGAGTATAGGGAATGTCGCTGTGGAGTTGGCACTGCGGATCTTTTCAGATTTGAGAGATTGCAAAGTGCTTGTTGTGGGCTCTGGTGAGGTGGGACAAAGTCTCCTCAAAGCGCTTCGTGGAAGGGGCGCCCAGCAAATCACCGTCAGCAGTCGGAGGCTAGAGCGAGCTGAAGCCTTGGCAAAAGAGTTTGGAGCCACCTCACTTGCCTTTGAAGAATGGCCCGACAAACTAGGCGCATTCTCCATCGCCATTTTTTCTACTGCTGCTCCAGGAGCTGTGCTGTCGCGCGAACAACTACAAGCGGCCCTGCGCAAACGCCACGGTGATCCACTTTTTCTGATAGACGTGGCCATGCCACGCGATGTGGCTCCCGATTGCGCCGAGCTGCCTGGTGTTTTCCTCTATAACCTCGACGATCTTTCTGCCATTGCCAACGAAAACTTAAGCATTCGCATGGCCGATAAGGAGCGTGGAGAACGCTATTTGCAGACGAAGGCCGACCATATATGGCAAGATATCCTACGGCGGTATGCTTGAGATGTAACTTATCTTTGCGCCAGTATTTTGATACTCGCCAACTACGCTTAGGTTTCTTCATGGTAACGGTTCCTATATCTATTTCTTCCTATCCATGAGCATCAAATCAAGGCATCCCAACTTTACGCCACCGTCTCCTTCCGTAGACGCGAAGGTGAACGCAATTCTCTCTACACTCTCCACTGAGGAGAAAATCCGTCTACTTGGCGGCAATTTGGGAGATGGTATGACCCTCGCCGTCCCAGAAAAAGGCGTGCCCAATTTTCGCATGGCCGATGGGCCCGTGGGTATCCACTGGTGGACTAAGGAGAGCACAGCCTATCCAGCCTGCATTGCGCTTGCTGCCTCGTGGGATGTTGGTCTGGCGGAAAAATTTGGGCAAGCACTAGGCCGTGACTGCCGCGCGCGTGGTATTCATATTCTCCTTGCGCCCGGAGTGAATCTTTACCGCGCCGCTCAATGCGGGCGAAACTTTGAGTATCTCGGCGAGGACCCCTGGTTGGCAGGTAAGCTTGTTTCCGGCATTATTCGCGGAATTCAGGATATGTCAGTTGCTGCCACTGTAAAGCACTTCGCATGCAACTTTCAAGAATACGACCGCCACGCTGTCAGTACGGACGCAGACGAGCGCACTCTTAGAGAGGTTTATTTGCGTGCATTCGAGATGGCTATTAAAGAAGGCGGAGCGGCTTGCCTTATGACTGCTTACAATCTGGTAAACGGTCAGCACTGTTCAGAGCATGAATGGCTCATCAAAACTGTCTTGAAGGAAGAGTGGGGCTTTTCTGGGCTTGTCATGAGCGATTGGGATTCATGCTACAATGCCGTAATGCAGGCGAATAACGGGTTGGATTTGGAGATGCCGTGGGGCAAGCACATGAATGCCAAGAATCTTCTCCCCGCTCTCGAGAAGGGGCTTGTTAGTATGGACACGATTGACGAAAAAGTGCGTCGCCTGCTGAGACTAGGCGTGTGTTTCGGGTGGCTTGAACACGAACAAAAAGATGAATCTATACCCTATCGTGACCCTGTTACTGAGGCGGCTGCACTTGAAGTTGCCCGTCGAGGTGTAGTTCTTTTACAAAATAAGAAACTAGCAGACGGGACGTCAGCGCTGCCATTCGAGGCGGCTAAAGTAAAGCGATTAGCTGTAATCGGATGCCACGCTGAATACCCAACTATTTGCGGTGGCGGCAGCGCCTACACCCCTCCGCATCGTGTTGTTAAACTACTGGATGCAATCAAAGATCAAGTTTCTAAGGATACAGTCATTACCTATCATATGGGTGTGGATTTATACCGAGCGGCCAAAGCATTTGAGGCTTCGGAGTTCACACAGCCGAATGGCGCTGCAGGTCTGTTTGCCGAGTATTTTAACAATAGAGAGCTGGCAGGGATTCCCGCCCTCACACGTGCAGAAGATCGTTGCAATATTGCTTGGTATGACGGCAAGCCGATTGGCGAAGGCGTGGATCGCTGGAATTTCTCGGCTCGCTGGTCCGGGTTCCTTACCCCTAAAACAACGGAGGATCATTGTTTCTTTGCAAAGGCTCACGATGCATTCTTCCGTGTTTATCTGGATGGTGAGATACTTATGGATTCAGGAAAGATTCCAGAAGGGCGTGTCTACACCACTATCAAGCGGCTTGAAGCGGGGCGTGCCTATGCGGTTAAGGTCGAATACAGGCAGGACAGAGGTTACAATGCCATGCGTTTTGGGTGGGAGCCTGTAAGGGCCGCATTTTCGGATTTTGATGCAGCTATCCAGGCTGCCAAAGCTGCCGATGCCGTTGTGCTAACCGCAGGGTTCACTGCCGACGATGAGGCTGAGGGTTACGACAGGCCTTTTGCTCTCAGCGCAGTGCAGGAAGAGCTTATCAGAAAAGTAGGCGAAGCTAATTCGCGAACAGCTGTGGTCTTGACGGCTGGGGGAGCCGTATCGGTAGAGAACTGGTTGGATAGCGTTGGTGCTCTGTTGCACGCATGGTATCCAGGCCAAGAAGGCAACCTTGCTACCGCTGAAACGTTATTTGGCAAAAATAATCCTGGTGCGCACTTGCCATTCACTTGGGAGAAAAATGCTGAGGACAGGGGCTCTGCGCCATGGTATTTAGACACCGATGGCGATAAGCGTGTCTTCCTGGGAGATGGGATTTTCCATGGCTACAGGCATTTTGATAAAAATGGCATCCTGCCCCGCTTCCCTTTTGGATTTGGCCTTAGTTTCACAGAGTTTTCACTTAGTGATTTGCGTTTGAGTACACCCGAAATGGTTCCAAACACCGAGCTCAGGGTGTCCGTTCGTGTAAAAAATACTGGCAAGCGATCGGGAACAACCGTAGTGCAGCTTTATGTTGCCGATACGCAGGCAAGTTTGCCGCGTCCTCCCAAGGACTTACGCGCATTTTCAGCTGTCGAGCTAATGGCTGGTGAAGAAAAAGAGGTAGCCTTCACGCTCAATCAAGAGGCGCTTGCATTTTATAACTCTAATACCAAGCGCTGGCAGGCGGAAGCAGGTGAGTTTATGCTCATGGTCGGCTTTAACGCGAGTGATTTGCCCCTGCGCTCTGTGGTTCGTTTCACAGAGACAGTGGCATTTTAGCTTTTTTACTAGATATTCCGCTTTGGGTGGATTAGCATAAACGACCATGCAACTGCGTAAACCGGATTGGCTGCGCGCCAAACTTCCCTCTAGTCCTGCATATCAGGAAGTCCGCAAAATCGTGGACACTGGCAGCCTGCACACTGTCTGCCAAAGTGCGAATTGCCCAAACATGGGCGAATGCTGGTCGCGCCGTACAGCCACGCTCATGATTCTTGGTAATGTGTGCACTCGCAGTTGCACCTTCTGCGCAATCCAGACAGGCCGGCCCACAGAGCTCGATCTCGGTGAGCCTGCGCGTGTGGCGGCTGCTGTGGCTCAAATGGGGCTCAGGCATGCCGTGATTACGAGTGTGGCTCGCGATGACTTGAAGGACGGCGGCGCTTCCGTATGGGCAGCCACTGTTCGCGCTATCCGCTACCGTTTGCCCACTTGTGGCATAGAGGTGCTCATTCCAGATTTTCGCGGTAAACTGGATTTGCTCGACATAGTGCTGGATGCCAAACCAGATATTCTTAACCACAATATCGAAACAGTGGAACGCCTCCAGCGCCCCATCCGTAAGACTGCAAGCTACGCCGTGACGCGCAAAGTCCTCCGCCACGCCAAGTCCAGAGGCTTCACCACCAAGACCAGCATTATGCTGGGTATTGGTGAGAAGAAGGAAGAGGTTGCCCAGACTATGCGTGATATGCGGGAGGAAGGCGTTAATATCTTGACCATCGGCCAGTATTTGCAACCAAGCGCCGAACATTCCCCTATTGATCGCTGGGTGACCCCCGAGGAATTTGCCGAGTGGAAAGCCTTTGGCCTTTCCATAGGCTACGATGTGGTTGAGAGCGGGCCGCTTGTGCGCAGCAGTTACCACGCGGACGAACAAAGCGCAGGGCTTGTCAACGTGGCCGCAGGCTAAATTTTTCAATAAGAATACATACCATGAAAATGATCACACGCTGTCTCTTGTCTATCGTACTCGCGCTCACACTAAGCGCTCCCGTTCATGCCGCAGTCAGCGTTGGCCAAGTCGCGCCTGATTTTACTTTAGAGAGTCGTGTTGATGGCTCGGATGTTCCCCGCAGTGATCTTTACGGCAGCATTGTCGTAATCATGTTCTTCTCGCACTGGTGCCAATCCTGCTCAGAACAAATGCCTGAGCTGAGAGATATGGTTATCAACCCGATTAAAGCCAATGGCGGCGTAAATTCAAACGGGGTACCAGTAAAGTTTTATGCTATCAGCATAGATGAAAACGATACACAAGCTACCAATGAAAAACTTCAGGGGATGAACTTCGATCGCGATCTCCGCGACCCCAATCTCTCTGCATTTATTAGTCTCTACTACCAAGGAGGCATTCCTCCGCGTCCGCTTTATGTGGTGCTAAATGGAGTGGGAGGTAATAACGACTATGATCTATGGGAAGTTGCTTACAGCTTCATCTCATTCAAGGATACCAGCTCATTCCCCGGCGGTAATGACGGTATACTCAATGCTATAAACCGCATCTCTCCTCCCAACAATGCACTCTGGGATGCGGTCACTTTTGAGGGCACCACATGGAAATGGCATCCAGTGCTAGACTTCGTCTGGACTGAAGCCTACCCTTGGGTCTTCTCTACCTCCACTAACGATTGGATTTGGCTAGCATCCAACTACGACACCAATTTCTGGTTCTGGTCACTGGCAGACGGTGGCTGGTTCTGGTCAGGTCGCTCGTTCTTCCCCTACGCCTACAGTGCAAGCCAAGGTGAGTTTGTGGAGTTCTAATTCGGACGATTTATTTCTGTCCGAAGATATTCTCGTTCACCCATTCAGGAATGCGCAATATCTTCCCTTCTTTGCTGATGAGGGCGTGAATGGTAAAGCCCTTGGCAATAGGGGCACGAGTTTCAGCGACGGTTATTACATTGTCAAAGCGCAGCCTCACATGGCCTTCAGGCTGCACACTGGTGGTCATTTCGAGAAGCGTATCGTAGGGAGCCCTGCCTTGGAATTTTAAGTGTGCTTCCACAACAGGCAGATATACGCCACGCTTTTCCCATTCGGAGTAGGGGAGGCCCAAGTGCCTGGATAGCTCCGTGCGCCCGTATTCCATCCATTCCAGGACGCGGCTATTAAAATAGGAGCCCATTTGATCGGTGTCGGCGTAGCGAACGCGAAACTGCAATGTGTGGCTCTTGGTATTGCCTGTGTTATCCATGGGCTAGCGATTTTGGTCGGCCAGCACTTTGGTGTCGAGGTAGTTTGCGCGTAGTCGTTTAGAGAGTTCGCGGGCGAGACGAACTTCCAGTATTTTATCTCTCTTGGAGAGAATTTCCCGTATTGGGCCCAGGCAGTTATCGTAGTCAAGACTGCTTACTACGATTGTTTTTGGTGAGCCCTTGTCATCGTAAGTTATGGTAATTGGCTCAAAATCCACTGCCGCCGTATCAAAACGGCGGAGCGCTTCGGAGGGCCATTTCCCAGTGCGTTCATAGGAGGCAATCAGAGCGCCCCATGCGGTCTTTAATTCGTGGTGCAAATCCAGGTAGGAAACGCGTATGAGGAAGGACTGCACTCCAAAGAGCGATCCTGTCCAATCCGCCCTGTAGAAGAAGTCGCCTGCTTCCAGATAGGGGTTTACGGTTGGATCAGAGCGCACAGAAGAGAAGGAATCCGCATACAGATAGGGCGCGATGGGCGGGCGGCGGAG
>CAZHQD010000087.1:10019-11967 GCA_964533835.1 uncultured Puniceicoccaceae bacterium | reverse complement strand
GATTCTTCGATGAGGGCGCTGTCTGCGCCTTGTTTTTTGGCTTCTTCGAGGGCTTTTTCGGCGCGTTTGCGGGCGTCTTCGAGTGCGTTGAGGTCGATTTCTGAGACGTTGATGGCTTGCTCGGTGAGGACGGAGACTTTGTCTCCGAGGACTTGGACGAAGCCTTTGTCTATGGCGAGGAACTCAGTGGCGCCGTTGGCAGTGACCTGGAGCTCGCCTGGCTCGACCATGGTGAGGAGGGGGATGTGGCCCGGGAGGATGCCGACCTCGCCCGACTCTGAGGGGAGCACGACGCTATCTACGGGGCCTGAGTAGGCGATGCGCTCAGGCGTGACGATTTCGAGGAGGAGAGGCATGTTGAAAGGCAGAATGAAGAATGAAGAAGGAAGAAGTATCGGAAAAGGTAGAATGATGAATGAAGAATGAAGAAGTTTCTGAAATTATAAGTTAAGGAAGGTTGGAAGAAGGCTTCACCACAGAGGCGCGGAGGGCCACAGAGAAGGTGACGTAAGGCAGGGGGCCTTATTTCTTGGCGCCTTCGTGGGCTTTGAGGACTTCTTCGATGGAGCCTTTCATGTAGAAGTCGTTTTCGTTGACGTGGTCGAGCTGGCCGTCGAGGATCATTTTGAAGCCGCGGACGGTGTCTTTTACGGAAACGTAGGCGCCTGGGAAGCCTGTAAATACTTCGGCAACGTGGAAGGGTTGGGAGAGGTATTTCTGGATTTTGCGGGCGCGGAAGACGGTCTGCTTGTCTTCGGGGGAGAGCTCATCTATGCCGAGGATGGCGATGATGTCCTGAAGGTCTTTGTAGCGCTGGAGGACGGACTGGACGCCGCGGGCGACTTTGAAGTGCTCGTCTCCGACGACGGCTGCCTGGAGGGCAGTGGAGGTGGAGGCGAGGGGGTCTACAGCGGGGTAGATGCCGAGCTCAGCGATGCGGCGCTCCAGCACGATGGTGGAGTCCAAGTGAGCAAAGGTGTTGGCTGGGGCAGGGTCGGTAAGGTCGTCTGCGGGAACGTAGACGGCCTGGACGGAGGTGATGGAGCCTTTCTTGGTGGAGGTGATGCGCTCCTGGAGAGCGCCCATCTCACTGGCGAGTGTGGGCTGGTAACCTACGGCGGAGGGGGAGCGACCGAGGAGGGCGGACACTTCGGAGCCTGCCTGGGAGAAGCGGAAGATGTTGTCGATGAAGAGGAGCACGTCCTGATTTTTCTCGTCGCGGAAGTATTCCGTCATGGCGAGAGCGGAGAGGGCGACGCGCATACGGGCGCCTGGGGGCTCGTTCATCTGGCCGTAGACGAGGGCAACCTTGGACTTGGAGAGGTCTTTCTGGTCGATAACGCCAGCGTCTGACATTTCGTGGTAAAGATCGTTTCCTTCGCGGGAGCGCTCACCTACGCCAGCGAAGACGGAGTAACCGCCGTGGGCTTTGGCGATGTTGTTGATGAGCTCGAGGATGACGACGGTCTTGCCTACGCCTGCACCGCCGAAGGCGCCTACTTTACCGCCTTTGAGGAAGGGGCAAATGAGGTCGATAACTTTGATGCCTGTTTCGAGGATTTCGGCTTCGGTGCTTTGGTCGAGAAGGGTGGGGGCCGCGCGGTGGATGGGGTAGCGCTTGGTGTAGGTGACGTTGCCTTTGCCGTCCACCGGGTCGCCCGTGACGTTGAAGATGCGACCGAGGACGCCCTCGCCGACGGGGACGGTGATGGGGTTTTGGGTGTCGGTGATGGTCATACCGCGGACGAGGCCTTCGGTGGAGCTCATAGCGACTGCGCGCACCATGCCGTCACCGAGGTGCTGTTGCACTTCGAGGACGAGGCGGTTGTCTTTGTCGCCGATTTTGTAGGTGACTTCGAGCGCGTTGAAGATGGCAGGCATCTTGGCGGGGTCGAACTTGGCATCGACGACTGCTCCGATGATTTGGCTGATGGTTCCGGTATTCATA
>CAZHQD010000087.1:0-9919 GCA_964533835.1 uncultured Puniceicoccaceae bacterium | reverse complement strand
TTGGAGGTGAATTGGGCGGCGGCGATTTCGAGGATTTCCTGGGTGATGGCGGCTTGGCGTGCTTTGTTGTAATCGAGGGTGAGGTTGGCGGCGAGCTCCTTGGCGTTGTCGGTCGCGGTTTTCATGGCAACCATGCGGGCGCTGTGCTCTGAGGCTTTTGCTTCGAGGAGCATTTGGTGGATTTCGCCTTTGACAAAGAGGTTGAGGAGCTGGCCGAGGATGATTTCGGGAGCGGGCTCGAACTTGAATTCGCGGGTGTCGCCCTTGATGGGTGCGGCGGCGGTGTAATCGTTGTCGCCGATGATGGCTTTGATGTCGGCCTCCAGGTTGGTGATGGGGACGAGCTGGTCTATGACGGCTTCTTGCTTGAGGGTGTTGACGAAGCGGGCAAAGAGGACTTCGATGGTGTCTATCTCGCCGTCGTCGAAGGCTTTGATCATGAGCTCGACTGCTGGGCGGATTTCGTGGAATTGGGCTTTATCGGAAACGGAGAAATCGGCGATGAGCTTGCGGCCCGAGCGGGAGATGGCCTGGGAGCCTTTGCGGCCAACGCAAACGTAGGAGGCGGCGTCTTTAGGGATGTCTGCGACGAGGCGGAGGATATTGGAGACGAGGGGGCCGCAGAGGCCTTTGTCCGGCGTAATAAGGAGGATGCCGCGGCGCTTGACGGGGCGGGCAGCGAGGAAGGGGTGGAGCGGGGTTTCGGACTCGGCGAAGCAGTTTTGGCGGTCGAGCTCCAGGAGCATTTCGGCCATGAGCTGGGCGTAGGGGCGGCCATGGAGAGCGAGGTCCTGAGCGCGCTTCATTTTGGAAGCCGCGACCAGCTGCATGGCGCGGGTGATCTGGGCCGTGTTTTTGACGGCCTTGATACGGCGACGAATGTCTCGAAGATTGGCCATGGGAAGAAATTAACAATGCACAATGCACAATGCACAATGCACAATTTGGAATGAAGTGTTGTTGGTGATGCTAGGATTCATCTACCTGCTTAGCGCTTGTTCTTAGGATTGATATGAATATTGCAGAGAGCTCGCCTGCTTCGTCTCTTATGTGTTTGAGTTTTGGTTCTGAGAAAATGGAGAGGTGAATTAGCAAATCGAGCCAGTATTCGGTTTCTTCAATTTCCTTTAGGCAGTCACCAATTTTCGATTTGAATTCTGCTTTTGTGCGGGAGCGGTTGGCTTCACGATAGTTTGCACCCACAGAGGTTCCAGAGCGCAAGAGCTGTTTTCCAATTGTCTGAGTTAGGGTTGATTTTGGTAAGGCCGAGTAAAGCTTGCATATTCGAATCGCAAAAATAAAGGTCCGTTCTTTTAGGTCTTTAGGTTTGGATTTTTCTGCATTGTGCATTGAGCATTGTGCATTGAACTATGCTTGGAAGTTGGGTTTCCACTCGGCGATGGCGGACTTGAGGTCGGCGGTGATGGAGTCGGAGAGGGCTTTTTCTGTGCGGATTTTGGTGAGGAGGGGTTCTTTGCGGGTGTTGAGGAATTCGGCGAGGGATTCCGTGGCGGCGACGATTTTCTTGACGTCGATGGAGTCGAAGTGGCCATTCTGGACGGTCCAGAGGAGGGCAACCTGGAGCTCGACGGCCTTGGGAGAGAAGGCTGGCTGCTTGAAGAGCTCAACGATGCGGGAGCCGCGGTCGAGCTGCTGCTTGGTGCGTGCGTCGAGGTCTGAGCCGAATTGGGCGAAGGCGGCGAGTTCGCGGAATTGGGCGAGCTCGAGCTTAACGCGGCCAGCTACTTGCTTGAGGGCTTTGATCTGGGCTGCGGAGCCTACGCGGGAGACGGAGATACCGACGGAGATGGCGGGGCGGATGCCCTGATTGAAGAGGTCGGTATCGAGAAAGATCTGGCCGTCGGTGATGGAGATGACGTTGGTGGGGATGTAGGCCGAGACGTCGCCCGCCTGGGTTTCGATGATGGGGAGGGCGGTGAGGGAGCCGCCGCCGAAGTCTTTATCCAGGCGGGCAGCGCGCTCAAGGAGACGGCTGTGGAGGTAGAAGACGTCTCCAGGGTAAGCTTCGCGGCCCGAGGGGCGCTTGAGAACGAGCGAGATTTGGCGGTAAGCGGCGGCGTGTTTGGAGAGGTCATCATAGACGATGAGGGCATCCATGCCGTTTTCCATAAACCATTCGCCCATGGCGCAGCCAGAGTAGGGGGCGATGTAGAGATTGGCGGGATTGTCTGCGGCGGGGGCAATGACGATGATGGTAAAGTCCAGGGCGTCTGCCTTGCGGAGGACTTCGATGGTGCGCGCGATGTTGGCGTTTTTCTGGCCGATGGCGACGTAGATGGAATAGACCGGGCGGAAATCTTTATCGCCGCTGGCGAGGCCGACTTTGTTGATTTGGGCCTGATTGATGATGGTGTCTATGGCGATGGTGGATTTGCCAGTCTGGCGGTCACCGATGATGAGCTCGCGCTGGCCGCGGCCAATGGGGATCATGGCATCAATAGGCATGATACCTGTCTGGACGGGCTGAGTAACGGACTTTCTGGGGATGATGCCAGGGGCAATTTTTTCGACGGGGTAGGTGGCCTCTGCATTGATGGGGCCTTTGCCGTCTACGGGGCGGCCCAGGGCGTCCACAACGCGACCGAGGAGGGCTTTGCCGACAGGGACGGAGAGGAGGCGGCCAGTGGTGTGGCACTCGTCGCCTTCTTTGAGGTTGGAGGCGTCACCGAGGATAACGGCGCCGACGGTGTCTTCTTCGAGATTGAGAGCGATACCGAAGACGTCGCCCGGGAAGGCGATCATTTCATTGAACATGACGCCAGAGAGGCCTTCGATTTTGGCGACGCCATCGGCGATAGCGCTGATGCGGCCCGTGTTGGACTTTGTGGCGCCTGTATTAATGCGGGCGATTTCCTGTTCGATCTGTGCGATAATGGAGCTCATCGGAAAGGTTTGTTGGCTATTAAGATTTTGAGAAAGAGGCGGTTAGGAATGGGCGAGACGGCGGAGTTTGTCTGCCACGGAATTATCCCAGACATCGTCACCAAGGCGGACGCGGAGGCCTGCAATGAGAGCAGGGTTTTCGCGGGTGGTAGCGGAGACGGGTTTGCCCGCGATTTGGGCCAGGCTTGCGGTGACGGAGGCGATGATCTGCTGGTTGATGGGGCCAGCGTGCTCGATGACGGCCTCGGTCTTTTGGATTTCGCGGCGGACTTGCTTAAGGTAAGCGGCGAGGAGCTTGCGGCGGAGGGAGGTGGGCTGCTTGCGGCAGTATTCCAGCACGCCGTTTACGCGCTCTGAGGAGAGGCGGCCATCGGCCAGGCTCAATTCGAGGAGTTTGCGAGCTAGCTTTGCGGGAGGCAGCATTTGCGAGGTAATTCTAAATTATAAATTATAAATTCAAATAAAGCAGGGCCGTTGGAGAGAGCTAGTTTTTGCTGGCGAGCTCTTTTGCGGCGGCTTCGCTGATTTTGGAGCGGTCGGCGTCGGTAAGGGTGGATTGGAGGACGCGGGAGGTGGTGAGGACGACGAGGCGGCTGACTTCCTGGCGGACTTCGCCAAGGATTTTCTGGCGCTCGAGCTCGTTGGCCTGACGGCCTTTGGAGAGCATGTCTTCCACTTTGGCTGCGGTTTCCTGGACTTGCTTTTCGTAGAGGGCCTTGGCTTCTGCGCGGGACTGAGCTACGATTTTGCCAGCTTCTTCGCGAGCCTGGGCAAGGATTTCTGTTTGGCGCTTTTCAGTTTCGGCCAGCTTTTGCTTCATGTCTTCGGCATACTTGAGGCCACTCTCAATCTTGGAGGTGCGCTCGTCCATAGTGGCCAGCACAGGCTTGAAGGCGAAGCGGTAGAGCACGAAGGAGAGGATGGCGAAGCTCACCACCTGCATGATGATGTACTTGGGAACGATCCCGAATTTCGTGACTAAATCTGCTTCGGCGCCGACAGCGGTGACGTCTGCGGCGGCAATAATGAAAGAGTGAAGGAGCGCAGTCATGCGAAGAGTGAGCTAAAAGCGGCTTGAATAAAGGGAGAGGTGAAAAAAGGGCGCGCCCTACCGAAAAGGAAGAGCGCGCCCTGAGAAGAGCAATTAGGCAGCGAACAGGGCGATGAGGCCGAGACCTTCGGCGAGCGCCATACCAAGTATGGACTGGACGAGGATTTTGCCTGAGGCGCCAGGATTGCGGCCAACGGACTCAACGGCCTTCATGCCGATGCTGCCAACGGCAATAGCGGCGGCGAGCACACCTGCGGTGCTAGCGATATTCCCTGTGATTTCTGCGATTACGGGTGTCATGGCTGATTATTTTGATGTGTGTTGTGGTATTTGTATTTGCGAACCGTGCCCGTGCCGGCGCTCTGGCTTCGGACAGGCTCCCGATTCGCTAAAGTAAACTAGTGGGCGTGGCCCTCCTTGTGCTCGTGATCATGGTCATGATCGTGGCCCTCGTCGTGATTGCAGATGAGGCCGATATAGACGCTGAAGAGGAGGATGAAGACGAGGCCTTGGACGAGGCCAACAAGGAGCTCAAGGAAGTAAAAGGGGAAGACGAAGCCTGTATTGTGAAGAAGGTTTTCGCCACCGAAGATATTCCCGAAGAGACGTATGGAAAGGGTGAAGGGGCGGATGAGGATGGAGACGACCTCGATAACGCCTACGACTAAAAACATGAGCGTGAGCAGCAGATACATACCGCCACCGATTTCCTTTTTGTCGGCCTTGTTACCGAACAAATCGTAGAGGATGACTTTGACGCCCGCGCAGCGAATGCAAATGAAGAGCCAAGCAGTCATGGCTACGAGCGCGAGAGCAATGGTGCCGTTCCAATCGGCATTTGCGGGGCGGATAAATGGGTGCGTGAGGTGGAAGGTGCCTTCGGCATCGGTGTAGCCTGTGCCCAAGCTGCCAACACCGGGAAAGAGACCCGACCAGTTGTGCAGGACTATATAAAAGAAGAAGCCGAGGACAAAGGGGAGGGAGACCGCGAGGGCTTTTTTGCCTATGATGGGGGCCACGAGGTCGCGCAGGCCGCCGACTACGCCCTCAATAATGGCTTGCCCGCGACCAGGGACGAGCCTGGGTGTACCGACTGCAAGGCGGACGCCAAGGATGATCGCGAGTGTAATGAGCCAGCCTGTGGCAATACTGTTTGTGATGGGGAAACCACCAATATCAAACAGCACGTCGGCGCGTGGGGACACACCAGCCCCATGCACGGTGGTAGCCGCGCCGACCATAAGCAGTGCAACGATGGAAAATAACTTTAAGCGCATCCAGTCAGCCAGTTGGGTTAAAAACCAAAACGGGCAGAATGCGAAAGGGCAGCAATGGCGTCAACTCTGGAAAACAGAAAATTTATGAAAAGGACGTTAATTTGGGCCTTGTAGGGGCCAAAAAGGGATGCGAATGCAATTTCAGGATTTTAATACTCTAGGAGCGGTACTCGATAGTGACGATGTTGCGATTGAGAAAACGGAAGAAGAGGTAGACCTCGGCCACGATGACGAGCGGGACGGTAATAAAAAAGCCCACGAGAAAGACAAGAAGCCCCGCATACATAATGATGAAACTGAGGACTTGAAACTTGATGAGGAAGAAGACGTGGCCCGAAGTCATGGCCCAGCTTTCCTTGAGGGCGGCAATGGGATCGAGGTTTTTCTCCAAAACCAGAAATGGAGCAAAGGCTAGACGGGTATAGAGGTAGATGCCCGGGAGAATGAGCAGGGCAAAGCCGACGAGCGTGATAAGGGCTACCAACAGGTAATTGAAAACGAAAGGGAGGAGGCGGTGGAAATTGGTGAAGAAGCTTTGGATGGCGGGCCTTCTGCCTGCGGTAAAGGAGAGGAGGTAATTAAAGATGAAAAAGGGGTAGAGCGTGAGGGCAACAAAGAGGAAGAAGCCCTGAGTGGCCAGACTGGGAATCAGAAAGAGAATGCCTACGAAAACAAAGTGCCAAGGGTGACGATTGAAGAGCTGCCAGCCGAAGCTGAAGGAGTCGCCAATGGTGCAAGGGGGAGACTTTTGCATAATGGGAATGAAAGCCGTTTGAAGACGTGGTTGTCAACAGGGAGATTTTAATAAGAAAAAACCGCGCACCTTCGGGGGTGCGCGGCTAGAAAAGACGGGGAGAGCTAGGATTTACTCGACGTCCCAGAGGTTATCAATGTCGCCATCGGAATAGACCCAGCCGCGGCCAGGTATCCAGTAGAAGAATTGGTTAGCCTCGATTGGATAGGTGTAGAGCCAGCCCGTGGTGATCCAGGAATAGACCCAGGGATAGTAATTGATCCAGAAGTAGCCCATACCTTCGGTCCAAGACCAGTAATCACCGAGGTTGGCGGCATAGGGCCACCACTGGCGGATTTCGGCGACTTTGGTTTCGGCGAGGGCTACGCCGTCGTAAATGATTTCGTAACGGAGACCGATTGGCTGAACGGCGCTGTTTAAAGCAGTGAGGTATTGACCAGCCCAGGTCTCGTAGAAGGTTTCGTAGTAGTCAAAAGCGACACCGCTGTACACGAAGTCGATAGAGTTGGGATTGCTACCGTCCACATTGAAGGCAATGCCTTGGCCGGCATAGATGGCGGCATAGCTATCGAGAGCGGTTAGGTAAGTGCTTTTGAGAACCCCCCATTGTGGGAAGCTCACATTGACCAAGCGGATGGTAAGCGTGGCGGCGTTGGCCGTGACAGCGGTTAGCATGAGAGCGCCGATGAGGGCGAGTTTACGTGTTATGTTTTTCATTTTCAGATTTAGAGACAATTTGAAGACAGGATTGTCAGGTAAAGACACTAGCAGAAATGTTACGAATCGCGATAAAAAAATCAGTTGACGTGAAAGGATGAAGATATTTTTAAGAAAAAGAAATCATTTTTTGCGATTATTTGGTTTTCTAAAATCATCTGTTTGTACGGTTATAAAAAGAGCACTATTGAGGGGAATAATCCAGGGATTAGATTGGTGGGGATTCTCAATACCTTATGAAAAATAAACTCCACTCACTACTCGTTCTTATCGCTTCAAGCGCGGTTTCATCTGCTGCGATTGTAAGCTACCCAATTCTTAATACAACGCTCACTACGCAAGGCGGAGGCGCCGGTGATGATGTTGAATCCGTGACCACGCCTATTAGCGCATCCCCAAACCATACCTGGATAGACAATGATTCAGGAGGGCCGACTTTCAGCCCTAATGTGTATTTTGGTGGGTCGATTACATATGCTCCCGAGACAAATAATGGGGATGCATGGGGTAGCGGTGTGAATTATATACTGCGGATAGGCGGATCGAATGTGGTAACACTCAAGGCGGGATCAGGGACTAACGGCTGGCGGTTTGAAGGAGATTCGTCCGGCAGCACAATTGCTGGTTACCCACGCGCAACGAGTTTTGATTTTGTAATCAAGCTAGAAGATACTCAGTGGAATACCGCAGTAGCCAAGATATTCCTGGGGGCCAACGCCAACAACGCGACGGAAGGAACAGCGGATTACACAGTGAATATCACCGGAAGAACAACATCGCCGATAGACACTATTCTGTTTGATTCTTACACAGCCAATTGGACAGGGGCATCAGCAACCTCCTTGGCTACGCTCAATTATGCGTTTAGCTCGACTGAGTGGACGCCAGTATCAGCCGTTCCAGAGCCTTCGCAATATGCGGCTATTTTAGCCGTTTTGGCATTGGCCTTCGGCTATATTCGCAAGAGAAACAGAAAGTAGCCGATACGCACTGATTCACTTTAAAGACCGCTATCTTAAACGATAGCGGTCTTTATTTTGTTAAAAACGGACAGGAAGCGGCGCTCTTCCAAGAGGGGTTGATAACAATGCGGCAGGACTGACTGACTAAGCCAAGGGAGTGGTGTTTTATGAGTTGGTCCAGGAGTGTGACCGCAGCCTGGCAGACGTCGTATTCCATACTTATAATGCCTCCGATATCGAGTTGAGAGGAGTCTTTGCTATCAATATGAAGGTGGCAGAAACTTACGTCCTGAGGGATACGCAACCCAGCGCTTTTGAGCCAGTAGTATTGACCGATGTGGAACCCTACGACCACCTCTGGTCTGTATTCAAAAAACCATTTAATGAAGGGGGTTGCATCATAAAATGAAGCGCCCGAGAACGGGGGAATGCGGTACTCCATGGCCGTTTGGGATTGGCATTCATTAATGCAGGCGTAGCGAATAAAGTCGTCGTATTCGTCGTCCGGGTGTTTTAGGACTGCCCAGCCGATTCGCCTGTAGCCCTGAGCTAATAAGTTCGACCATGTGAGCCTGATTGACTCAAAGATATTGCCGCAGGCAAGATGGAAACGGGATAGACGGTAGTCATTTGAAGCGACTACCATTTGAAATTGAGACCAATCGTTATCAAGGATTAAGCTCAAATCTCGTGTGGATTGTAAAACAACAATGACGCCGATGATTCCTTTGTGATAGAGCTCACGTATGAGGTTTTTGGGCTTAGTAATGCAGTCATGCCGATAAAAGTGAACACTATAGCCTAACTGGCGCGCATACGTTTCAATCACCACAGCTCTATTGTCCTGAGCCAAAACTGGGGGATAGTAGTGGGGGTCTGTGCAATGAAGAATAACCGCGATTGGTGTGGTTTCAGCAATATGGGCGTCCTTGAATTTAGAGCGTGCTAATGAAGAGAGAACGGGATTGGGGCGATAGCCCATTTCTGCGGCCAGCGCCCTGATTCTTGAGGCTGTTTGTGCGTTGGGGCCAGATTTATGGAGGAGGCACTGTGAGACCGTGGAAACGGAAACCTCTGCCGCCTTAGCGATATCTTTGAGCGAAACGCGTTTCTGTGGGGCTGTCATGGCTGATTACTTTAGGATAAGCGCACAATCTCGCAAGAATACCTGTAATCACCAAAGCGATTGGCAATAAAAAGTCCCTGTGGGTGACCACAGGGACTTTCGAGTTATAAAGATTCTGAAGTAAGACTACTAGCGACGGCGGCGGAGCCAAGCGAGAGCCAACACGCCGAGAGCGGCGATGGCGGCGTAGGTGCTAGGCTCTGGGACAGCGCTGATGCTGAAGTTGTCGATTATGAAGGCGGTGCCTTGGCCATTTTGATCGTAGAAGAGCTGGATATAAAAAGACTCTCCATTGGCAATCGGTTGGCTATAGACGCCACCGATAGTTTCCATAGAGGAGAGGCCAGAATTGGTGTTTGTGCCCGTACGGGAATCGAGATTGGTGTAACCCACAGCGTTCTGGTCAAAGGCAGTTCCCACCAGCATATTTAGCGTAGCTGGATTGTAGCCTGTATCGTTGAACCATGTATCAAGACTGATTGGCCACTCATTGACGGTAATACCAGTATTATTGGTGACTTTGAGGGTGAGGCGCTTGTCGGCCCATGAATTTTCGTTGAAGCGAATTGCATAATCTGCAGGGGCGGCAGTAGGAGAGGCAACGACAGCATTTTGGAACATATCGAAGCGATTGGATGTAACAGAGTTTCCATTGGCATCAGATTGGAAAGGGTTGCTGGTAACGAGCGTGCCAGATGGATCAGTGTAAGCCCACGCTCTGGAATCAAGACCTAGACGACCAATTTCACCTTGCATGACCCAGTTGTCAGGCTCTCCAATACCAGGGCCGTTAGTGTCGGTGCCAGCATACCGGTAAACACCAGTGATGGCGGAATCTTGATTAAAGGTGATGATGGGGGGAGCATCTAGTGTTGTAATCGAGAACTGGGCGAGCGCTGAGTTCACAACCAAAGTTAATGTTCCAATAAAAAAAGTTATGTGCAGAATATTCATTTGGCATTAGCTGGTTTAAAACTGATCATATATACTTGCAAGTAGTTAGTTATAGAACGCGGTTTTTAAATAGAAACTTGTGTACACTTATGCATGAGTGATTGTGGTGCAAAAAGCACAAAGTCCCTGTGGGTGACCACAGGGACTTTCGAGTTATAAAGATTCTGAAGTAAG
>CAZHQD010000086.1:11198-12356 GCA_964533835.1 uncultured Puniceicoccaceae bacterium | reverse complement strand
AAGGTGTTTGTAATTGTTGAGTGGGTGTAGGGGGAAATGGTTACAATAGGGAAAATAATGGTGGATTGATTTTCAATCTATTGACATCAAGGGATTTTTTGGGAATTGTGTGTGGCATGGATGGGGCTCTTAACCATCGCGTGCTAGTGTTAAATCGATTGTGGCAGCCTGTGAATATCGTTACGCTGCCCAGGGCCTTTGGTTTGCTTTTTCAGGAGCATGCGAAGGTGATTCACTCGGAGGCGGATAATTTTCGGGTGATGTCGGGCGAGGAGTGGCTGGAGTTTTCGATAGCGCATCCGCCGCCGCGGGAGGAGCAGGCTATCCACACGGTGCGGCTGGCGATAAGGAAGCCGAATGTGCTGCTGCTGAGCTATTTCGACAAGATGCCTGTGCAGGAGGTGAAGTTTAACAGGCAGAATCTTTTCGAGCGGGATAATCATACGTGCCAGTATTGCGGGCGGGCCTACTCGCCGCGGGATCTGAATCTGGACCATGTGATCCCGCGGGACAGGGGTGGCAAGACGTCTTGGGAGAATATCGCGACGAGCTGCAAGCGGTGCAACTCGCGGAAGGCAAACCGCTTGCCGCATGAGGCGGGGATGAAGCTGCTGCGCAAGCCGACCAAGCCGAGCTGGAGGCCGTTTGTGACGGTGACGCCCGGGATGGCGGTGGATGAGAGCTGGGCGCAGTTTTTGCAGACGGCGCAGGCGATGTAGGGGAATGGGAGACGCGGGGGATTTGCCTTGCGGTGGGGTGGGCCTACTTTATTAGTTGGCGGTTTTGGATTGGAGGACCGATGAGAGTATTAGTAGCCATGTCTGGGGGCGTTGATAGCGCCGTAGCCGCGCTTCTGCTGAAGCGGGAGGGGGTGGCCATTGAGGGGGCCTACATGAAGAACTGGATCAATGAGGAGAATATTGTGGGGCATTGCCCGTGGCAGCAGGATATAGAGGATGCGCGGGCGGTGGCCGAGCGACTGGAGATTCCGTTTAGGGTGCTGAACTTTATAAAGGATTACCGCGAGCGGGTGGTGCGGTATTTGCTGGATGGCTATCAGCGGGGACTAACGCCGAACCCTGATGTGATGTGCAATAGGGAGATGAAGTTTGGGGTGTTGCTGGACTGGGCGCTGGCGAATGGGTTTGATGCGGTGGC
>CAZHQD010000086.1:0-11098 GCA_964533835.1 uncultured Puniceicoccaceae bacterium | reverse complement strand
CCCGACAGGCCAGGCGAGATCGTGAACGCAGGCGGGCAGGTCCTTGGGGCGCATAGAGGGCTGCACCGCTATACGCTGGGGCAGCGCAAGGGGATTGGCATCCCATCGAACAGCGACTTTAATCACTATGTGGTGGTGCGGAAGGATTTCGAGAGCAACCGATTGATTGTGGCGTTTGACACGCCTACAACGGAGGGGTTGTGGCATAAGGAGGTGAAGCTGCACTCGCTGAGCTGGCTGGGAGCGGCGATAGACTCCCCTGCCCCACTGCTGGCCAAGCCGCGCTATAGGGATGCGTCGGCAGCGTGCGAATTCACGCCGCTGGGTCACGGGGAGGCGGCGCTGGTATTTAAGGAACCGCAGCGTGCGCTGGCGCCCGGGCAGGTGTGTGCGCTCTACGAAGGGGAGCGGTGCGTGGGGGCGGGGGTGTATTATTGAGGGGATACGGGCGGGGGTAATTATATCTTGGCTCCGTAGAGTAATCTGGCGTAACGGCGTAGCAGGAGAGGATGCGTTAGCTTACGTTCGCTGGGACGGGTATGCTTATCGACATCCACTTCGGCAGCCTGAGCGTCGAGGGCTTCCACATTGACTTTAGAGAAGAGCTGAGGTCCACTCATTAAAAGAGCAAAAGCCCGTTTTGCCGCTTCTTGATTTCCTGTCAAAACGAGAGCAATATTATCACAAGAAAACTCGTCCAAGCGGGAGAGTTTTTTGTAGAGATTACGAATGTAAGAACGAATTACTCCAGGATGGCCGAGCGCATGGTGAGCAAGTTCGTGAGCGAGAATGAAATCAATTGCAGCTTGATTACCCGTATCCAAGCAACCGTAAACAATATCATCAGTTAGAATGACGGTATTTTTTTTACCTACCTTGATGGCGAAAGCGTTTTGCTGATTATTCTCCATGATGTAGATATCAGGAGCATCTGTCATCCCGAGTTTAGCGGCTAACCTGAGAGCCGAAGCATGGATTTCGGGGAATTGCAATTCGGAGAGCTTGATGGCGGAGCCATGAATTTGCGCGGCAGCTTGCTTCTCTAAGGCATTTCGACGAACCAACCAGATGATCCCGCCCACAAGTGCGATTCCGTAAGAGAAAACGGTGATGAGAATAAATCCAATCGGAGCGATAAGCCAAAAGAGAATATATCCAATTTTCTCATGAAATGCGTTGCCTTTGACAAGATGGTCTCTGGCATTGACAGTAGTGGAGGAGTGAGTGAGTGGGTGAGTTACGGACTGGAGGGTATTCATGGCAGTTACGATGTTTGTGCTGATGATTCTTAACTATGAGTATGTAAAGCAATGACGCGCAAGAAAAAATAGCGGCGTTACCTTGAATTAACTAATGTAAAACCAATTGTGGATCAGTAGAAGAGGTTTCTGTCGAGGCTGCGCATTTGGATGGCTTCAAGGAGGTGGCCAGTCTGGATGTTTTCGGAGTCGGCGAGGTCGGCGATGGTGCGGGAGACTTTGAGGATGCGGTCGTAGGCGCGGGCGGAGAGGGAGAGCTGCTCCATGGCTTGCTGGAGGTAGTGGCCCGACTCTGGGGTGATGACGCAGTGCTTGCGGATGCGGGCGTGGTTCATACGGGCGTTGCAGGAGATGCCAGTGCCGTGGAAGCGCTTATGCTGGCGCTCGCGGGCAGCCTTTACGCGGTCGCGCATGGCGGAGGAGGACTCTGCGGGCTTCTCGTTGCGTAGCTCGTCGAGTGAAAGAGCGGGGGCTTCGACGTGGATGTCTATGCGGTCGAGGAGTGGGCCGCTGACACGGGCGCGGTATTTCTGGATGAGGGGAGGAGTGCAGCGGCATTCGCGGCGCTTGTCCCCCAGGTAGCCGCAGGGGCAGGGGTTCATGGCGGCTACGAGCATGAAGGAGGCAGGCAGGGTGATTTTGCCCGCGCTGCGCGAGATGGAGACTTCGCCGTCTTCAAGGGGCTGGCGCATGACCTCCAGAGTGGAGCGCTTGAACTCGGGGAGCTCGTCGAGAAAGAGGACGCCGTGGTGAGCGAGGGAGATTTCGCCCGGGCCCGGGATGGTGCCGCCGCCGAGCAAGCCAGCGTCTGAAATGGTGTGGTGCGGGGCGCGGAAGGGGCGGCGGAAGGCTAAGGCGCCCTCGCGGATGGTGTTTCCCGCGGCGGAGTAGATGCCGAGGACTTCGAGGAACTCGTGAAGGGTGGGCTCGGGCATGATGGTGGGGATACGCTTGGCCATCATGGATTTGCCAGAGCCCGGGGAGCCGATGAGGAGGATATTGTGCCCACCTGCGACGGCCACCTCCACGGCGCGACGCACGGCATACTGGCCCTTTACCTCGGAAAAATCCACATCGTAGGCGGATGGGGCGGCCTCGCGAAGGGTTTGCAAAGGAGACGGGACAAGGCGGAGCTCGGCCTTGCCTTCGAGGAAGCGGGCCACCTCGTCGAGCGACTGAGCGGCGAGGACATCGAGGCCGTCCACTAGGGCGGCCTCTGCGGCAGAAGCTGGAGGGAGGATGATTTGCTTTTTGCCGAGATTGCGCGCGAGCATGGCCAGAGCCAGACCACCGCGCACGGCCCGCAGCTCCCCAGAGAGACTGAGCTCGCCCGCCATGAGAAGTGAGTCCAAACGGCCATCGGCGGGCAAGACTTGACCGCTAGAGACGAGGAAGCCGATCGCAATGGGCAAGTCCAGCAGCGGGCCCTCCTTGCGCAAGTCTCCCGGGGCGAGATTGACGGTGGTGCGATTGAGGGGAACGGTGTAGCCAGAATTGCCGACGGCAGTCCACACGCGATCATTGGCCTCTTTTACGGCCATATCGGCGAGGCCGACGATGACCATCTTTGGATCGCCATAATCACTGGCGCTGACTTCCACCATAACGGGGGCAGCCTGCACCCCCTGGAGGGTTCCGCTAAGCACAACAGACAGCATAACTGCGTGAGAAGAAAGCGGAAGGAAGGCGCGGTGTCGATGGGAAAGTAACTGTATTCTGTGTTTAAGCGGGCTGACACACCAAACGGCTCATACCTAGCCGCCGAAGGCGGAGAGGAGACGCTCCAGCTCGGCGCGTTTTTCGAGGTTGGCGGAGAGGGTTTGGCGGATGCCTTCAACGACGTCGGCGGGGGCCTTGGCGGTGAAGTTTTCGTTGCCCAGCTTGGCTTCCGCGCCAGAGATGGCTTTGGCAAGTTGCTCCAGCTCTTTGGCGAGACGCTTTTTCTCGGACTCCACGTCCACCGCGCTAGCGAGGTCGAGGTAGAGGGTGCCGAGGGAGGAGATGGCGGCGGGGGCAGCATCCGGGGCACTAGCTTGCCAGCTAAGGCTTTGGGCACCCATGAGGCGCCTGAGGGTATCTGCCTGAGCTTCCAGAAGGGCTCTTGAAGCAGGCTCTGCCGTGAAGAAGAAGGTGACATCGCGCTTGGAAGCGAGATTGTAGGCAATCTTGAGAGAGCGGCCCTTCTGGACGACGTCTTTGAGCGATTCCACTTGAGCCACGGCATCCCCATTGAGAGTGAGGCCAGCGGCGGAAAGAGTTTTACGCAAATCAGCGGCAGACTCGACGCGGTGGTCCTGGAGGAATGCTGACTCTGAGCCGTAGCCCAAGAGCTGCCAGAGCTCTTCGGTGATGTGTGGGCAGAAGGGGGCGAGCATGAGGAGGATTTCGCGCAGGACGAAATCCTGGACTGCGAGGCAGCCTGCCTTGGTGGCCTCGTTTTGGAGCTTGGCTTTGCTGGCTTCTACATACCAGTCGCAGAAGTCTGCCCAGAAAAGGTCGTAAAGCTCCTGAATGATGGGGTTGAACTCGTACTCGCGGAAGAGCCCCTCCACTTTTTCCAGAGTGCTGAGGGTGCGGCTGAGGATCCAGTGATCGTAGCCATCCAGCTCCGCGCTAGCCATGCGGGCGGCAATGGCCTGCACGCTGGTATTATCCACAAGCGCATCGCCGCCATTCATCTGGCGGAAACGGCTGGCATTCCAGAGCTTATTGCAGAAATTCCTGCCCAACTCTGCGGCGGGGCACTCCATGGCTTTTTCCACGGCTCCATCTTTGCCGAGTTTTGGAGGCTGGTAGGCGAAACGAATATCCTGCCCCTTGGGAGCTACGCTCATGATGCCAAAGCGCAGACCGTCTGCCCCGTAGAAGTCGATCAAGTCGAGCGGGTCGGGGGAATTGCCAAGGGATTTAGACATCTTGCGCCCCTGCCCATCGCGGATGATACCCGTGAAGTAGACATTCTTGAAGGGGATTCGGGCGCGGATTTCATCAGCGGTGAGGCTCTTCTTTTCGGGGCCCATAAACTCCAGCCCAGCCATAATCATACGAGCCACCCAGAAAAAGATAATGTCGGGACCCGTGACGAGGTCACTGGTCGGGTAGAAATAGGCGAGCTCCTTCTTTTGCTCCTCACTCATATCTGGCCAGCCAAAGGTGGCGAAAGGCCAGAGCCAGCTGGAAGCCCAGGTGTCGAGCACGTCTTCATCCTGCTCCCAGTTCTCGGCATCGGAAGGGCCGTCTATGGAGACGTGCCAATTTGCGGGGTCGTTGCGGTCGGCACCCTTGCGATACCAAACGGGGATACGCTGGCCCCACCAGAGCTGACGGGAAATGCACCAATCCTGGATATTATCCAGCCAGTGCAGATACACCTTTTCCCAGCGGTCGGGCCAAAACTTTATCAAGCCATCGCGGACGGCAGCTTTGGCCTCTTCGACCTTCGGGTAACGCATCCACCACTGCTCGGTGAGACGTGGCTCGATGGGCACATCGGCGCGCTCAGAGAAGCCCACATTGTTCTCGTAGGGTTTTTCTTCGAGCAGGGCACCACTATCCTTGAGCAGCTTGGCGGCTTCCTTGCGGCCCTTGAAACGCTCCATACCTGCAAGCTCCCCTGCCAGGGCATTGAGCGTGCCATCGGGGTTCAGCACATCGATGATGGGGAGCTTATGGCGAAGGCCGATATCGTAGTCCACGCGGTCATGCGCGGGAGTGACTTTGAGCATACCACTACCAAATTCCTTGTCCACCGCCGCATCGCAGATCAGAGGGATAGCGGCACGGCTGAGGGGACGCCAAACATGGCACCCCTTGAGGTGCTGGTAGCGCTCATCATCGGGATGGAAGGCTACCGCGGTGTCTCCCGGAATGGTCTCCGGGCGTGTGGTAGATACTTCCACAAATTCGCCCGGACGCTCCACAATCTCGTAGCGCACGCGGTAGAAAAAGCCGCGCTGAGGCTTCATGATCACTTCCTCATCTGAGAGGGCGGTCTGTGTGCCAGGGCACCAATTGACCATGCGCTTGCCGCGGTAGATATAGCCGCGCTTGTAAAGCTCGACGAAGGAGTGGAGGACCGCGCGGACGTAGGCAGGGTCCATCGTAAAGGCGGTGCGCTCCCAATCGCACGAGGCGCCGAGCCGCCTGAGCTGCTTCAAAATGATGCCGCCATATTCATGGCTCCATTCCCAAGTGCGCTGCACAAAGGCTTCGCGACCCAAGTCCCGCTTGTGCTTGCCCTCTTTTTTGAGAGCCTGCTCGACCTTGTTTTGGGTCGCAATGGATGCGTGATCCGTGCCAGGCATCCAGAGCGCATTTTTGCCCTCCAGACGGGCGCGGCGCACAAGGATGTCCTGGATAGTGTTGTTGAGCACATGGCCCATCGTCAAAATCCCAGTGACATTGGGTGGCGGAATCATTACGCAGTAAGCCTCGCCCGCACCAGCGCGCCCCTTGAAACAGCCTGCATCCAGCCACTGCTGGTAACGGCGCGCTTCCACCTGCTTCGGATCGTATGCTTTATTGATTGCAGCCATCTTGAGAAAATAAACCTCGCACACTCACACTTTTCCAAAGCAAGGTCAATACCACTGGTGGGGCTGAGGCTTTTAACTGAAGCCTGTAAATTGCCAGATTAATCAATAACTACGATCTGACGCTGATATTACCTTTTTGCACCACGAACTGCCAAACAAATGCTGGCTGCTATCCCAAGAGCTAAGATATCAAGGTGATATTGAGTGTTGATGGACGGGATATCCCCGTCCGTGGTTCTTATCACACTGACAAGCGAATAAGGAACAAATGGAATCCTACCTGCCCTGAACTGCGAAAGAATCAGTAAGCCGTAGAAAACCCACAACGACAGGTGAATCGGCAACCAAACCCTATTTCTTTGCACTAGAGCCAAATAAAATGAACCTGCAAACGCAATTACGAATGCCAAAAAGTTAATACAAGCGAAAACCCAAGCGAGAGGCAAACTCGTGATTTGGTATGACATGCCGACTAGAATAAGTGAATGAAACGAAATGACACACGCCAAATATGCGAACCCGAAAATGGCAGTAGAAAGTTTAACCGTTGACCGTGTGGGAAAAAGTTTCTAGGAGTAATCGTTTTTCCACAAACAGCCCAATAGAGAACGTGAACGTCAACACCACAGTCATCAGCGAAACACGCAAACAGGTAATAGTAAGCTTTAGCGGCGAAGAAACAGCCGCGAAAGAGCTGGCCGTTTTTAAGCAAATCCATCGGATTGCGAGCATACCAGGGTTCCGCCCAGGCAAGGCGCCCGAGGCTAGCGTGCGCAAGCGCTACGCGAAGGAAATACAGGAAGAATTTACGCAGAAACTGCACGCAGAGGCCTACCGCGACGGTCTGGAGAAGACGAACGAGAAGATCGTGACGATCGTGAACTTTGAGGGAGGATCCCCCAAGGCAGGCGAGCCGATCGAGGTCGTTTTCACCGTTGATGTGCAGCCAGAAGTAGCACTCCCTGAGTATAAGGGTATCGCTGTGCGCCTTCCCATCGTGACGGTAGAGGACGGCGAAGTGGACGAGGTGATCGAGCGCATGCGCCGTGAACAGGCCCAGTTTGTGCCTGTGGAGCAGCCCGCCAAAGAGAATGACTATGTGCAACTGACTTATGAGGGCACCGTAGATGGCGCATCCATAAAGGAACTGGCGCCTGATTACCCGATGTTTGGCACGCAGGTGAATACCTGGGAGCAAGCAGGCCAAGTAGTAGAGCTGGCTGCAAACGGCATGGCCGTGCCCGCCATACCGCCCGCGCTCGTGGGACTCCAAAAGGGCGACAGCACAGAGGTGGAGCAGGAGTTCCCCGCCGATTTCCCCGTGGAAGCACTGGCCGGCAAAAAGGCCACCTACAAGATTACTATCCATGAAGTGCGCGAAACGAAGCTACCCGAAATCAACGAAGAATTTCTAAAGAACGTAAAGGCTGAGAGCCTAGAGCAGCTCCGCAGCCGCACTGCCGATGACCTGAAAGCGCAGAAGGAGCAAGAGCGCCGCGGACTGCAACGCCGCATAGTGAGCGACACGCTGGTGCAAGGCGCAAACTTCCAAGTGCCAGAATCCCAACTGGAAGCCGAGACGGAGCGCGTGATGCGCGAGATCATGGAAAGCAACATGAGACGCGGCGTGCCGATGGAAGAATTTGAGAAAAATAAAGAGCAATTCTACGAGCAATCCAAAGGCCTGGCCAACAACCGCGCTAAGCTCGATATCCTGCTCGCCAAGATAGCGGACGAAGAGAAGCTCACCCTGACCAATCAGGAGCTATCCAATGCCGTCTATTACGAGGCCATGCGGACCCGCGTGCAGCCAGACAAGCTGGCCAAAGACCTTTCCAAGGACCGCGACCAGCTCCGCCGTTTCCAGCGCAACGTGATCCTAAGCAAAGCGCTCCAACTGGTGTGCGATGCCACGGTAGTCACCGATGTGAGCCGCGAGGAGCTGGAAGCCGAAGCCGCCGCACAACAAGCAGCAGCGGCTGGCGCCTAAGGCATTGGCCTAGTTGCAAAACGGGCCAATCGCGTTTATGTAGGATTTAATGTATTTTAATCATAAACCCAAGACACCAGAGAGAACTGCCGTGAGCTATTATTTGCCGCTACCACACGTAATCGAGAATGATGGCCGCGTAGAGCGCAGCTGGGATATCTACAGCCGCTTGCTGAAAGACCGCATCATCTTCATCGGCACGCCGATAGACGATTTTGTGGCGAATGCGGTAATTGCCCAGATGCTGCTTCTGCAGATGGAAGATCCGAAAAAGGACATCCAGCTCTACATCAATAGCCCAGGCGGCAGCGTGACGGATGGCATGGCTATCTATGACACCATGCGCTTCCTGAGCTGCGATGTGAAGACCTACTGCATGGGGCAGGCCGCGAGCATGGCCACCGTGCTCCTTGCCGCGGGCACACCCGGCAAGCGGTTTGCCCTCCCCCACAGCCGTATTCTTATCCACCAGCCGACGGGAGGCGCAACCGGGCAGACAGCAGATATTTCGATCGCGGCCAAGGAAATCATCCGCTGGCGCCAAACCCTCAATGAGGTGCTTTCCGAGCATACGGGAACCCCGATTGAGAAAATCACCAAGGATAGTGACCGCGATTTCTACATGACTGCACCCGAAGCCAAGGCCTACGGGATTGTGGACACAGTAATAGAGTTTCGCCCACGTGAAGCAAAGAAATCGTAAAACGAAGGCGCTTGTGCTAAGACAGAGCGCAGCGCTCCGATAATAAATACACACATAGAAAAACGATCTGTAAGATATGCGTGCTTGATAGCCAACAAGCATCCCTTCTAGTATGGCCAAACCTACGAAAGTGTCCTTTTGCTCCTTCTGCGGAAAGTCTCACGCCGAGGTCCGGAAAATGATTGCCGGACCAGGAAGCGTGCATATTTGCGATTCCTGCGTGGGCGTCTGCAAAACAATAATTGACCGCGACACGAAGCCCGCAGAGGCCGACCGCGCCGCAGCAGCTACACCTGCTGCCTTTAAGCTAGCCAAGCCTGCCGAGATAAAGCGCAAGCTGGATCAATACATAGTGTCCCAAGACCACGCCAAGCGCGTGCTTTCGGTAGCTGTGTATAACCACTACAAGCGCCTGCATGCCCTCTTCAGCGGCCAACAGGTGGCTGACGATGAGCTTAACGGCGTGGAGATCGAAAAGAGCAATGTCTTGCTGATAGGGCCTACCGGCAGCGGTAAGACGCTACTCGCACGCACGCTCGCAAATCTCCTGGAGGTGCCATTCGCCATTGCCGATGCGACGACGCTTACCGAAGCGGGCTATGTTGGCGAGGATGTGGAAAACATCATCCTGCGACTCGTGCAAGCATCGGGATACGATGTGAAGAAGGCCGAGTGCGGCATTATTTATATAGACGAAATCGACAAGATCGGCAAAAAGTCTGAAAACCCCTCGATCACGCGCGATGTGTCTGGCGAGGGCGTACAGCAGGCGCTTTTGAAGATACTGGAAGGCACGGTATGCAATGTGCCCCCACAGGGAGGCCGCAAGCACCCTAATCAAGAATATGTGCAGGTAAACACGGCAAACATCCTCTTTATTTGCGGCGGGGCATTCGTAGGGCTCGACAAGATGGTGAAGGCCCGTCTTGGCGCGCGCTCGGTGGGCTGGGATTACAATTACAGCAAGAGCGACGCCGACCCACGCCACGTAATGGCCAACATGGCGCCCGAGGACTTGATAAAGTTCGGCATGATACCCGAATTTATCGGACGGCTTCCCGTGGTCTCGATTTTGGATGAGCTGACGCTAGAGGACCTGGAGTTTATCCTCCTTCAGACGAAGAACGCCATCATCAAGCAATACGCCAAGCTCTTTAGCTACGACGGCGTAAAGCTGTCCTTTACCAAGGATGCTATCCGCGCCATCGCCGAAAAAGCACTCGTGCTGAAAACGGGAGCCCGCGCGCTCCGCAGCATCCTGGAAAAGATCATGCTCGACATCATGTTTGAGCTGCCAGATCTCGCCAATGTGGAGGAAATCATTATCAACCGTACGGTAGTCGAAGGCAAAAATAAGCCCAAGGTGAAGCGCACGGCAGAGAAGAGCCTCCCAAGCAAAGCAGACGAGGACGCGGCCTAGGAAATACCCTTCCTGGAGGTACCCTAGCCTGCATAAATGCTCAAGCTGAGAAAAATGGTGCATAAAAGCATTGACCAGCGGGATAGGGCTGTGATTTTATTGACAGCTTTCCAACTTTAACAAACGCCACACACATATACCATGCCCGTAGAAATTCGTATTCGTAAAGGTGAGACCATGGATCGCGCTCTGCGCCGTCTGAAGAAGCGGCTGGACCGCGAAGGCGTGCTCCGCGATGTCCGCGCCAAGCGTTACTTTGAGAAGCCCTGCGAGATCCGCCGCCGCAAGAAGAAGGTAGCTGCCTTTACCGCAATGCTGCGCGCCCGCTACCAAAACATGTAAGGTAGCTCCGAGGCGCGTTGCTCTGCCTGTCCTGCATTCAAACAGAGATTGCTCAGGAAGGAATAAAACCTGCAACGCCCCGGCAATGAGTTCCGTATTATCGCTTTCCACTTGTTGGTGCTCACAACGACACCAAGATGGTTACACCATGATCCGCGAAATGGTGGATCTGGGGTTTGAGAAAGTGGAACTGAGCCACGGGGTCAAGATTTCCCTCGTGCCGGGGATAATCAAAGCGTTTGAGGAAAAGATTGTCCGCTTTTCCACGCTGCATAATTTTTGCCCGCTGCCAGCGGGTGTGACTACGGCGGCGCCCAATCTTTACCAGCCTACTTCTAAGTACGCGAATGAGCGCACAAGCTGGCTAAAAAACACCCAGCGCACGCTTGATTTCGCGGCGAAGGTGGAGGCACCCATCGTGGTACTGCATTGCGGGAGCCTAACTTGGATTTTCCGCAATCCCGCAGGGAAATTGGCAAAGACAATCACTGCAGCAAAATTGCTACCCGAACTAACCAACAATCCCAGTTTTCAAAGGCTAAAGGAGAAGACCTTGGCGGAGCTTCGGATAAAAAAGGCGGTCTTCTGGGAAAATCTTATCGCTTCTCTTCATGCTATTGCACCGTATGCCAAGGAACGGGGTATCAAGCTTGCCCTGGAAAATCGTGAAGATTACTGCGAGCTGCCGCTGGACTGCGAATTTGCCGATCTTTTTGAGCGCACAGGCTACCCTGAAGTTTTTGGGTATTGGCATGATACCGGGCACGCGGAGCTAAAGCAGCGCGCTTGCCTGACGAGCCAAAAAGAACTGCTGCAAGCCAATAGCGCAAGGCATCTGGGCTGGCACCT
>CAZHQD010000085.1:0-12479 GCA_964533835.1 uncultured Puniceicoccaceae bacterium | reverse complement strand
GAAGCCTACCGTAATGGGCAACGGCTTTCGGCTAATCTTTTCGGTATGCCACTGAGCTTTAACGGAGTTGAAGCGGCGGAGGTGGTGCGCGGGCCAGGCAGCGCAGTGCAGGGCACGGGATTTTACAGTGGTGGCTATGTGAACTATATCACCAAGAAGGCTGGTTTGGATGCAACATTTACCAAGGTAAAAGGGCGGCTCGGAAGCTGGCTGCCCGATGGTGGCTCCTATTTGAGCACAGAATGGCAGATAGACCACAACTTGCCCTTGGCAGCGGGCCAATCGGCCTTGCGCGTAAGTTACTCAGGACGCGAAAACGATACGCTCTACAGAGCGAATGGCGGGCGGGATGATGCACAGGAGTTGTTTGCCAGCTTTGTGTGGGCTCCCCGCGAAGGTCTGGAGTGGGAGATAAACGCTGAGTGGCAGTGGCAGGCTGCGCCCCAGTTGCTAGGCGTTAATAGGCCATCGCAAGAGCTGATAGATAGCGGACGTTACTACACTGGCACTCCGATAGACCAAGGAGGCTTTTTCATGGGCCCGTGGCTGATCCCCGCAACGGGGGTTGAGCAATTGGATCGCAGCGCCAACCTTCTGAGCACTGCGGATTACTCGAATGCCAATCGCTTGCTGGCACAAAGCACGCTTTCCGTGGAAACCTCTGATGATGGGAAACTCACCAACAGGACACTCTTTGAGAGTGTAGACAGAAGGCGTTACCATGAGTTTGAGTATGCGGAGTTTGTCGAGCAAATCACGATAGAAAACCGCACGGAGTATGGGACTCGCTACCAACTGTTCGGTCTGGAGCAGGAATCCACCGTGGGCCTCTCCCTGCGCTATGAAGAGCGTGAGGCGCTTGTGAATTATTTTAATGAATATTTCTTCGCCTTCGATCTCACTCAGCCTCCTCCTTACAGCTTTAGGGCAAATTATCCCCTGAGCTATTTTCCTGGCAGGGCAGGGCCGCGCGGTGTGCCCTTCTTCGGGGTAGCCGACGGTAGTCCCGAGACATCGAATAGCACGCTATTCACTCCTTCTTTGTTTTGGCAACAGGCAGTGAAGCTCTCCTCTCAATGGGAATTGCTGGCAGGCGTGCGGAGTGACACCCATTTTGCCAAGGCAGAAGACGCATTCCCAGCCCCCGGCACGAATCCCCTCAGCGATAGCTTACGCTACTCTACCTACAGCGCGCACGCCAGTCTGCGTTATGAAGTGAGCAAGCAGCAGAGCTACTATGTGACGGTGAGCCGCACGCATGCAGTGAATGGCGGCGTAGCGGGCGGGAGCTTGCTGCTTTTCACCGATCCTACAGGCGGGGCGTTTCTAGCACGGGATGATTTCCGCAATCGGAGCGACTTGGTCGAAGTGGGCGGGCGCTATGCAATGGCAAATGACACACTCTACGCAGGCTGGACTCTGTATAAGCAAACACGGGCACGCTCGGAAGTCCGCGGCGGGAAGAGCGATCTTGAGGTAGAAGGCGCTGAATGGGAGATTACCTGGACACCCGAGAAGAATTACTACCTAACGGCTAATTTAGCCTACACCGATGGGAAGTATGTGGACAGCGCTCCGTTTCAGCTTGGCGGGCGGTCGATTTATGACGCTTATCCACTCGGAGAGGGCCCCGAAGGGCGTGGGACGGGCCGCGGGTATGATCCGTTTGCCAATCAAGTTCCCGTGGGCGATTATCGCATCCCAGGGCTTTCCCGATGGATGGCCAACCTTGGTGCAGGCTGGCGAATGCAGCCAGATAGCGGGCTGCGTGTCGATGCCTGGCTCTCGTGGCAGGCCAGCCAATACGGGAATCTGGATGGAGAGTATGTGATTCCCTCGCAATACACACTAAATCTCTCTCTGGCTTGGAGGTTTCGTCTCGAAGGTGGAAAGAGCCTGGAAATTGGGGCACGCTGCCTAAATCTGACCGATGAAACTAACTGGGCGCACAACGGGGACACCTTTATGAACAACCAAGTGATCCTGCGAGAACTGCCCCGCAGACTGGATTTCTTTGTAAGCGCTCAGTTCTAGAGGCAAATAAGTTTTTTTGATAGAAGATTTTAATTTTCTTGCTATTGGAGCAAATTGCTGTTGTCTTGCGTGCTGTTTTACGAACTGGCCTCCGGTGATTATTTGTCCGGTGTATTGTTGGTTCGACACCTTCGGGGCGTCATACGATGAGTGACGGTTCAGAGGCCACAAATTCACTCATCGATAACCTATCGGCATAGACGACTCACGACGAGTTGCCCTTGCTACCGCATTATGCGGATTTGACCGAATACACCTATCAGAATGACAAACGATACATTGATTACTTTTGCGGACCTCGGTTTGCATGAGGCTATACAGCGCGCTCTCGCGGAAAAAAATTACACAAATCCTTCGCCTATTCAGGCCAAAGCGATACCTCATTTGCTTGAAGGAAAAGACGTGCTCGGCTGTGCCCAAACAGGCACCGGAAAAACGGCAGCATTCGCGTTGCCCATTCTCCACAAGCTGGCCAGCAATCCTGCGCCCCGTGTGTCCCGCCATCCGCGTGCTCTGGTGCTTACGCCTACTCGCGAGCTGGCCGTGCAAATCGGTGAGAGCTTTGCGACTTACGGCAAATACCTCAAGATGCGCCATACGCTCGTTTACGGTGGCGTAGGCCAGTTTCCACAGATGCGCAGCCTGCACCAAGGAACTGACATCGTGGTGGCTACGCCCGGGCGTCTCCTTGATCTCTACGAACAGGAAGCCATCGAGTTCAGCAAGGTGGAATTCCTCGTTCTCGACGAGGCTGACCGCATGCTGGATATGGGGTTTGCTCCCGACGTGAAGCGCATTATCTCAAAGATCGGCTCCAATCGCCAATCGCTTCTCTTCTCGGCTACCATGCCCGAGTCTATTCGCTCGTTGGCCGCCAGCATCTTGCGCGATCCCGTGAAGATCGAGATCGCTCCTGTGGCCACAACCGCAGAATTGATTGAGCAGCGCATCTGTCACGTAAAGCGTGATGATAAGCTTGCCCTCCTCACCCACTATCTTGATATCCACAACGAAGGTCTGGTGCTCCTCTTTACCCGAACCAAGCACGGAGCCGACAAGCTTGTGAAGCAGCTCAGCCGCGAAGGCAAGCGCGCCGAAGCCATCCACGGCAACAAGTCTCAGGCTATGCGCCAGCGCACGCTTGATGCTTTCCGCATGGGCAAGGTGCGTGTGTTGGTCGCCACCGATATTGCCGCTCGCGGTATTGACGTGAAGGGCATTGAGCTTGTTGTGAATTACGATATGCCCGATGAGCCTGAAGCTTATGTGCACCGTATCGGTCGCACCGCCCGTGCCGGCAAATCGGGAATCGCTCTTTCTTTCTGCGATCCTGATGAGCGCTCCAACTTGAGGGCTATCCAGCGCACCATTAAGCTGGCTATCCCCGTGGAAACGGATCACCCGCACGCTATTGAGTTTAAGGAAGAGCCTGCGCCTTCAGCACATCGCCCATTCCGCAGGCCTTTCGGTGGCCGCCCCCAAGGTGGGCGTCCTTACGGAAATGGCGGCGGGCGTCCTCAGTATGGCGAACGTCGTGGCAATGGCAATCGTCCGCGTGCCGCTGCCAGGTAGATAAGGTAGGCTTTCACAGTTTCTCCCAAGGTATGCCTGAGCAATCGGGCATACCTTTTTTTATTGGGTAAGGGTATTATAGGTAGATCTTGCGTTCCATTATGTAATAAACTAATGTTCATTATATGGTGAACAGTTTGTTTATAGATTTTAATGCCTATTTTGCGTCAGTAGAAGAGTATTTGATCCCTTCGATACGCGGGCGGGCAGTGGCTGTCACGCCAGTGCTGAGTGATAGCGGGTGTTGCATTGCGGCTAACTATGCGGCCAAAAAATATGGAGTTAGGACGGGGACGCGAGTGCGGGAGGCAAGGGAGCTCTGTCCTGAGATTTGCATCATGGAAGCGAGGCCCGAGGCCTACGTCCGAATACATCATAAGTTAGTAGAAATAGTAAATAGTTGCATGTGGGTAGAGCAAGTATGTTCAATTGATGAAATGCGGTGTCCACTAACGGGTAAATGGCGTGAACCTGCCCGTGCTCGGGCTTTGGCGCTACAGATAAAAGAGCGGTTGGCGGAGCAGACCGATGGAGTCATAAAAGCTTCCATTGGGATAGCGCCCAACAGCTATCTGGCAAAAGTAGCGAGCGAGATACAGAAGCCTGATGGATTGACAATTCTACTGCCTGAAGCGATTCCTACGGGATTATTTTCGCTAAAAATTGGCGACTTATGTGGAGTGGGCAAACGGATGGAGGATCGGCTAGCGAGCTGCGGGGTGCGCACAATAGAGCAGCTCTACGAGCTAAGCAGCGCACAGATGGGCAAGATTTGGGGTGGGGTGGAGGGGGAGCGCATGTGGCTCCGCTTGCGCGGTATAGAGGTTACTCTGCCCCCCACGAGGCGCTCTACCTATGGGCACTCACATGTGCTGCCTCCCGAATTGCGCCGCTGGCCCAAGGCGAGGGCAGTAGCCATGAAGCTCCTCCAGCGTGCGGCTCGCAGAATGCGCGAAGGGGGCTACTATTGCCGACAGCTTTCGGTGCATGTGCGCTGTGGAAATGACCGAGAATGGGCCAACGACGCAATCTTCGATGAAACGCAATCCACTCAGTGGCTAGTGGAGCGATTGGCACAGTTGTGGGATGCACGGCCTGAATTGCCTGTCCCGCTGGCAGTATCGGTCAATTTGAGCAATCTAACGGCTTGTGCCCTGCACACCCCTTCCCTTTGGCGGAATGGGGACGAGGCCCACGCGTATGCAGTGGACAAGGCAATGGACGCTCTTTTCTCCAGCTACGGAGTACAGACTGTTTTTTGGGGAGGCGCCCTCGGCGCTCAGAACAGCGCCCCCACGAGGATCGCTTTTACGCAGATACCCGACTTCGGGCCGTATGACTCCATGAGGACAAGAGAGCAACCAATGGATACAGGTGGGGAGAGCTAGCGTCTTAGTCTCAAGCGAATGGGGCCGCGGAAAGCATCGGGGTGGACTACTTGGCCTTTTTGCGTTATTTCAATTAGACCCTCGTGCACCATAATTCGAGCGACTTGGCGTACTCTTTCCATCAGGCGCTTGTCAGTGCGTTCCGCCGTAGGCAGGACTTCAGATGGGCATATGGTGGCATCTCTTCCTCTGGCATTCAGCAAATCCAATATACGGTGGCGGATAAGATCTGGATTAAGGACGAGAGCCGATTCCGATTTTGGAATCTGGGAGGTCTCTGTCGCTGGGGCTGGCTGAATAGAGAGAGGTGCCTTTGCTTCCTTTCGGCAGCGGTCGCTGCAATACTTGATGGTTTGCCATACCTGTGCCCACTTTTTTCTGTAGTCAAAAGATCGTCCACAGTGCGCGCACACTTTGCTGTCGGTAGGGTGCTTTTTTGATTCGCGTTGTGCCATGCTACTCGATGCCACGGTTTTGCTTCGGGAAATGCTGGTTGCGGCGGCTACCGTGCTTATGCAGCACTTGCTTTGCGGCAGTGCGCACTTCGGGAAGTCTCCTCCATTCGTAAATACGTTTTTTTGCTGCATTGTAGGCCGTAGCGTGATCCACAATAGGCAGCGGGTAATCGTAGCCGGGCCGAAAGCCACAGGCCATCTGTAGAAGAGGAGGCAAACTCTCGGGTTGATGGATGTAGGAGTCGGGTACTTTTTGCAATTCGGGGCAATAGCGTCGGATAAAGGTGCCGTTGGGGTCTTGGTCCAATGATTGTTTATGGGGAGAGTACATTCGTATGGCATTTATTCCCGTAACACCTGACTGCATTTGAAACTGGCTATAGTGGATACCAGGCTCAAAGTCTAAAAAGTGCTTGGCCAAAAACTCAGCGGGCTTTCTCCAGTGAAGCCATAAGTGGTAGGCGGCAAAACTCACCAACATGGCGCGCATTCGGAAATTAATCCACCCTGTTTGATGAAGGGCACGCATGCAGGCATCAATGAAGGGGTATCCAGTCTCTCCGCGGCACCAAGCTTCAAAATACGTTTCGTTAAAATCAGACTCACGAAGACCATCGAAGGCGCGATTGACGTTTTCGAATTCAATTTCGGGTTCCGATTCTAGTTTCTGTATAAAATGGCAGTGCCACCAAAGACGGTTTTCAAAAGCCCAGAGGCTTCTTCTCCAAAGCGTTTGGTGCTCTTGCACGTTGTCTCCAGTATTATCGGGTGCGGATAGCGATAGGCGGCGTTCTTTGAGGGCGTGATGGACTTGAGTCAACGAAAGGGCTCCATAAGCCAGATAGGGACTAATGCGGCTGCCACCTGATTCCGCCTTTAGTGGAGATGAGATGTCTTTGATGTACGATATCCCCCTCGCTTCCAAGAATGAGCGCAAGGTCTGCATAGCTTGTGATTCACCTCCCTTTTGACGGTGGCATTTTGTATCGGGAGGAAGATTCAATTCTTTGTGGGTTAGGATGCGACCAAATGGGAGCGCTTTGCTGAGCTGGTCAAGCGGAGCGCTGGCTTCTTGGCGGGATGGGTAGGGAATTGGCGGGCGCTGGATTGTTTTTTGGCGCAGGCTGTTCCAGCGATTACGATCCTTTAGCCTCCTAAACACTGCAAATTGAAGGTACTCCTGGAATACCACTCCGCGCTCTTTGCACCAGGTAATCACCTGCTTATCACGCTGAAAGCTCCAATCACAACCTGTTTCCTGATGGCAGTGAATTCTCTCAAAACGCCATGCCCGATGTACCGTATCCAGCGCAGAGACCGCCGAATCGTGAAGGAGGACAAGAGGTATATTTAGCCCGTATAGTCTTTCTCTAAGCTCGGCGAGGCACTCATTCACAAATTCTAGGTGAGAAGAATCGAACTCTGGGGATGTGAACCAACACGGTTCGTAAACATATAAAGCCATGGTTTCCCCGCACTTGAGCGCATCGTAGAGAGGGGCGTGATCGTGAGCACGCAAGTCACGTTTTAGCCAAACTATAGTGCGCATTTTTTTGCCATGTGTTTACCTGCGATAAGCTAGCACAAAACAAAATACCTGCAAAAACGGAGCTTATTTACGGAAGGTATCTTCTACGCACACGAAGCAATTTTCCGCAAAAAACCCTCCAAGCGTGAAGCTTGGAGGGCTGTAAATTGGGTGCAGGGCTCGGATTTGAACCGAGGACCTTCAGGTTATGAGCCTGACGAGCTACCGGGCTGCTCCACCCTGCAATCGATTGAAAGTTAGAGAATTGGTATTTATCGGTGTTTTGGCAAGGAGTTTTTTTGAAATTATGCAAATTGCTTTGGCAACAAGCCAAATTGATGAAAGTAAAAGGCCGACTCTCCGTGAGGAAAGTCGGCCAAAGAGGGAACCTGATCAACAGGGCCTAGAGGGCGCTGTCGCCATGCTCGTCCGTACGGATGCGAATGGCTTCTTCGACAGGGATGACGAAGATTTTACCGTCACCAATTTTACCGGTCTTAGCGGCGTTTTTGATGGCATCCACCGTCTTGGCTACGAGGTCGTCTGTGACGGCGACATCGATCATTACCTTGGGGAGGAAGTCCACCGTGTATTCACTGCCACGGTAGATTTCGGTATGGCCCTTTTGGCGGCCAAATCCCTTAACCTCTGTGACGGTCATACCTTCGACGCCGATTTCGGAGAGAGCCTCTTTAACTTCTTCAAGTTTGAAGGGCTTGATGATGGCTTTGACAAGTTTCATGAGTAATCCGTTATTTGGGTGTTATAGTTAGATTCACTTTTGTTAAGTGCTTTGGCAAGATTTTTGCGCTAATTTTGGGTTAGCGGCTGCGCGGCGCGAAGTCCGCATAGGCTTCCTGGCCATGCTCGCCGATGTCGAGGCCTCCCGTTTCTTCTTCTTCAGAGACGCGCACTCCGATAGTCACCTTGAGGATGTAGAAGAGAACGAACGCAAAGGTGAATGCGAAGATGCCGTATGCCACAATACCGATGATCTGAGAGATGAGCTGAGCCATACCAGCCTTGGCGCCGAAGAGGCCTACAGCGAGAGTGCCCCAAATACCGCATACCAAGTGTACGGGGATAGCACCTACTGGGTCGTCGATCTTCAATTTGTCCAAGAAGATTACCGCAAAGACTACGATGATACCGGCAATCCCGCCAACTATGAAGCTGGACATGGCAGCCATTTGGTCAGCACCTGCAGTGATGCCTACAAGGCCGGCCAGGATACCGTTGAGTGCCATGGAGAGGTCAGGCTTCTTGAGGACTGCCCAAGAGGTAATCGTGGCAAGGAGACCGCCAGCAGCGGCTGCAATAGCGGTGGTTACGAGCGTGAGAGACACCAAGGCAGGATCTGCGCTGAGAACCGAACCGCCGTTAAAGCCGAACCAGCCGAGCCAGAGCAGGAACACACCGATGGTGGCGAGAGGGAAGCTGTGAGCTGGGATGGGCTTGATTTTGCCACCAGGAAGATATTTGCCCAAGCGGGGGCCAAGTATCAATACGCATGCGAGCGCACCCCAACCGCCCACGGAGTGAACGAGTGTGGAACCAGCGAAATCGTAGAAAGGTGTTTCCAAGTTGTTGAGCCTGCCGTTACCCCATTTCCACGAGCCAGCGATTGGGTAAGCGATGGCCACATAAATTGTGGAGAAAATGAGGAAGCTGCTGAGCTTTACGCGCTCGGCAACCGCACCCGAAACAATCGTAGCCGCGGTCGCAGCAAACATGGCCTGGAAGAGAAAGTCTGTCCAGTAGGTGTAGGGGTATCCGTAGGCGAGAGTCAGAGAGCCCACTTCATCGGATACGCTTACACCAAAACCTGCGAATCCAAACCAACCACTAGCGCCTGCCTCATAATCGAAACCAGGATACATGAGGTTGAAACCGCAAATGGCGTAGGTTACTAGGCCGATACATGGAATTAATGTGTTCTTAAAGAGCACATTTACTGTATTCTTGGATTGGGTTAAGCCGCTTTCCAGAGTGGCAAATCCAAGGTGCATGAGAAATACCAACGCCGCGGCAATCATCATCCACAAGTTATTTGTGGTGAAGAGCGCGTAATCGGCACTTTCAGCGAATGCTGCGTAGCTCTCATAGGCAGGCTCTTCCGCGCGAAGGAGCGCAGAAGTGCCCAGCCAGACGAAGGCGGGAATCAGGTATTTCATTTTTATGCTCGATAGCTTCATGGGTGTTGACAACAGATGGGTTCGATTGAGGTTTAGTCCGCCAGTTTGGGGCGGTAGAACCCTCAACTGCAAACTCCGTGCCAACTGAATCAGGGGTAACGCATTTGTGCGTTTCTAGGCACTTTATCCTATTCTTGTTTTATTTTGTAACCTATTGCAATTAAGTGACTTATATTCAAATAAACTGAATAAATGGATTTCTTTAGCTTTGGAGCATTTGCTCAATCTTGGGGCCATGACAGTAAATGTTAATCTACTGCATCAATTCTGCTAATATTTCGGCAACTTGTTCCTGTGAGGGGCGATAGGCTTGTCAAAGGCTGAAATTGAGGCATAACTCGAAGCAGTTACGTAATTTTTAACTCGCACAAAACCATGTCCACCCAAGCTCCAATTCGAGTTGCTATAACAGGCGCAGCCGGTCAGATCGGCTATTCGCTTCTTTTTCGTATCGCCTCAGGGGCGATGTTTGGCCCGAATCAGCCTGTCATCCTGCACCTGATTGAGATACCTCAGGCACTAGAGGCGCTTAAGGGTGTTGTAATGGAGCTGGATGATTGCGCATTCCCATTGCTTAAGGGTGTAGTGCCTACGGCAGACTTGGCTGAGGGTTTTAAGGGTGTAAACTGGGCACTGCTGGTAGGCTCTGTTCCACGTAAACAAGGCATGGAGCGCGCTGACTTGCTTGGCATTAATGGCAAGATCTTCATTGGCCAAGGCAAGGCTATCGAGCAAAACGCTGCCGCTGATGTTCGCGTGCTGGTCGTGGGCAATCCATGCAACACCAATTGCATGATTGCCATGAATAGCGCTAAGGGTATCCCTTCTGATCGCTTCTTTGCCATGACTCGTCTCGATGAGAATCGTGCCAAGAGCCAGCTAGCACAAAAGGCCGGTGTGGACGTCACTGCCGTCACTAATCTGGCTATATGGGGTAACCACAGTCCGACGATGTATGCTGACTTCTTCAACGCCAAGATCAACGGCAAGCCTGTAGTGGATGTGATTTCTGACCACGCGTGGCTGAAGGAAACCTTCTTGCCTACGGTGGGCCAGCGTGGCGCCGCAATCATCAAGGCTCGTGGTGCATCCTCTGCCGCCAGCGCAGCAAATGCCGTGGTGGATACAGTGCACAGCCTTCACTTTCCAACTCCAGCAGGCGATTGGAACAGCGTAGCCATATGCTCAAAGGGCGAGTATGATACAGTGCCTGGTCTTATTTGCAGTTATCCCATACGTAGCAAAGGGGCAGGCAACTGGGAAATCGTGCAAGGGCTCCCCGTTAATGAATTCTCCCGCGAGAAAATCAACCTTACCGTCAAGGAGCTAGCTGACGAGCGCGCTATCGTGCAGGGGCTGGGAATCCTCGGATAAATTCCAGCGTTCCCTTACTCCCCAGCCAACACGAAGTCCATCTGGCGCTTGAAGCGGTCTATTTTATAGATGGATACTTTGAGGACTTGGCCGATGGAAATACGGGTTTTGCGTTTGCGGCCTATCAAAGTTTTGCCGTCACCGGATAATTCATAGAAATCACCTTTGATATTGCTCAGGTGGACAAGGCCAAATGCCTGCGATTGGGTAAGCTCCACGAAAAAGCCGAAGTTGCGCACGTCGGTGACTACGGCTTCAAATGCGGTTTTATCAGGTTTAGCCAGCTCGCGTTCGAAAAACTCCATGAGCTTCACTTTTACGGATTCACGCTCGGCATCGGTAGAGTTTTGCTCGGTGGCAGAGATATGGTGCGCGAGTTCTTCCAAGCGCTCTGGCGGGTAAGCGTAGCCAGTGTTCAGGCTAGTTTTTGTGTAGCCGTGCTTTTCCATGTAGTGCTGAAAGACACGGTGCACAATCAAATCAGCATAGCGGCGAATAGGGGAGGTGAAGTGCGCGTAGAATTTCTTGCTTAGGCCATAGTGGCCGTCTGGGGTAGCGCGGTAGCATGCTTGCTTTAGGCTACGGAGAAACTGTGTGCGTAGGTGGTATCCCTGTGGATGGTCTTTAATGGCGCTTAGAACTTTTCTAATCTCAGGTTTTAATGACAGGTCGCCCACCTTAATTCCGAAGCCATCAATATATTGGCGAAATTCGTTGAGCTTTTCCTCCTCAGGCTTTTCGTGAACACGGTGAATGGCGGGTAATCCGGCTTTTGTGAGCGCAAAGGCCACTGCCTCATTCGCGCTGAGCATGAATTCCTCAATCAGCTGGTGGCTCTCATCATATTCAATCTTCTCTATGCGATCAGCCCAGCCCTTTTCGTCTACAAATATTTTATGCTCGGGCATATCGAGGTCTAGAGAGCCTTTACTCATGCGTGTGGAGCGCAGTTTTTTAGCAATGCTCCAGAGCGCACGGATGTCCTTTTGAAGCGTTAGTAATTCATCGTCACTCAGGCTGCTAAGGGGGCGTCCTATGGAGCCTGTCTGATGGGCGGGGGGGAGTGGGAAAGCACGAATCTTATCCAGAGACTTTTCGTTGAGCAGGCAGTAGGCTTGGCGATAGGTGAGGCGTTTGCGGCTGGAAATGACGGTGTTGGCAAACTCAGTTTTGATGGGCTTGCCTTGTGGGGTGTAGGTAATAAAGACGCTCTTAGTTAGTCGATTTTCTGCCTCTACCAGACTGCATAGGCCGTTTGAAAGGGCATGTGGCAGCATAGGAATTACCGTGCCTACGAGGTAGGTTGAGTTGCCACGGCGAGCTGCTTCTTTATCCAGCGCTGTGCCTTGGCGCACGTAAAAAGATACATCGGCTATGTGTATGCCCACACGCCAGTGGCCTTCCTCCGTTTTCTCTATGTGGAGCGCGTCGTCGAAGTCTTTTGCGTCGTCTGGGTCTATCGTAAAAACATCAAGGCTGCGCAGATCCATGCGTCCCTGAATGTCGGATTCTGGGACTTGGCGAGGGAGCGAGCGCACCTCGTCTATGACTGCGGGCGGAAAATCAGGCGAGAGCTCATACTGGTGCAATATGGCCTTATATTCGGCCATTGGAGTGTGGCTTTGCCCAAGAACTTCAATCACTTCGCCCTGTGGGTTTAAGTGGCGCTGTTCCCATTCAGCAATTTTTACGACTACTTTGTCTCCCACTTTGGGATGAGGCCGGAGAGCTGTGCGGGCGGGGTCTGGCACCAGGATGTCATGCTGTATGCGAGGATCATCAGGAACGACATAGAAATAGAGGCGGCTCTTTTGAAGAGTCCCTGTCAGGGTAGGGTTCCCACGCTCCAGTATGCGTATTACTTTTGCGTAGGGGAGGTCGCTGCTTGAGCGTGCTTCGGCTACTGCTTTTGCCGCATGACGGCCCTTTTTTC
>CAZHQD010000084.1:10198-12656 GCA_964533835.1 uncultured Puniceicoccaceae bacterium | reverse complement strand
CCCCTCACCCCATCACCACCTCTATCTTCGCCCCTTCCGAGAGCGCCTCCAGCGGTATGAAGTTCCCCTGCTGCGCCTCGCCATTCACGAGCAGCAAGTGCACGCCCTTGCTCACGCCATGAGGATTCTTCACGGCAATGCTCAGGTTCATGCCACGGAAGCGGCGCGTCGCGCTGAAGCGTTTCCAGTCTCTGGGTATGCAAGGATCAATGCGAAGCCCGTTGATCTCTGGGCGCACGCCCAGCAGCCACTGCACGGCCACATAGTAGCTCCAGGTTGCCGTGCCGCTCAGCCAAGGCACGCGCGACGCCCCAAACTTCGGGCTATACTTGCTGTGGGTGCTCTGGCAGTGCGCGTAAGGCTCGATCTCGCGCAGCTCCGCGCGGTCATTATACGCCGCAGGCATAAACGCCCTGTAATACTGGTAAGCTTGGTCGCCATTGCCCCGCAGGATTTCCGCAAGCACACCCCAGGACTGCGTGTGCGAGAAGATGCCCCCGTTCTCCTTGTTGCCGGGATTCATCAGCACTGCGCGCATCACCTTCACGGGTGTCTTGTCAAACGGCGGATCGCAAATCATCAGGCCAAACTCCGTCGAAAGCCGCGCGCGTGTGGCCTCAAGGCACTGCTGTGTTTGCGCGGGATTGGCTGCCCCAGAAATCACGGCCCAGCACTGCGTGTTCAGGTAGATCTGGCCCTCTGGGTAATTCTTCGAGCCATACACCGTGCCGTCCTCGGCAATCGCCCAGATGAACCACTCGCCATCCCAGCACACCCTCTGGATCTTCTCATCCAGCGCCTTCAGCTCGCGCAAGGCCCACTCCTTTTCCTCGGGTTTGCCCAGCGTCTCGGCGATTTCCGAATACACCTTCAACCCATAGCGCACCTGGAAAGCCACAAACACGCTCTCGCCGTGGTAGCCCAGTTTCAGGCAGTCATTCCAGTCCGCCAGCAAGCCGCAGGGCAATCCATTCTTCCCTGTCCGCTCAAGGTTAAATTCCAGCGCGCGGCGCAAGTGCCCAAACACCGTGGCCTCTCCCTTGTCCGCATACGGCAGCACCTTGTTGTAGAAATTCAGGTCCCCCGTCTCCGCCACATAAGTCGGCACCGCATTGAAGAACCACAAGCAATCATCCGAGCGGTATTCCCCGGGATGCGTCGCGGGCATCTTCCCGGGCGCATGGGACCACGGGCGTATCTCTGGCTGTGCGCCACCCGTGGCATCCTGCCCCGTTAGCATCAGCTCCAGCCGCTCCCGCACCTTCTCTGGTATGGCGCTCACGGCTCCCAGAAAATCCTGCACCGTGTCGCGGAAGCCAAACCCATCCCGCTGGTCCCCCGTGTAGACAAACGAACACGAGCGCGACCACTCAAACGTCAGGAGCGCATTGTAAGCATTCCACACATTGATCATGCTGTTAAACTCCTTGTCAGGCGTATCGCACGTAAACGCCTCCAGCTGCGAGTGCCAGTGCGCCTTCACCTTTTGCAGCTCGCTCGCTGCTCGCTCCGCATTCCCAAACTCCGCCACCAGCGGGCGCCCAATCGTCTCGCCCTTGCCGATACCCACCATCACGATGATATCGCGGGACTCCCCGGGCGCCAGCTCGATATCGCTCTGCATCGCGCCGCAAATATTATCCGAGTAGCCGATAGAGTTCGAGCACTGCCCATTTTGCAGCGCCGCTGGCTTATCAAAACTATTGTAAACACCGATAAACTTCTCGCGATCCAGATCATGCCCCACAATCGGCGCCCCCGTCTGCGCCATAAACCACCAGCGAGACTGATCTCGATTCGCAAAATTCCCATGATCCTCAGGCAACCGCCCGCAAGACCGCGCGCTAATCATCCCCTCGCTGTAATCCGCCTGCGCTATGTAGCACGTGTATTGCAGATTCAGCAGGTCATTCTTCAAATTCCATTCCGACGTGAACTCCGCGAACGACGTCACGCTCAGCTTCCTCGCCTTCTTCGAGCGATTCGTCACCTTCAGCCACCAATACTCAAACTGCTGGCCCACAGGCACAAAGTAAGTCGTCTCCGTCTCAATCGAAGCATAACGGCTATTGATCACCGCATACCCCATCCCAAACCGCGTCGTCGTCTTATACTTCGTCAACGGCTTCCCCACAGGCTGCCACGTCGCGCTCCAAAAATCCCGGCTCTCCCTATCACGCACATAAAAATACCGCCCGGGCTGATCCATCGGCACACTATTATACCTCAGCCTCAACACCCGCCCCTCCGCTGGCGACCGCGTGAACGAATACCCTCCGCCATTATTCGTTATCAACGCCCCATACCCTCGATCCCCCAAGTAATTCGACCACGGGCGCGGAGTATCCGGACGCGTTATTACATATTCCTTGTTCTTGTCATCAAATTTTCCGAAATTCATAAGGGCTTATAAGTAAAGATTGCGGTTAATACAACCCGCCCACTCCAAATAATCAAA
>CAZHQD010000084.1:5819-10098 GCA_964533835.1 uncultured Puniceicoccaceae bacterium | reverse complement strand
GCCGCCCTACCCAGCATCAGCGTGGCCCTCGTCGTATCCATAGCCGCCGCCCAAGGCCTCCGCCAAGGCGCAGCCGCAGCAGCAGGCATAGTGGCGGGAGACTTCCTATTCATCGCGATCGCCCTCCTCGGCATGGGCGCCCTCGCCCAAACCTACGCCCCCATCTTCCTCGCGCTCCAAGCCATCGCCGCCCTCTACCTCCTCGCCACAGGCATCACCCTCCTCCGCTCCACCACAAAACCAAAAACCACCGCCCCATCCCCCGCCCCTCCCCACACCAAACCCGCCTCCCCCTTCCTCGCTGGCCTCCTCCTCACCCTCGGCGACCTCAAAGCCATCCTCTTCTACGCCGCCCTCTTCCCCACCTTCTTCGACCTCACCACCATCCGCCCCCACCAGCTCGCCCTCATCCTCCTCCTCACCCTCATCGCCGTCGGCGGCATCAAGCTCCTCTACGCCCTCGCCGCCGCCAAAGCCGCCACCAAATGGCTCCCCAACCGCTCCTCCCCACACCTCACCCGCCTCGCCGCCCTCCTCATGCTCACCGCCGCCACCCTCCTCCTCTCCAAACTCATCCTCCACCTCTAATCTCCGCCCCTATTTCTTCTCCCCCCCTACTGGTTAACTGTTACTTGTTAATTCCCCCAACCACCTGCCTCCCCTTGTGCATTGTGCATTGCCCTCCTCATGCTCACCTACTCATAGTGCGTCCAGAGTCTCAGCACCTTGACAACCCTCTCCGCCTCAAGCACCTGATACACAAGCCTGTGCTGAATATTGATACGCCGCGAGTAAGCTCCCAGCAAATCCCCCACCAGCGCCTCATACGGCGGAGGCGTCCGAAACGGATCAACCGCCAGCAACTCCAACAGCTCCTGCGCCTTTGGCCTCAACCCGGAGGAAGCCAGTTTCCTGGCATCCCTCTGCGCCTGCTTCGTATAGACGAGTTCGTAGCTCACCACTTAAGCTCTTTAGCGCATTTATCAACAGGCGTCGCCATCCCCTCACGGATCGATTGCCGCATACCAGGAATCGAAACCAAATACAAAGTCTCCTGCAACGCGCTCCAATCCTCTGCGCTCAGCAACACCGCGCTCCCCCGCTTCCCCAAAATCTGAACAGGCTCACGAGACTCCACAGCCTCATCAATCAAGCTATAAAGCTGGCTCCTCGCCCTCGTTGCCGTTATCACCTTCACACCCAAAACGTACGCAATCTCGTACGCCCAGTCAAGCAGGTTAAACCCCCGCCGATTCCATAGCCCTCATCATCACCCCGCCACACCCACTCTGGTCGCCGCCACCCAAAAAACACAGCCCTCCCAGAAACACCTCCATCCTATTGCACAACGACGAAGGATACTACTCGGAAGGCGATGCCGCTCTAGCTGTGTCCCCTCCCGATTTAGCAACTCCCACTTGTTGGAATCCTTCATTTTCAGGTATGAAACGATTTGCAACTGCCGCTCCTAGCCACACCAAGCAAATTGGTGGTAAGAGTAAAATTGCGATTTGAATACAGCCTAGAATTAACGAATTGGACTGGAATGCTTTCATTTTTTTATCAACATGAGGCTTGATAAGCACTTCGCCAATAGCGAAGGAGATGCCTTTAGTATTAGATTCTTCTGATTCTAAATTTTTAATGACATTGTCAAAATAGGAAAGGAAATGCTCCACTTTGCTTTCTTCAATCCACGTCCATACTCGATTTGCTATGTAACTCCCGATCCGGGAAACGAGTTCAGTGTCATCACAATCGAACTTTTCTTTCGTTTCCTTAGCTACCGATTTAATCAATCCGTCTTTAATAAAATTTCTATATTCGTTCAGCACCACAAGATTTACCACCTTGTCATTTTTTGTGTAATCTGTGACCAATTTTTTGAATTCTTCGTCACTTAAATCTAAGTTATTAGATTCAACTTCCAAACTGGTGATGATCAAGCCAACCAAATGGTTCAGCCCTTCTTCTGATGCTTTTTCAATCCATTGCTCATGGTTTACAACATTTATCACAGCGGTTATCAATCCCCAACCAGCACCAGCAGCCATTGCGGTAAGTGGAATGGTGGCTATCGAATAGATCAACAATCCAACTCGACACCACTTCGCCCACTTTCTCTTATTTGGCCAGTTGCTTTTCAAAGCGATCAGATAAAGCCAATACAACAGTAATGCAGATATTACTAGACCGAATATTCCACCTGAAATAGTCAAAAACACGCCATTGCCGCCCTCGCGAAAGGCAAGTTCTAATAACGGTTTTATTTCATCCATCCAGTTCATTCTCTATTTCGCTCTTCTAACAGCCCAACTACACCAACAAACCATCCCTATTGTCAACGGCGTTATTAGGACACGCTTTTCAGGAATAACATAGATTCTTGAAAAGCATCTGCGGAAATACCATTCCGCATCGCGATTGTTTCCTTCTGCAAAATAATCCACCCAAAGCCACCACAAACCCATCTGTCGGCATTTCGTAAAGCTTCCAGAACACCAAAAGGGAAAATTGGGATGAACCATAAAGATAGATGGCGCAGTGTGCGTGAGCACAATCCGTGACAGCTACCGGAATTGGCTACACTGCCTTGTTAGGCCAATCTTAGCGCGTTGGCTCTCCGGACTTTTTCGATATCCTTATATATGGAAATCTATAGATGACAATGGCCAATCCTGAGCTAATTAAAATCCATGTCCCACGAATTAACAAAACCGTTGATGGGTCCTCATGAGTCGCTAGCTGATGTAGAAAAAAGAGTGCAAAAACGACTAGTAGGGAAATAAGACAAATTTGAGCTTTTCGTATCCTAAACAAAGAAATTACGGAAGTGATAACAACTGTGATTCCACCAAGAAACAAAAATACGACTGAGTTCGGAATTGGCACGCTGAATCCTGACCCTCCCGAGAAAAAGACAATATATCTCCATCCAATGTAAGCGATATAACTTCCCATTAATAGCGAACCCCATATTGGGATACTTCGTAGTTTTGTATTCATTTCTTATATCAAACGTCCTCCAAGCTTACCCCCCAGGTAGCTGGCACAAAAGCGGCTAGTCCGCAACTGTAACAGATATCGGAGTTGGGTGCAGCGTATTGTTTAGCTCATTCTTTATCTACAAGTATATCTTCAGGTATCGTGAAGCCGTTCGATCCGCAATTTATGTTGAAGAGAGCCTCCTTGATGATCTCTCTGTCAATTCCGGTTTCCTGAGAAATCGTGGAATATAAAAATCTGCCACGCTTCCCTTCCTTTATCTGCTTATTGACGTGTGCCTCAACCTTGGAAGCAGCTTCATTATATTCCGCTTTCTCCTGGAGCTTTTTTGGGTTTGAGCCATGATAGCTCCTGCGGGTCGCCATGATGGGATAGTGTATCATTTCGGTTGTACTTTCTGTATTACAAACCAACTACACCAACAAACCATCCTGTTTGTCAACGGCGTTATAGGAGCTACTTGCAAGACTAGTGTAGATTCTTAATACGCATCTGCGGAAACAACATTCCGCATCGCGATTGTCTCCCTTTCTGCAAAACAGTCCAATCGAAGCCACAGCAATCCTATTTATCGCTTCTTTGTAAAACTCACAGAACACCAGAAGGAAAAACTGCGATTGAAACATACAGATAGTTGGCGCGCCCTGTGCGAAAGCACAGGGCGTGACAGCTACCGGAATTGTCTGAATCGCATGGTTGGGCTCATTTCTCTGTATCATTTATTGAAGTCGCTGAACCATCATGACCATTTTGGGACTAGTATAGTATCCCAGCTTTCCATAAAAATCGTGAGCTGGAGTATCACGAGCCGTAAGAGTGTAAATACGTGCAACGCCCTCTTTCTTCATTTTTTCCTTCAGGGTTGCCAAGATGCGAGTGCCAATGCCTGCACGCTGTCGGTCTGTTCGGATACAGAGTTCCAAAAGATAATAATGCCTTTCGATGCCATAATATTGAATATTTCCGAAGGCAAATCCGTGAATGCCATCTAAATCCTCTACCATAAGTCCGAAGAAGTTGGCGGAAGTGGCGCAGTCTAAAAGTCTTTTCTTTGCCGTATTGAACGACCAAGTTTCGTTCCATGGGGCATTCGAGAATATCGTAACGAAGAGTTCTGCGCAGGAATCAACGTCTGAAAGTGAGATTTCGCGTATTTTCATTTTCTGCCTAACAACCCAACTACATCAACAAACCACCCTCTTTGTCAACGGCGTTATTGATGCACGTTTTGCAGGAATACCATAGATTCTCAATACACATCTGCGGAAATACC
>CAZHQD010000084.1:0-5719 GCA_964533835.1 uncultured Puniceicoccaceae bacterium | reverse complement strand
TTATAATTTATAATTTTGAATTTATAATTTCATCACCTCCTTCATTCTTCATTCCGCTTTCCCTACTTGTGCAACGCCGCTTCGCTCGCTAGCTTCCCCCCATGAGCGAGAGCACCCCCACCCAATGCCTCCTGCGCGAGCTAGCCGCCGCCATGGCTGAAGACGCCGCCGTAAAAGCCGTCCACCTCGACCCCAGGCACCGCCGCGTCTCCTTCGCCTTCTCCCCGGGCCTCCCCACTGCCGACAGCGAAGCCCGCCTCCGCGCCATCGTCGCCGCCCACGAACCCTCCCCCGAAGACTGCGCGCCCGACAAAGGCGGCTGGCGCACCGTCTGCACCCTCTGCGAGCCGAATGGCACAGGCAGCGCCCCCACAGGCCTCCCCACAGGCATAGCGCTCCGCAAAGAAAAAGGCGGCATAGTAACCCTCGAAAAAGCCTCCTGCCCAACGGGCCCCCTCTTCTGGCGATGGACAGAAGCCAACTGGCCCAAACTCAGCGCCCGCGCCACCCCAGACACCTCCGAAGACCACGACCCCGACGAGTGGAAGCAAGCCCTCGCCCTCGCCGCCGCCTGCGGCCTCTTCGCCGTCCTCGCCATAGTATTGGAAAAATGGATACCAGGCGCCCCCGCCTGGCTCCCCATGGCCTGTTACGCCATCGCCTACGTCACAGGCGCATGGCACCCCGCCGAAGAAGTCCTCGAGCTCCTCCGCAAGCGCATCCTCGATGTCCACTTCCTCATGCTCGCCGTCGCCGCAGGCGCAGCCTTCATCGGCCACTGGTGGGAAGGCGCCCTCCTCCTCTTCCTCTTCTCCCTCAGCGGCGCCCTCGAGCACCTCGCCCTCGCCCGCACAAAAAAGGAAATCCAGTCCCTCTTCAAAGACGCCCCCAAAGAAGCCACCCTCCTCGAAAACGGCCAGGAACGCCGCGTCCCCGTAGACTCCCTCCGCCCAGGCATGCGCCTCCGCGTCCGCCCGGGAGACCAATTCCCCGTCGATGCCGAAGTCCTCTCAGGCGCCTCCGCCGCAGACGAGTCCTCCCTCACAGGCGAAAGCGTTATGGTCGATAAAAACACGGGAGACAAAGTCTTCGGCGGCACCCTCAACGGCTGGGGCTCCCTGGAGCTCCGCGTCCTCTGCCCCTCCTCAGAAAGCGCCCTCTCCCGCATCATCCGCCTCATCCGCGAAGCCCAGGAAAGCAAAGCCCCCGCCCAACGCCTCACCGACAAATTTGGCACCCCCTACACCTACGGCATCCTCGGCCTCAGCCTGGCCATGTTCTTCGTCTGGTGGCTAGCACTCGGCATCCCCGCCTTCGCCACCACAGAAGCCTACGGCAGCTCCGCCTTCTACCGCGCCATGACGCTCCTCGTCGTCGCCTCCCCCTGCGCGTTAGTCCTCAGCATCCCCTCCGCCATCCTCGCAGGCATAGCCGCTGGCGCCAAGCGCGGCGTCCTCTTCCGCGGCGGCGCAGCCATCGAAAACCTCGCCGAAGTCACCCGCGTCGCCCTCGACAAAACAGGCACCCTCACCACAGGCGAAATGACCGTGGACCGCATAGACCTCTCCCAGGGAGACACCTCCGCCTCCCTCCTCACCATCGCCGCCGCCCTCGCCCACCACTCCGCCCACCCAGTCTCCCGAGCCATCGTTAGCTCATGGCGCAAATCCGCAGGAGAAAACACCTCCCTCCCCGAAATCGCCGACTTCCGCTCCGTCTCAGGCTACGGCCTCGAAGGCCGCTACAACGGCCAAACCGTCCGCCTCGGCAGGCGCTCCTACTTTGAAAACGAGCCCTGGGTCCAGGCCACCCCCGAATCCGCCATCGGCGAAACAGAGACCTTCATCTCCGTGGGCAGCCACCTCAAAGGCCGCATCATCATGCGGGACACCGTCCGCCCCTCTGGCAAACCCCTCCTCGAAAAACTCCACGCCGCAGGCCTCACCGTCACCATGCTCACGGGCGATAAAAAAGAAGCCGCCGCCCTCGTCGCCTCCCAAGTCGGCCTCCGCGATTTCCGCGCAGAGCTCCACCCCGAAGACAAAGTCGCCGCCATCCGCCAGTGGTCCGCCAGCGGCGAAAAAGTCGCCATGGTCGGCGACGGCGTGAACGACGCCCCAAGCCTCGCCGCCGCTCACGTAGCCGTCGGCATGGGCCTCCGCGGCAGCGACGCCGTCCTCGAGCAGGCAGACATCATCCTCACCCGCGACCGCCTGGAAAACTTCTACCTCGCCTTCGACCTCAGCCGCAAAGCCCGCCGCATCATAAACCAAAACCTCGCCATCTCCCTCGGCGTCATAGCCATCCTCGTCCTCAGCGCTCTCGGCAGCTTCGTCCCCCTCCCCATCGGCGTCCTCGGCCACGAAGGCAGCACCGTCATCGTCGTCCTCAATAGCCTCCGCCTCCTCTTCTACAAAAGCGAAATCCACTAACGCCCACCACCACCGCCAGCCATGGATACCACCCTCTTCGAAATCACCCTCTTCGGCGCCGTTATTACCCTCACGGGCTGGAAACTCGTGGGCTACCTCGGCCTCGCCCTCTTCGGTGGCCGCTGGCTCGTCCAGGTCATCTACTCCGCCCGCGAAGGCCACTCCCACGTCCCCTCCCTCTTCTGGTATATGAGCCTCTGCGGCAGCTCCTGCCTCCTCGCCTACTTCCTCTTCGGCAAAAACGACTCCGTCGGCATCCTCTCCAACCTCTTCCCCTCCGCCGTCGCCCTCTACAACCTCTACCTCATCCACTCCAACAAGAAAAAATCCACCCTCCCCCCCGCCGCCTAATCCCATGGAGCCCTCCACCACCGAATCCGCACTCTTCCTCTCCAAGCCAGAAGCCCGCTCCTGGCTCGCAGACGAGCTCCTCTGGCGCGGCTTCCCTGCCCCCACCCCATTTGGAGACAGCGCCCTCCTCTGCCACCAAGTCCCCTCCGCAGGCCTCACTCGCCTCCTCGACGGCTCAGGCCTCGTCTACGCCTCCCAAGTCATCCGCGCCCTCACCCTCTTCCCCTCCGCCAGCGTAAACCCCACCGCCCGCGCCCTCGCCTCCCACTTCCGCGAAGCCGCCCGCGCCCACCGCTTCAACGGCCCCTGGCCCCTCCTCTTCGCCCACGCGGGAGACCCCTCCATGGACCGCCGTATGGACACCCTACGCGACGCCTTCTGCGAGACCCTCCGCCCCGCCATGGGCCGCGTCATCAAGCTCGCCGTCCCCCACAACACCACCCCCTCCACCCAGGAATTCGGCTACTTCGCTTACGGCGCGGGAGACTCCCTCGCCTGCGGCCTCACAGGCTGGTCTGGCGGCCAACGCCGTATGCGCGACGACCCCCAGGCCCCCTCCCGCTCCTACCTCAAAGTCGAAGAAGCCTACGCCGTCCTCGGCCAATCCCCCACCCAAGGCCAACGCGTTTGCGACCTCGGCGCAGCCCCGGGCGGCTGGAGCTACAGCGCCGCCTCCCGCGGTGCCACCGTCACCGCCATAGACAACGGCCCCCTCAAAGGCGGCGCCCTAAACCACCCCCTCATCACCCACCTCCGCGAAGACGCCTTCACCTTCCGCCCACAGCACCCCGAACCCTTCGATTGGCTCTTTTGCGACGTCGTCGAAAACCCCTTCCGCATCCTCGAACGCGTCGAACGCTGGATCCACGACCGCTGGTGCACCCGCCTCATCATCAACTTCAAAACAGGCCACGCCAACCCCATCGACCTCCTCTCCGCCCTCGCCAACTCCCCGGCCACCTCCCTCTGCCCCACCTGGCGCCTCCGCCACCTCTACCACGACCGCGACGAAATCACCCTCACCGCCTCCACCCTGCCTTGAGGGTTGCGCATCCGCCTCGTCCGCCCAATGTAAAAAAACAAGCCAAGCATGCTCACCCCTCCCATCTGTTACCCCCCCTAATTATTAATTATTAATTTAATCACCCTCCGCCACCCACTACCCCAACGCCCTACCTTATGTACGACAGGCGTCCCGCCTGTCCCCCCTCGCCAAGCATATCCAAACGTCATACCACCCGCCCCCAACCCCTATCCACCTGCCGCCCACACTAATCTCCCCATACACCACTTCAAAGCGTTGGGCTCCGCCCAACGTAACCTTCTGCGACGCCCCTTTCCCTACCATTCCCCACTACCGCTAACAACAACTCCAAAAAAACACACCCCTCTCAGAAACATCTCCATCCTATTGCCTAATGTCAGAGTGACACGCGGAGGTTAGCGCTCAGCGCTAACCTCAGTTGTATCCACCGCCTTGTTCGAGTTATTTTTTTGTAAGTCTTCCCAAAGCGCACTAATTATGACCCCAGACGCATCGTCTGGATGCATTCGAGTGCTTCCACAGTCTCGGAGAAGCTCTCTGTTGCCACCCCAAAGGCCGAACCCATTTCGTATGAACATACCTAGGCTAAAATGATACAGCAAAAGTTCCGCCTCTGTCTTTGAGGCTATCTGATCAAGCTCCTCTTGGGTAAGCAGGATCTTAAGGGTCTCGACAGCTTCCTTTAGAGATTTAGGTCGTGTCGGAAGCCTCCTCAATTCCTTGTGCGGTTCGTCCGTTTTTTTTAACTTGATGGACCAACCAAGCTCTCCAGGTGATTTGATGGTCAGGTCACCACCCGAGAAAGAATAGGATGGTCCCCACGGCTCATGCCTACCTTTGTAGCCGAGATAGAGAATCTCATCGCTGAAGGTATACCTGCCCTCACTTTTATTCTGTATGCCGAAACCATTGTCAGATAACAGATTGAATCTTCCAGCGGGGTGAAAATGCAACTCCCACCCAACGCGCGGTCCATCATTCTTTGGATCGTCGATTTCGTAACTGATCCACTTTCCAACAAATGGGTTTGGCCCTTGCGGAGGTTTAAGTGAAGTCGTCGTTTTGCACGAAGAAAGCAAGCAAACGAGTGCCGCGGCTAAGAATAGGGTGAAGCTCTTCATTCTTCTTCGAACAACCCGACTACACCAACAAGCCGCCCTGTTTGTCAACGACGTTATAGATAAATATTTTTAAGGAATCGCATTTATTCTTGATACGCATCTACTGAATCCTAACGAAGCCACTGCAATACTATTCGTCGGACATTCGTTAAGCTTGCAGAACGTCGGAAGGGAAAACTTCACTTTCCCCGATACCAGCCCCCCAACAGAAGAAGCCTATTACCACGGCAATATAAGACAACCCACAGCCCCCATCTCTGCCACCCATCCCCCCAACGCCCTACCTTATGTACGACAGGCGTCCCGCCTGTCCCCCCTCGCCAAGCACACCCACACATACCACCGTCCGCCCCCAACTCCAAGCCACCTGCCGCCCACCCTATCTCCCCATACACCACTTCAAAGCGTTGGGCTCCGCCCAACGTAACCTGTCTTTATTACTCCCAGCACCCTCCTCATCACCATGCCTCCACTTGTGCATTGTGCATTGAGCATTGCCATTTCCCCCTCGCCAACCCACCCCCGTCTCCTAAACAAACCTGCCATCGCATTATAATTTATAATTTTGAATTTATAATTTTTCCGCCCCCGAACACAGCGGATACAACCAATCCCGACGATCCCACATACACCGTAGACACAGCCGATCCCGCTGATCCCGCCGATACGACCATAAGCAGGAAACAGGCAAAAGAACCTGTTATCATGGTGCCCTTATGCACCAACATAACGAAAACACCACCCAACACCCACTCGGCGCCCAAACGCCC
>CAZHQD010000083.1:11198-12718 GCA_964533835.1 uncultured Puniceicoccaceae bacterium | reverse complement strand
GCAACGAACTGGACTACAGCCAATGCGCAGTTACTCGGAGATACTGAGTACTGGACTTACACTGCGGCAGGCACACAAGATGAACATAACTACTACGGTGAAATTGGTGGTTTTGGTAATGCCGACTTCACTAAGATGTCTGGTGGAGATCGCTACTACGGTGTCCCGATGGTAAATAATCCGAGAGGTGCACCTGCTGCCTACAAGCACATGGAAGGTTATGCATCCTTCATTTCTGAAACTGCATGGAATGCTCCTACCGACTATCGTGTCGAGGCTCCTTCATTCGTTGGCGCTTACGGTGCCCTTACGGATATAGATGGCATCACTTGGTTTGCACACGGTGAGATTAACTGGCAAAATGTAGGAGATAGCTGGCGTACTACCTGGGCCGTAGGTGTTCCGGGGATTCTTGGTATGTTCCCCGCTTCATCAATCATTTATCGTAACAGCTATGTGGCTCCCGCGCCAGCCGTGGTTCGCGAAGGGCGCACATTGGAAAGTCTTTGGAAACGTGAACGTTCTTTAATCAATGTAGTGTCCGGCTGGGATGCCGCGCGCGATCCTGATGGCCAGTTTAACTACGATCCAAATTCCAACTCTGGCTCCATGGATACAATAGCCGCTTTCCTTGGCCGTGTTGATCTGGCTTTCGACATGGATGAGGATCATGTTTATCCAAACCTCTTTGATCACTACAACGAGGAAACCAACGTGGCTACCAGCGTTACAGGGGAATTGACACTAAATCTCGGCGTTTTCCCGTATAAGGTTACTGCAAAAAATGCGGAGAATATCCCGACCGCCTGGGAACCAGGCCGCGGCCATCTGGTAATAGACGCACCTCGTGCACAAGGTGCTACAGGATGGCTTGATATCGCAGGAAATATCAATACCGCAGATTTGACCATCCGCCTCCGTCAAGAGTTTGGCTCTGTTGTTGTCGTACCGCTTGACGGCCAGCCCATCAGCCAGTCGTCCAAGCTCCTGATTCAGCACATGGGCAAAGATCGTCCGAAGGGCTACACTACAAGCCTCTTTACCCATAGAATCGGGACCACGGACTACACTGCCAAGCAGATTGCTACCCTTGGGGAAATGCCATGGCTACTCGAAGATTTAGCTGGAAACTTAACACTCAAAGGTGTTCCCGCCAGCCGAATTGTCAGTGTTCAGCCCACAGATGTTAACGGTTATGCAAGTGGCAACCCTATTTCCGGAAGCAATACGGCAGCAGGCTATCGCTTCAATCTTCCCTCAAAGAATCTCTACACCGTAGTCACACTTACCCCACCATCTGACTATACGCCTGTTATAGTTTCTAAGGCTTTTCAGAATGGCTGGGTAGGGGATGATTTCTCGGAAAAGGTTCATGCTGTGAGTGGTGATGGCGCGCTTACATTTAGCGCTACAGGGTTGCCTCCCGGTCTTAGCATAGCAGCAGATGGCACAGTGAGTGGCACACCGACAACTGGCGGTCTCTACAATATCAGTGTGACCGTGACTGACGCCGATGGTGA
>CAZHQD010000083.1:0-11098 GCA_964533835.1 uncultured Puniceicoccaceae bacterium | reverse complement strand
ATGGCATTTTTGCCGCCTCACTTTTCACTAATGCCAGCCGTAAAGTATCGTTATAAGTTCAGTTTACCTTTAGGTTAGTATTGCCAAATAGTATGATATTTTCATCGTTGGGAGAGTATATCCCAGATTTGTTAGATCCGTTTATCCCTTTGGGCTCCTGTTCGTAGCACTTCGTAAATACTACACTTATGTACCCTAAAAAAACACTAATCATACTTGGGGCAATAGCCTTGGGTTTTAATGCAAGCCAGGCTTATGAGCCTACCAGTCAGTGGCTTAAAGAGCCCGAAAGTATCCTGCCTTATCTTGTTGAGAGCGCAGATTTTTGGCTCGGAGCTTACGATGAAGAGCTAGGAGGCTTCTATTCAGAAGTTGGCCTAACCGGAAATGTGACCAATAACAATCGAAAAGCGATTCTGATCCAAACAAGAAATGCCTACGCTATGGCTAAAGCATTTCAGATTACTGGCGACGAAAAATACCTGCCTTACGGGCATGGAGCGCTTGAGTTTATGTACGATTACGGGTGGGATGAGGACTCTGGTGGAGGGTGGCTAGGAGAAGTGACTCGGACTGGAACACTCAGTAACGCAGCCCCCTGGGCCAATGGTGATAAGTGGTCGTTCTGGCAGCACTATATGCTGCTCGGAATCAATGCCATGATTGAAGCTACGCAAGCCCCCACACACTGGGACTGGTATGCTAAAGGTAATCAAATTAATGACGATCTACTTTGGGATGATACCCCAGGGCAGGAGGGCTACTATATGCGCGCTGACCACGATTGGTCGAACCCACGTGGCAAAGGATTTACGCCCACAGTTGATGCAATGACAACCAGCGCAACCTACAACTACATGCTCACAAAAGACGAGTTTCGCAGGCAAAGATTAGTTGCGGTTGCAGATAACATACATGACCACTTGTACGGAAATATGGATCATTCCAGTGTAAAGGCTACTTTCCCCTCCGAATTCAACACTGATTGGTCAATTAATACTGGCTCAAGGGTAACATCTATTGGGCATTTTATTAAAACCGGTTGGTGCCTCGCACGAGCCTATCTCCTAACTGGAGACGAAAAGTATATTGAGGGCACAGAGGCAATCATGGATCAAACATGGAACTTCAAGAAAGACACCGCTAATTCGATTTGGAATCACGAAAAAGGGGTACCACGTGGCCATATGAACTGGAGCACAGGAAACATAGATACTAGCGGTAACAATGAGTATGCGGACTGGTGGTCAGTAGAACAGGCTTTTACAGGCCCTATTATGAGCTGGTATATTCTCGAAAAAGAGGAGTACCTCCAGATGGCCGATCAGGCTATCAAGTTTTTCATGGATCACTATTATGATTATGAGAACGGTGAGGTTTTCACGATGGTAGACTACGACGGGAATGTTTTGAGCAACACAAAGGGGCAGATGTTCAAGGGAGGTTACCACTCAATAGAGCTATTTTACTACGTCTATATGTTTGGGAACCTCTATTATCATAAAAAGCCCGTTGAGCTATTTTACCATTTCGCGCCAGCCGAAGAAGACAGAGATATATTCTTCTGGCCTATAGAGATTCAAGACTCTCGCTTGAAAATAACGGGGATTGAACGAGATGACTTTGCTATAACCAGTTTTAATCCCGATACCCGTACCTTATCGGTTCCTGCTGGTGAGGGTGGTGTATACAAAGTTACCTACGAAAATTTGTCCGAGACGCCCGTTTCGAACAATGTGTGGGGGCTGCTCTCGGGACACGACAAGGTCTGGACAGAGGACGGTGCCTTCGGCTTGGTATACTATGACAAGTCCTTCTATCCATGGAGCTTCAGCTCTGAGTTTGGCTGGATATATACCTTTGCAAACGCACCAGGCCTGGCTTGGCACTACTTCGCAGAGCTGAATGATATTCTTTACACAGGTGAAGAATGGTGGCCATTCGCCTACAGCGCAAACGAGCTAAATTGGGTACAATATGCTGATGGAGATCCGGCAGTCTGGTACCTATTTACCGACGAAGGGTGGACCATCTGGGAATAAACCAGTAATCGCCTAATATCTTGAAGAGCCCGAGCAATCGGGCTCTTTTTATTTTCTGGCCTTGTTATTGGTTGAGCGGCCTCTATTCCACTTCTGGAGGCATATTACCAACGCGCTTGCCGGAGCCCAAATCAGACTGAGAAAACCAATATCCTTTGCGCCTTCTCGTGAAAGATAGAGTACTCCTTCATCGAACCCGAAAAGCGGACCAAAAACAGGATAGGCCAGGGCACCAACGGCAGCGCCAGCCAGAGTAATTGCTGCTACCCAAAATAGAAATAGGGCTACCCATTTTAAGATTTTCATTGTGCTGATTCCTGAGGTTTCTTTAGTTCGCTTTTCCAGCTAATCATGCGGGCTTGCGCGCCATGGTGTTCGGCGGTGGCTTTATCACCACACTCCATATAGATGCGGGAGAGTGTGATGTGGCTGTGTATGTCGTCAGGCCGTATTTCAAGCGCTTTCTTGCCAGCTTCGAGGGCTTCCAGAAAACGGCGCGACTGGAAGAGTACTTCGGCGCGCGTGTGCCACACGTCAAAAGACTTCGGATCGATCTCTGCTGCCTTGGCAAGTTTTTCCAGAGCAGCGTCTGCATCCCCCAAGGCAAAATCCAAAGTAGCTTCTTCGACCAGCGATTGTGCGTCATTATCCATAAGATAGAGGGTAGGGCACGCTACTAAAAAAGCGAGAGTTGTGATTCAGCACCTTCACTAGCTTCAGTCTGCCGCAGTTGCTTGAAACGCTTGCGTAGCAAGTTGTGAGAAGTGTCGTCGGATTCGAGTTTTTCCAGGATGGTCTTTGCGCGCTCGATGACAGAGTTGGGCAAACCAGCCAAGCGGGCAACCTGTATGCCGTAGCTACGGTCTGCGGCACCTTCCCGTATTTGATGGATGAAGATTATCTCATCATTCCATTCCTTTACAGAAACGGAGTAATTTTTTGCCCTGGGGCATTGGAGCGTGATCTGTGTTAATTCGTGATAATGGGTAGCAAAGAGCGTTCGAGGACCATTTTCGCCTGTGCCATGCAAGTGCTCAACGACTGCCCATGCAATGGCCAACCCATCATAGGTGCTGGTGCCACGGCCTATTTCATCAAGGATTATGAGGCTACGCTCGGTAGCGTTGTTTAGGATATTGGCTGTCTCGTTCATTTCTACCATGAAGGTAGAGTTACCTTTGGAAAGCTCGTCGCTGGCGCCCACTCTGGAGAAAATACGATCAACTAACCCGAGACGGCAGCGTTTTGCAGGCACCCAGGAGCCAGTTTGTGCCATCAAAGCAATTAGGGCAACCTGGCGAATGTATGTGCTTTTACCTGCCATATTGGGGCCCGTAATAATTGCTATCTGCCTTTCCGAGGTAGAAAGATCGGTGTCATTGGGTACGAAATTGCGTGCGCCAGATAGGCCATCACGATTGCGTCGCATGGTCTGCTCGACTACAGGATGCCGCCCCTCCTCAATTAAAAGTGAACCGCTTTTATCCAATTCTGGTTTACAGTAATCCCATTCGCGAGCGAGCTTAGCCCATCCGAGTAAGACATCTAACTCGGCAAGAGTTGAAGCAGATTTTTCGAGTGAGTCCGCATGTTCGAGGACGGCATCGCAAAGTTCGCGGAAGAGCTCCTGCTCCCGCGCTATCGCACGCTCCTCAGCGTGGAGAATAGCGCTTTCGCGTTCTTTGAGTTCGGGGGTGGTATAGCGTTCGGCATTTGCTACGGTCTGCTTGCGAACATATTCAGAAGGGACCTGAGCCAGGTTGGATTTCGTAACTTCAATATAATAGCCGAAAGCGCCATTGTATTTGATGCGCAGGTTTTTGATACCTGTTCGCTGCTGCTCGGTAGTTTCCAGCTCCGCAATCCAGTTTTTACTATCCCCCGAAAGGGATCGCTGCTTATCTAAGCTCTCATCATAGCCTGATCGTATATATCCGCCCTCAGTGAGATCATTTGGCAGCTCATCTCCTAATGCCCGCTCCAAAAGGGTTCGTAAGCTTGGGTAGTCACCTAAATTTTCCGCGAGCGACTTCACTTGCGGACTGTCGAAGCGCGAGAGTACTTGGGCCAAGAGTGGGATTTGCTTTAGCGTATCGCGAATGCCACCCAGTTCGCGGGGGTTTCTCAAGCGGTTGCGCAATCGACCTAAAATGCGTGGGATATCTCTTACGCACCCAAGGTATTCTTGAGCTTCTGCTGAGAGACCTGGCAGTTCCAAAAATTCGCCAACTGCGTTTTGTCTGCGCTTGAGTTCTACTAAATCAAGCGTTGGAGCTGTTAGCCATTTCTCAAGCAAGCGTGCCCCGGGAGGGGTAACTGTCGCATCCATAGCCGTCAAAAGGCTACCAGCAGATTGACCGTTAGAAGTACGAAAGATTTCCAGATTTCTTTGCGTGGCTGGATCAAGAAGTAAAACCTGCTCGGCGCGGTGCTCGTGGAGACGGCGTAGATTCTTTGGTGGTGCACAAAGGCTTTCCGTGGCATAGTGGAGGAGGGCTCCGGCGCAACCTAAAGCAGGGTGGCGATTTGCAATACCAAAGCCTTCCAGAGTGATTACACCCAGTGCTTGCTTCAGCCTGTGAAGCGCCTCCTCTTGCTCAAAGTGATAGTCTGGCAACGTGCTTACAGGCCGCTCTTTACAGAAATTAGAGAGGGTACGCAACCAGCTGCCGTGAGGCTGTTCGTGGCTTTGTGCCAGAGATTCTGCGCGTTCCCATTCTTTTTCAGGCACAATGATTTCCTTTGGATCGAGAGTGCTGAACGTCGCCAGCATGGCCTCTGGTTGACTGGGTGAGGCCAGTACAAAATCGCCTGTAGTAAGATCAAGCCATGCCGCAGCGAGACTATTTTTGGGGAAACTAACAGCTAATAAAAAGTGACTACGACGCGCCTCAACCTGATGGTCTTCAAGCGTAGTGCCAGGACTCAAGATTCGAGTAAGCCCACGCTTAACGATTTTGCCCGGCTGGGGCTGTTCCATTTGGTCGCAGACTGCCACTTTGCGCCCTGCTGCCAGAAGCTTTTTTATGTAGGCATCAGCCGCGTGGTAAGGAAGCCCTGCCATGGGCTGGCCGTTTCGCTGTGTAAGCGTAAGCCCCAGAATAGCTGACCCATCTCTGGCATCGTCATCAAAAAGCTCGTAGAAATCCCCCAAACGAAACAGCAGGAGCGTGCGGGGCGGTAATCCGCGCCGTATCTCGTGATACTGCTGCATCATAGGTGTCATAAACGAATGAGATTAGAAGCGGACCGATGAAAAAGGCAAAATGCAAATTGCCCGAATTGACCCCTGAAAAATGGGTAAGCAGACATTACCCTATATTATTCTGAGCTTTGGTAGATCCTGCCCATCCACCAACCCAACAGGCTTTAGCTCTTCATCCAGGGCAACCAGATCGTTGACCGAAGAGCGTTCAAACAACTTTAGCGCCTCCACGGCCAGCGCCGCAGCGTTTACCGTTTTGGGATTACGGGTCATTATGTCAGCAACGGGACGCTGAAGAATAAACTCATCCTTTAGGGATGCACGGCGGAAGTCGCCATCGGAAAAGACACCCGCCAGCCTGCCATCTTCTGTCGTGAGAGCGATGGTTCCGCACTTACTATGGGTCATGGCAATGAGGGCATCGCGCACAGTTGTGGAGGCAGGCAAGCAGGCGAAACGATCACCTTTGCGCATGATGTCTCTTACCGTTAAAAGCAATGCTTTGCCCAAACTGCCAGCAGGGTGGTAACGGGCAAAATCTTCTCTACCGAAGCCTCGCAACTCCATGCATACCATGGCTAGCGCATCGCCCAAAGCAAGCGCGGCAGTGGTGCTTGCGGTGGGCGCAAGATTATGCGGGCAGGCTTCGCGTTCGGCATGATAGGTGAGGGTGTAATCACAGTTTTCCGCCAAAGTGCTGGGGCCGTGGCGAGTCACTGCTACGGTCTTTAGTCCTAGCCTCCGCAGGAGCGGAATCAGCCGCAGAAGGTCTTCGGTTTCGCCGCTGTTGCTGAAGAGAAAGCAGAGGTCGATATCTCTACAGAGGCCAAGATCCCCGTGTAATGCCTGATTGGGATCGAGAAAGCAGGCAGGCACACCAGTGCTATTAAATGTACTAACGAGCTTTTGCGCGATAGGGGTATTTTTGCCTACCCCCGTTAGAATGAGTTTGCCACCTGCTTCAATGGACTCCCGAACTACATCAAGAACCTGAATAAATGAATCATTCAGACGCTCGGAGGTCGTGAGAATAGCATTGGCCTCCAATTGGAGGCACTCCCGTGCTCTGGAAAGGATTTTGGAAGCATCCGCTTGCATCATTCGCTTTGATTATCAGGCTGCCAATCAACTAGGCAACTGTATTGCTCCTATTGCGCACGAACTTGACTGTTCCCAAGCTAAGCATCCCCAGGCAGAGAGTTATCAGAAAGACACAAGCTGTCGTTAGTGGCCAATTGCCCGCGCTGAAATTAGTTTTGAGGCTGAGGAATGCACTAGTCAGGGTGGTGGCAAACATTATGAGGCTAGGGATCAGAGCGAAGAGATAGTGCTTACCCTGATTCCGCATCCAAAGAGCTACAATAAGCAATGCCAGCGCGCCCATCATTTGATTGGCGGTCCCAAATACGCGCCAAAGCATGGGCAGAGTGTTTGACTGCGAGAGAATAAACATGCCAATCACCACCACAGCAGTATTAGCCCATGCATTTGTAAGCCAGACAGGTGGCTTTGCAAAGAGGGTAGACCATAGCTCTTGCAGGAGGTATCTGGCCAAGCGAACGGCGGCATCCAAGGTGGTCACAACAAAGCCTTCCAACAATAGAATACCGATCACAGCGCCGAACCACACTGGCATAGAGAACGCCTGGTGCAGGAGGTTTCCCGTGGCAAGTGATATAGCTAACACCGGATTAGCTGAACCTCCGCCCGCTCCATAGGCTATTGTCAGGTAATCTTTATGAGCCAATCCCAAGTAAAGAGTGAGTATGACGGCAGTGGCCAGGAGCCCTTCCAGCAACATGGCATTATAGACTACTGGGCGCGCGTTGGTTTCGCAGTTCATTTGTTTTGCCGTGGTACCCGTAGATACAAGGCAGTGAAATCCGCTGATTGCCCCGCATGAGATCGTGATAAAAAGCAAGGGCCAGAGCATTCCCATATACTGCATGCCATCGGTCATGTTTAGAAACGACAAAGGCGCCGATCCCGCCGAGGGAGCGCTATTGGGTATACCGCCAATCGGGCCGGCAAATGCCACTATCAGCAACCCACCAAACAAGGCGATAATGCCCCCGTAGAGTATCTGCACATTTACAAAATCCCGTGGCATCAGGAGCAGCCAAACAGGAACCGTAGATGCCAGCGCTACGTAGATGGTAAGCATCACCCTCCATGAATCAGGGCTAACCAATACGGGATACTTTAACCCTATAATTACCGAGCCGATACAAATTATTGAAGCTATGCTGTAGCTTATCCACTGGGGCGCTCTTTTCCTGTATATCATCCACCCAATAAACGGGGCTAGCAGGGTAATGATTAAAACACTGGTGCTGGCAATCCCACCGATACGCGCTACCAGTTGATAGCGGGGTTGCTCTGTAGAATTATCAACCAAAACCGTAGTTGGCATCCACTCGTGCGCTTTATATGTGAATGATGACGCTTCGGGATTTTTTGCGGCAGCTTCTGCAAGCGTTTCCTGTGTGGGAGCTGGCAGATTAACCTTTTCCGCAGGGTAACTGCTGGTAAGGGCAGTGACCGATAGATTGAGAAAGGTGGCATTAATCATGAATAAGCCCACCAACATAAATCCAAGCATCAGCGCGTATCCGAAAGGTCCCAGCACTCTTCGCGTTATAGAGGCAATACTCTCACCTCTTTCTCTGAGTGACATGATTGCCGTAGAGAGATCCTGCGCCCCTCCTAAAAAGATCGCGCCAAGAACCACCCAGAGCAAACACGGGACAATGCCATAAACCACGCCAAGGGTGGGGCCGATAATCGGGCCAGCGCCCGCTATGGCGGCGAAATGATGTGCGAACAGAACATAACTTTTCGTTGGCACATAGTCCCTGCCATCCTCCCTTGTGTGCGCGGGCGTGGGATTATCCTTCGACACCTTGAAATGCCGCTCTATACGCCGACCGTATATGCGAGAGCCCAGATAAAAGGCGGTTACGCTCAGAATTATGACGAGTATAACAGTAGGGTTCATCCAGACTTGGGGTATGAAAAGTATGCTTAATCTCTTGGACTGTTGCCAAACAACGACTTGAACAACGGGCTAGATTGCAGGAGGTGTTCGCGTGAACCATCGCCCACAATTTGGCCTTTATCAAAAACAAGAATGCGCGAGGCCAAATTGATAGTGTTGGGTCTATGAGCAATAATCAGCACTGTCTTGCCTGCAATGAGGCCTTGGATAGCCAGTTGCACCTGGTGCTCGCTTTCGTTGTCGAGTGCGCTGGTTGCCTCATCCAGAATAAGGATAGGCGCGTTTTTCAAGAAGGCGCGAGCCAAGGCCAGGCGTTGTCTTTGCCCGCCTGAAAGGCGCAGCGCGTTTTCGCCGACCTCCGTTTGGTAACCATCTGGCAGCGATTTAATAAAGTCGTGGGCATAGGCGGCAATGGCTGCAGCTTCAACCTCGGCATCGCTAGCATCCAACTTACCAAGACGGATGTTGGCGGCAATGGTGTCGTTGAACAGGACAGGCTGTTGGGGAACAACGGCCACCGCATCGCGCAATTTCTCAAGAGGCCACTGGCGCACATCCACACCATCAATAGTGATGCCGCCCCCGCTGACCTCATAAAATCGAGGTACTAACTTCGCGAAGGTGCTCTTGCCTGAGCCACTTGGCCCAACAAGAGCCACTACTTCACCAGGTTCGATTTTTTTGCTTAGACCGTTGAATACACTTACATCTGCAGAATACCCAAACTTTACTTCAGAAAAATCGATCTCACCTCGCACTTTTTCGATGTCGATGGGCGCTGGAGTTGTCGGTTCACTGATAGCAACATTTTCCTTTAAGACGGTCTCAATACGATCCATAGCGCCATAGGCTCGCTGTACATCGTTGTGCAAACGGATCAGGCGCTTTAGAGGGTCGAAACAGAAATAAAGAGCAGTCCCCATTGCCAGGAAAAGCGAGGCCCCGACATCATTTTCGTAAGCATAATAAAAGGCCAGAGAAACTACAGTGGCCGCGATGAACTCCATCAGCGGCTGAGATGCGGTAATATACTTAGCCGATTTGGACTGCGAGCGCTCATAGTCGTTGAGTTCGCTAGCCATACGATCGCCAAAGGGCTTTGCGAGATTGAAAGAACGCACTTCAGTTGCGCCAATCAGGCTTTCGCCAATGTGGTTGGAGATTCTGCCCATCGCGTCCTGTGCCTCATGTCCGCGTTTTTTTAAGTTTCTTCCGATAACTCTTATTGGGTAGATAACCACGGGTATAACCGCCACGAAGAGCATGAGAAATACAGCCTCGTCGTTGCGGACAGTAAGATATATCAAAAATGAAAGGCCTCCAATTAGCTGCACAGGCTGCCTAAGGAGATCGTTGGCCAGCAGGGTAATCATGTATTGCATCAATGCGGTATCTCCAACCAAGCGTGACATCAAATCACCCGACGTATTTCGCTCAAAAAACGAGAGCGGCAGATGAGTGAGCTTTTTGTATAAATCGCGCCTTAAAGCAGTCAGCACTCGAACCCCAATGATTTGTAACAAAAATTGGTTAAAGTAACCACTCACGCCACGAACAAGAAATACCACGGAAAGCAGGGCTGCCGCCCATCCTGCGGTGAGCCCATACACTGGCACGCGGTCTTCAAAGAGAGACTTGAATACTTTCTCGATGAAAAAGGGCACACCAAAACCACTAGCAGCGCCATAGATCACCCCGCACAATAGCGCAATTATGAGTAGGCGCGCCTGCGGCTTTACATAACGTAAATAGGGTAAGAGGCGTCGCATGATATTTTATTCGATACATATTACTACTCGCCCCAATCTACACGGCGGCTGGCAGTATTTGTGAAAAGAGTCGATACTCGTTGCATCGCGTGGGCGCAAGCGATTTCCCTCTCGCTCGGCCAGCGTGTTGCTGAAGATTTCTCTGGCATTTTTGGAGCTATGGTGTGGAATCTAGGGCGCTATGGCGCGCAAGACGGCCCGATCCCTTTGGGCAGACAAACTCACCCTACAACCCGATGGCCAAGCCGTTTTGAAAAAATCGGATTGGGGCAACGCGGAGGGGATTGCGCACACCCGCGTGAACTATCGCGGGATCATTTTGGGAATTGACCCAAGTTTGCGGGGGACGGGGTTAGCGGTAGTGTCCTTTCTGCCAAACGATCAATTGCGTCTCCTGGACAGCAGAACCGTAAAAGTGCATGCAAAGGCATCCATGCCGCAGTGTCTGGCCGCTATTTTTAAAAATATCACCGAATTGTGCGAAGCCTATTCGATTCGCCATGTAGCCTGCGAACAAACGATATATGTGCAAAACTTCCAAACGGCCCAAATCTTAGGAGCCGCCAGGGGGGCGGCATTGACTGCTGCTGCAATGCGGGGCCTGGATGTTTTTGAATACCCACCACTGCGTGTAAAGCAAGCCGTAGTTGGCTACGGGAGGGCGAGCAAGGAGCAAGTGGTAAAACAAGTTCGCGGATTGCTCAACCTGGATACAATGCTACCCTCTGATGAAGCCGATGCGGTGGCGGTAGCTCTTTGCCATGGTTATACTTTTAGAGAGTAACATGCGTTACGGTGTCCCCATTTTAGCCAATTCAAAAAGCTCTGCTTCCTCAAAGCCCCCTTCATGTGCGAGGAGCGCATACTCGTCCATCAGTGTATTGCCGAATGAGACGGGATCGTCGGTGTTAATGGTGCAGCGTATTCCAGCGTCCAGCATCTTGCGCAACGGGTGCGCTTGAATGCTGGGGACCACTCCTAGTTTTACGTTGCTTATGGGGCACACATCACACTCTATGCCGTTGCGGGCCATCTCACTTAGCAAGGCAGAGTCTTCTGCCGCTCGAACACCATGCTGAATGCG
>CAZHQD010000082.1:0-12752 GCA_964533835.1 uncultured Puniceicoccaceae bacterium | reverse complement strand
GAGTCTACACCTCGCAGCGATGAGTAGGCGGCCACAAGCAAAGCAGCTTCCGATGCGTACTCGCTTGGGTTCACCCATGTATTCTCGGACATCGTATATGGATGATTCTCTACCGACTTTAGGGCAACAGGTGCCCTGCGCGGATTTTCCACGGCAGGTATTCCATAAAACACATCCCCTGCGCCTGCGGTATTTGCCCCCTGCTTAACGTAAGGATCAAAATAGTTGTGTATGTCAATGACACCTGCGCCCGTCGCATAAGTGTAGAATTCTATGTCGTCGAGATTTTGTGTGTCACCAGATCTCCAATTTGAAGCTATAAATGTTCCGCCATAACCCAGCTCAGTAGCGTAATCCTTTAGCTCTTGATAAAATTTGGTCTGCGTTTCTGTAAAGAACTGTATGTTATCTGCTAAACGGCGGCTTTGCGGGGAATTAGGATTAACATTTGCAGGAGTACCTAAATCCGACCGACCCACGACTGTCATCCTTCCATTTGCCGGATCGTCATTTGCAGAAAGATTACCTGACCCAGTACCACCCCAAGAATCAATAGCCGCTTGTATAGAACCATATTTAGCAGTTAACCAGTCTCCATATTGTTTAAATATTTTTAAGCGTTGAGCTTGCGGAAAGCGGTCCACCCTGAATGTCCAGAAAAACAAACTATCTTCGTTTTGCAGTTCAATCATAGCAACCGCCGGATCATCTTTGAGAGGGGTTTGTTCGGGGTGATACGGATTTGGCGTTTCAAGAATTACTCTGAGGTATTCTTTGAAAGCGCTCTTAAACTTCTCATCAAAAAACATCAGGCCAAAAGGTGGGTTATCTTGCCCAAATTCTGGATTGGCACTAATCCACTCTTGAGTGTAACCATCTAGTCCCCATGAGGCATTGACACGCATTCCCAAAATGAAGAAGTAAGAGACATTCACATATACTCCCTGCTCTCGGGCGGCAGCCACAATGCGGTGGAGATCCTCAATTCGTGACATATTGACGTCGTAAATGTTAGGAGAGCTGTTGCTGTAAACGCTCGTATGCCACCGATAAAGATTGATGCCCCGCTTAGCTTGAAACTTTAGCTGTTCAATTTGCTGCTCTAGACTGCCTTGCGCGCTTGCCGTGACACCCCAAAAACGGATAGGCTGTCCATCCCCACGGTAGAATGTTCCTTGCCTGTGGGTTATCCAGCCAGACTCGCCGGCTACCTGTTCATTAAGCATTGCCCCAATATCAATTTCACTAGCTGTGTAGGCATCGGGAGTTTCTGCCCAATTCCATACTGCATGTGCATGAGAACATGCCAAACCAATCACTGCTGCCGACACGATTGCACGCGCCCGTTTGTTCGCTGCGGGAAACTTCATTTGAGGTATTCTTTAGGGTTAGGGAGTATCACACCTGTAAATTCAGATGCTTTTTGTAGGGAAATACGGATCTTCTGCCAATTTGGATGCTTTTGGCAAACAATTTTGCCATAGAAATGTGTTTACTTCACACAATTTTATTAAACCCGTTAAATAAAGATTCCCGAAATTATCTTTTCTAAACACTCGTTGAATTTGCGATAGCCTCTTTCACTGCTTTGCTAAGATCGCTGAGGAAGATAGGTTTCAGCAGGGCCTGTCTAATGCCTGCAGCTCTTAAATCGCTTTCGCTAAGGTTGCTGCTAAAACCTGTCGTTAGCAAAATCGGAATATTTGCTCTTAGTTCCGTAAGTTTCCGAGCAAAGTCTATCCCTTGTTGGTTTGGCATCGTCTGGTCCGTAATTACCAGGTCATAGCTTTGAGGATTTTTTGCAAATGCCTCAAAAGCCTGCGTCGGTTCAAAGTATGCTTCCACAGTGTAGCCCAACTCCCGCAGCATGTATGACTGGGTTTCAGCAATTTCGGGCTCGTCATCTACGTATAAAATCCGACCTTCTCCGTGCAAAATGACTTCATTCGAGTCTGTCTGTGCAGCAGGCACTGCGTTTTCACACACCGGTAAGAATAATTGAAAAACTGTGCCAACGCCTAATTCGCTGTAAACAGAAATTTGCCCGTGAGCGGCAGTAATGATCCCGTGAACCATGGATAAGCCGAGCCCTGTACCCTCTCCTGCTGGTTTTGTAGTGAAAAACGGGTCGAAAATTCTCGCCTTTGTAGCGGCGTCCATCCCATGCCCGTTGTCAGCAACCGAGATGCGTAAATACTGGCCGGTTTTCAGGTTGTGGTAGCGCCTAGCCTGAACGTTGTCCACATAGACTTTGTTTAGCCCTATGGATAGTACGCCAGCTTCACGATCACGCATGGCATGGGCTGCGTTTGTTCCCAAGTTAATTATTACTTGGTTGAGCTTACCAGGCTCGATCATAACCTTCGATTCTACGCTTGGGACCTCAAGTTGGATAGCTATGCTCTTAGGTAAAGTGTGTCGCAAAAATTCAGCGGCTTCTCTTAGGATGGTGTCGAGGCGGCATTGCTCTGGCTTAGCCTCGTCCTTACGAGAAAAGGTAAGAATTTGCCTCACCAAATCTTTGCCTCGCTGTGTGGCATTGATTACCCGATCGAGTTGGGCATGCACAGGAGAGTCAGGAGGCAAGGAATTGCCCGCGAGGTGTGTAAAACCGTAGATCGCGGCTAAAATATTATTAAAATCGTGCGCAACACCGCCTGCCAAAGTTCCCAGCGCCTCCATTTTATGAGCATGGTGTAATTGATGTCTTAGGCGTTCACTTTCTTCCAATGTTGCTTTTTGTTCCGTAACATCTCGGCCTACGGCCAGAAAATGCGAGATTATGCCATTTTCTTCCCTAATTGGTGAAATAGTGGCCTCTATCCAGAAGAGCTCACCGTTTGCTCTGCGGTTTCTTAGCTGGCCCTTCCAAACTTGGCCATCTCTTAATGCTCGCCATAGCTCTTGGTGAGCCTCGTCTGTCATCGCATCGCTTCTAAGTATCGGAGGCCTCTTTCCAATCACATCGCGTGCCTTGTATCCTGTCACCTCGGTAAAGGAGGAGTTTACGTACTCCACATTGCCGTCAGTGTCAGTAATCATTATCATCGCTGCCACCTGCTCAACGGCTCGTGAAAGCATTTCTAGGCGTCCGCTTATGAACCGCTCACTGCTTACATCTCGCACATACAAAATAAACTCCTGGGACGGGTTTCGCGGATCTGGAGCAAGTGTAATTTGCGTATCAAATGGGACCCCATCCTTGCGAAGAAACCGCCAAAATGTATCCTTTGGCCCCAGTCTGGCTGCCGAAAGCAGTTCTTCGCGCAATGTGTCGGTCCGTTTCCCGCTGGGCTGAAACTCGGGGGCCATGTGTAATGGACACTGGGAGCCGAATTCCAGTCTATCACGGCCAAACAAAACACATGCCGCAGCGTTCGGCTCAGTGTAGCCATTTCCACAAATAATGATGCCCAAAGGTGCTGTTTCAAATGGGGACCTTGACCGCCGTACTCGCATACCACTGCGTGTACGCGCACGCCTGCTCATGGGTAAGCTGGGCCAATTTAGGCCTGAGCCTCCAAGAGATTTCGTAGATTGGGTATTACTAAGTCCTTGGTCGAATATCATTAATAATGGGCAAACTAATGGCCGAAACCGCATTTACAGGCTGTATATATATAATACTTCCGCACTGAGGGGGTAAGCGTTGGTAGTATATTTATATGAATACAACCCGATTTGTTTAGTAAAAAAATCCAGTATAAAGAACAGTTTTGAGCTAGAAAACATTCACAGTTTTTTTCTGAAACTCGTAACGTCACAAACTCCGCGTGTTTTGTTGGTTAAGTTGGCAGACGCAAAAGAATATACAAGCCTTGTTTTAGGGATTACCCTAAATTACTTCGATTTTTACAGTGAACTACCTAGACAGCCCATAAACTATTTATAGTCTCTTCGGGCCTCTAGCGCATTCCTAAGGGTAACGGAATCGGCATACAGGAGCGCACTCCCGCTCGGTAACCCAAAACCTATGCGTGTAGCTTTAATTTTTAAGGGCTCGAGATAGCGCTCCTGGAGCAAGTGGCATGTGGCTTCTCCTTCAATATCATTCGAGAGTGCCAAGATCACCTCAGCAGGCTGCGAATTAACCAATCGCTCCCGAAGCGTTGCCAAATTGAGCTGTGCTTCCCCCACTCCGTTGATTGGTGATAGCTTGCCGTGTAATACGTGATATACCCCGCGGTAACTGGCAGTTTTCTCAAGCGCCAGAAGGTCAGGTACTTGCTCCACAATACACAAACGTGCTGTATCTCTGCGTAAGTCCGAACAAATCAGACAAAGATCGGTTTCCGCGATATGACCACAGCGTGTGCAGCGTTTTGTTGTCTTGGCTGCTGCCTGCAAAGCTTCAATTAGCGGAGCCATTCGCTCCGGTCTTTCAACTAACAAATGCAAAGCGATACGCTCTGCCGATCGAGCACCCAGACCGGGCAACTGCTTCAAAAGCTTCTGCAACTGGTCGAGCGTCGGGGTCACATCCCAAATCCGGGTAGGCTAAATCCTGCAGTGATTTTCTGCATTTCGGCTTCGCTGACTTGCTTGGCCTGTGCCATGGCCTCTTTTATTGCCAAGAGAAGTGATTCTTCCACCATGGCCACATCTTCTTTGAGTAGTTCAGGATCCAGCTTGATAGATTTGATTACCTGTGCGCCGGTCACAACAATCGTGACGGCACCTCCTCCGCTGGTCACAGTGATCTCGCGCTGGGCAAGGTCTGCCTGCACTTGATCCATTTTTTTCTGCATTTTCTGCGCTTCTTTAAGTACTTTTCCTAGTCCGGCCATATTGAATAAATTTTAGTGGTTAATTGCGCCGTAGTGGCTCTAGCTATAACTCCATCTGGCACGCCTCTGAGTCAAGCGGTTTCATTGGAGCACAGTCACAGGAATTAGAGAGGAGTAGGCACTTTCAGCAAGGCATCTATTGATTGTCTGTCTAGACTGAAGATATTTTGTGCATATCCATAGAGGTCTTCAGTCAGCGGAGCACGGTAGCTTGGGAGTCGTTCTGAGAGAAATACGAGTGCACCTGCATGAAGAGCCTGTCTTGGCAAAGCCAGTTCTCTCGCATGGCGTTCAGTCCATCCTTTCTCCGCAAACTCTAAATACAAAGTCTCATCTTTACCGTAGAGCTTGTCTCCTACCACAGGGAAACCTAGCCATTGCGCGTGCACCCGGATCTGGTGCTTGCGTCCTGTGTGTGGCTGGATTCGAGCCAATGTATGGCCGTTTTTCGTTAGCAGGGGTACAAAGGTTGTCTGTGCTTTTTGCCCACTGTAATCCTTTTTCACCTCCTGCTTGACGGCTACTGGGCTTCCCTGCGATGGCCCTATGGCACGACTCACTTCTGTGGTTCGCGTCATTTCTCCCTCTAGAATGGCAAAGTAGTATTTTTCAACCATCCTTTGCTCAAAACTCATTTGTAGTTTTCTGGCCATTGGCTGGGTCTTTGCAATCAGCACGAGCCCGCTCGTCTCTCTATCCAACCTGGCCACCAGATGCATTGTTTCTAGCTTCGTGTATTCTCTGGCGGCGCCGATCAGGCTCGACCAAGGCCCGTTCTTCGATGGATGGCAAATGACCCACCCCGGCTTATTGAAGACCAGTAACTCACTGTCCTCATGCAAAATCCATGTTGGTAATTCTTCAGGCTTAATCAATGGTGCCTCTGCCCCAAAAAGTGGCCCGCTTTCGGCATCTGTTTCATCTTCTGGTGGCAATTTGGTATTCATGAAACGGTCAAGCACAGCATACCACGAGGGAGATACAAGCACAAACGCCTTATTGGACTAATATCAATAAATGTAAATTATTTATATTACAATTTATCCAAGCGCATTTTCTTTAGAACTATCCGTGCGATAGGCGCTTGAAGTCGCTTAGGTACAAGCTCGGTGAAAAATACCATCAGCTTGTTTTTTGTACCGTTGACGACGAGACTTCTCCCGCGTGAAAGCGCGTGCAGACTTTCTTCGACTACCTCATCTGCAGTCTGGCCTTTGAACCCGCTGAGCGGTGCCTTTTCAAACCCCGCAGCTCTGAAAAAATTTGTGGCCGTAGGCCCTGGGCATACTGCCAACACCTGGATACCCGATTCACGCAAATCTTGCCCTAGTGCCAGACTCCAATTTAGCAAAAATGCCTTAGTTGCTCCATAAGTTGCCATGTATGGCGTGGGCTGGAACCCAGCAACTGATGCTACGTTGATTATTGCGCCACCACGTTGTTTTAGTATGGGCAATAGTTCAGCTGTAAGCCGCAGAGGTGCCTCCACATTCAAACGCAGCATTTTTACGTGATGCTCAGGATTTGGCATGGGGAATGCGCCATAACTACCGAACCCGCTATTATTAATGAGCAGCACTTTTCCCGTTCCTGTCTCACTTTCAATAATCGACCGAATTTGCGGAACTGCCTCACCCCACGCTTGTCCTTCATCCGTAAGATCACATGGAATATGCGTCACTCGCGGATTATCCTTAAATTCGGCAGGAATCGTCCGAGAAAGATTGCATACACGTAACGAATCGTTAACATTCAGAATTGCCTTGATAAACGACAGGCCAATCCCCGAAGAGCCCCCCGTTAGGGCCACGACGGAATACGATTCCGGAAACTTTCCTTTTAGGTTCACCAGTAGGATTTCCTGCGTCAGGAGACCCGAACCTATACACCCAACAAAAATAAGAAAGGCAAAAATATGAAGCACAGCGAAAATGATGTGATCATCTCAGGCGTAAACGTAGACCTGACTGCCGAACTCAAACAGAAGGTCCATGAGAAAATGGAAAAACTCTTTAACCATGAAAACCACATCGTTCGCATCCGAGTAGAGCTTGGGCAAGACAATGCCCATAAGGACCGACCGTATTACGCAAAGGGCCAAATCGAAATTCGTGGCCCCAATAAGGTGGTAACTGTCCACGATCAAGACCTCTCCAGCGCAATCGACTTGCTGGAAAGCAAACTCAATCGCCAGTTGCGCCGCCGTTCGCGGCTGCGCCGCGTAAAGCGCAAGGATACTCATGAGGTGGATATTCCCGCCTACATCCCCAAGGCCCAGGTAGCCTAATAAACCAATCTTTAACCCCAAGCCCCATCCTCCTCAGGATGGGGCTTATTATGTTCTCACTTCTCTATCCTTACATATACCTTCATTGGGTATTGGAAATGCTATGGAATTGGAAACATTGCCGCGTTTTCCTTTACGCAAGGGAAAATTGTGGCAACTTAGTTTAGTAGTACAGGTCACCCTTCCGTTTTGTGAATTACCCAATCAGATCATTCTTTTCTCTTTTGCTTTCACTACTGTGTGTTTGCGCTGCAGGTCATCTGCACGCAGCAACACCCACTATTTCGCTTGCAGAGATAAAACCTGGGATGAAAGGAGTTTGGCACACTGTTGTCACTGGCACAAAAGTGGAAGAATTCCCTCTTGAAGTTATTGGTATTTCTCAAAATTTTGCTGGTCCACAGCGCGCCGTAATCATCTGCCAAGCCTTAGACCCAGCTAATCTTCTTTCCGGCCCAGTTGCTGGTATGAGTGGCAGCCCAGTCTATATTGAGGGTAAGCTGGCTGGCGCCTACGCTTACGGGTATCTTTGGCCAAAGGAGCAAGCTATCATCGGAGTAACTCCTATTGAGGATATGCTCGAACTTTTAGACAAGGAACCCGCTTCCGAACCTCAGTCGGGTTTCAACAACTCCCAGCCTTCATCTGGCTATCTTTCCACAAGCACGATGCTTGCTCCAGCGCTTGGCGTTGCGCAAGAGGTAAGCCTCTCGCCTCTACCTGCTCCAATGTTGGCAGCCGGTTTCTCTTCGAGCACTATTCAGGCATTTTCAACAGAATGGCAAAAGCTCGGAATAACACTCATGCAGGCCCCTTCCGGCGGTAGCCTGTCTGATACCGTGCTCGAACTTATTCCTGGAGCTGCCGTAGCAGGCGTGTTGGCCTCAGGTGACTTTACCATCGCGGGCACTGGCACGATTACTTGGCGCGATGAAGATCAGCTTCTCGCCTTTGGGCACCCATTTTTCCAAGGTGGCCCCGTAGAAATTCCGATGGCAGGCGCAGAGATACTCACGGTTGTTCGGGGCGTTCCAAGAAGCTTTAAACTCTCCAATCCTGGTCCAATCGTTGGCACTATTTATCAGGACCGCCTTACAGCCATAGCAGGTCGAATTGGTCCCATTCCAGCGATGACTGAATTTCGTGCCACTACACGCTCTGCAAGCGGTGTCGAACGCTCATTTAACGCATCAATTTTTCGACACCCGCAACTAGGCCCTCTCCTTACAGGCATGGGCTTACTTGAAACTCTTTCCTCCACTCTCGAATTCGAGCGTAATCAGACTATTCGCCTAACCGCAAAAATCGCTGGGAAAGGTTATGAGCCTATCCAAGTTTTCAGAGTAGCTTCGGGGCCCGACGCCCCCCTCCGCTTGGCCATAGACTTCTTCCAAAATTACCAGTTCCTTTCCGATAATTCCTACAACGAATCTCCAGCCGATTCCATATCCTTTGAAATAGAGACGTTTTCCGAGGTAAATCGCAGTGTTTTGCGTTCAGTTTCGATTGGTAATACCCGTGTCCAGTCAGGCGTGCTTATTCCCCTTACCGTTACTCTGGAAAACCATCTCAAACAACCTCAAATACTCCGCATTAATGTTCCAATCCCTGAAGGACTTAAAGCAGGTGATGAACTTACACTTCTCATTGGTGATGCTGATTCAGCCGACAAAACAGACGGCCTCAGCGATATTCGGCTCAATAGTTTGCAAACCATAGCGGATCGCTGGGCAAAAACCCGCTCCAATGATTCATTGTACATAAAGTTGCTTAGAGCAAAGCCTGGCCTAAGGGTGGCAGGAGAATCACTGCCTGGTCTGCCTCCCTCGGTGCGTGCTCAGATGACTACAGATGCCTCCGCGTTTGTTCGGCAGCCATTGGAAGAGCTTACATTATGGGAGTCATCCATTCCCCTAGCTGGCGAGTTCTCAAGCTTTCACAGAGTCAAATTAACAGTAGAATAACTTTTTTTAACGCAATCTGCGTATCATTTATGTATTCTCGTAAAATTAGAACCACAGTCTCGATAGCCGTATTATCCCTGATCGGACTAATCCATCTCTCTGCAGTTAGTACAGAGCAAACGGTACTCGATGGGTTCAGGGTATTCTCTGAGTCGGAATTAAAGAATCTCTCGCTAAGTAATGAGGGTATACTGGAAACAGCCCCTTCGCTGGATTTGGTTGTAGATTTGGATGAGCCTGTAGTCTGGGCCGCTATATACGATGCAGAAGGCAATATAATTCTAGGGACTGGAAATGAGGGCAAAGTACTCCGACTCAATTCCGATGGTTCCGTGACAACTCTCTTCGAGTCGGGCGATCTATTGGTCCGCGCTTTGGCAAAAGATGCGACAGGGAATCTTTACGTAGGGACCTCTCCGACTGGCCGTATCTACAAAATAACGCCCAGTGGAAATGTAGAGTTTTTCTGTGCACCCAAAGGGAGCTACCTGTGGGCATTGACCGTTGGTCCTGATAATTTTCTATACGCAGCCACAGGCAACCCGGGAGCAATTTACAAAATCCCTCTGGATCAGGCTCCTGCCGGTGAAATAGTGCCATGGTATTCTGCAACACAAGACCATATTACGGCTTTAGCTTGGGCTAGTGATGGGCAACTCATCTTTGGTACCTCGCCTGGTGGCATTCTTTACCGTGCCAATGCAGAAGGCAAAGCTTATGCACTTCATGATAGTGGCGCAGAGGAGCTAAAAAATATCATTCCGTTGGCCGATGGTGGTATCCTTTTTAGCACTTTCAACGAGCAATCCTCTCGCAATCGAAGAAGCAGTCGCTCCAGCCAAAATCAAACGGTTACAGTTAGCCCGCGCTCTGCTTCCAACCATTATAACGAAGAGGAGGGTGCCCCACCCCAACCACCCCAGCCAACTCAGTCTGGCAACCAAAATAATTCCCCTGCATCCACTGCCCGCAGTGAAATCTACAAACTTACCCCCGATGGCTTCGTGGAGACGGTTGCTATAAGCAGCTCTGGTGGAGTACACGGATTGGCTATTCTGCCAAGTGGCGAATGGCTCGCGGGTACAGATAATAAGGGGAAAATCTATCGTGGCGAAAGCATTTACCGTTTTACTCTTCTCCAGCAAACTCCCAAAGGCGGGCAAGTCTCCCTTTTCCTTCCAGACAATTCCAACGCTGGCGCCTATTACGTAATCACTAGCAACCCTGCGTCGGTTTATCGCCTCAGTAGCTCTGCGGTTGAAAAAGGTAGCCTTATTACAAATCCCATAGACGCCCTCCAAGCCGCCCAATGGGGTACTATTGAACTATTAGGCCAGTCTCTTCCCTTTGACCCTTCCCTGCGTTTCAGATTCGGAAATACCTCCATACCTGATGCTTCTTGGACAGAATGGGCAGAAGCAACAGTTTCCACGGAAATGAAATCACCGTCCCTCCAATACAATATCGGGATGCCTGTGGCGCGCTACTTACAGCTAGACGTATCAATTCCCTCGTCCACAAAACTTAATCAGATACGCACCCATCATTTGTTACCTAATGTGCCACCACAAATTTTCGACATACGTGTGCTCCCGATCGGGTTCGACGCATCCACTCAGGAGCCGCCTATGCAGCAGAATATTGATTTGGAACGCGCCATTCGTGCTCCAGACACGGCCAGCCTTTTGAGTGGCCCTGGTCCACGTATCCAACTCCGCCGCCGTTCCGAGAGCGGTCTTTATACCATCCTCTGGCGTGCTGATGACACCAATGATGACACCCTTCGCTTTAGTCTTTTCCTCAAATCCGCTACCGCTTCTGACTGGACACTGCTAGGCGCAGATCTCGATTCGCCTATATACCTCCTGAACTCAAAAGGACTGCCTGATGGCTACTATCAGGTAAGAGTCAAGGCATCGGATCACCTATCCAATCCTCTCGGCAAAGGTCTCGAAGGTTCCTCTCAAAGCAGCTTGTTCCTTATCGATAATACCCCCCCTGCCCTTACGGAAACATCGCGCGCTGTGGCTGATGGCGTAATCACCCTCGCCTTTAGCGCTAGTGACACCTACAGCAACCTCCGCTCGGCTTCAGTTTCTTTGAATGGTGGCAAGCCTGTGGCGCTTTTGTCTAATGACGCTATATGGGATTCGCGCAATGAATCCATTACCTTTGTCTCGCCCAAACTCCCATCTGGCAATCACAGTATCCTTCTTGAAGTAGAAGAAGACTCGGGAAATAAATCCGTGATTGTGGTTAACTTCGCGATAGACTAGCTCTCTTCACAATGAACGACGCTAGCGCCACCGATTGCGATACAATGGGGGATGTGGGGATTGTCCAGTGGGCAGACTTCCACTCCAACGAGCCATTTTCTTTTGAAAATGGGCAGACTATTCCGTCCCTCTCCATTCGCTATGAAACCTATGGCAAGCTCAACCGTGAGCGAACAAATGCCATCCTGATCTGCCATGCACTGAGTGGAGACCATCACTGTGCTGGCATCTATTCTCTGAACGACAAAAAGTCAGGCTGGTGGGATAACCTGATAGGCCCAGGAAAGGCCGTGGACACCAATAAGTTTTTTGTTATCTGCTCCAACTGTCTGGGCGGATGCCAGGGGAGCACTGGGCCTATTAGCATCAATCCACAAACAGGTAAACGCTACAACCTCGATTTTCCTCTGGTTACGATCAGAGATATGGTGAGAGCCCAGCACCGACTGCTTACCCGCCACTTGGGTATTTCCGAGCTCTACGCAATAATTGGTGGTTCCATGGGTGGCATGCAAGTATTGCAATGGGCCGTTGACTATCCCGATATGTGCAAGCGCATTATACCGATGGCTACTACCGCTCGCCAAAGTACACAGGCCATCGCCTTTAACGAAGTCGGGCGTGTTGCGATTATTCAGGACCCTGAGTGGAACAACGGCAATTACGAGCAGGGCAAAGGGCCTAAAGTGGGGCTCTCTGTAGCCCGCATGATGGCTCACATAACTTATCTCTCGGAAGAGGGGCTTCAGGAGAAATTCGGCCGTTCTCGCCAAGTTGAAAAGGGCGAGACCATGGCTACTTCCCTTGAAATAGATAGCGCACCAGGTGCTGCCAATATCTTCCGTAATGCTGAATTTGCCGTAGAAAGCTACCTCCGCCATCAAGGGAAAAGCTTTATCAATCGGTTCGACGCCAATACCTACCTTTACTTTACAAAGGCTCTGGACCGCTTCGATCTTTCTCACGGTGCGGGTTCCTTCGATGCAGCGCTTGCAGTTGTGAAGGCCCGAACCTTGGTGGTAGCATTCACCAGCGACTGGCTTTTCCCAGCAGAGCAAAACCGCAACATAGTTCACGCCCTCCAGCGTAACAAAAAAGACGTGAGCTACATCGAGCTTGATAGCAGCCTGGGCCACGACTCATTCCTAGTCCACGATCCCGTACTATACGATATTGTCCGCTCATTTCTGGATAGCTAGATTATCTCAATCTCGGGCAGCGGGAAAATCAATTTGCCTCCCTGGCGGAGGTACTCCCTTTCGCGCTCAATAATGAAGCTGCGAAAGTGCCAAGGGAGCACCAGCAGGTAGCTGAGGCTCTTAGTCCTTTGATCTAAAATCAGTGTATTAGGCATGTATCCAATCGCTACTCAAAAAAATCTATATTTTTTAGTTGATAAACTTAATCCTACTGTTTTAGTATGGATTCATGCAAATCA
>CAZHQD010000081.1:4641-12854 GCA_964533835.1 uncultured Puniceicoccaceae bacterium | reverse complement strand
ATTTCGCTACCTTAGGACCGTTATAGTTACGGCCGACATTCACGGGGGCTTAGACCCTGAGCTTGCACCCAAGGCTTTCACCTTACCGCATTGGTCACGTGTCACTCCCTATACGTCGTCTTGCGACTTGGCAGAGAGCTGTGTTTTTGCTAAACAGTCGGTAGAGCCTCTTCACTGCGACCCCTTACGGGGCACCCCTTCTAGCTAACATACGGGGCTAATTTGCCGAGTTCCTTAGAGAGACTTAACCCGCGCGCCTTAGAATACTCATCCCGGATACCTGTGTCGGTTTGCGGTACGGGCACCTTTTAACTCCTAACATGGCTTTTCTTGGAAGCAGGGTATCATGACCTTCCCTTTGGCCGTAGCCGCAGGTCCCGAACTACCTCACCGGTAGCCCAACGCGCACAATCAATCGCGCGAGTCATTAACCTCCTCCGTCCCCATGCTAGTCGAACGTTATACGGTGGTACAGGAATATTAACCTGATGTGCATCGACTACGCCTTCCGGCCTCGCCTTAGCTCCCGACTAACCCTGGGAGGACGAACCTGGCCCAGGAAACCTTATCCTTACGGCGATACGGATTTTAACCGTATTTATCGTTACTCATGCCTAGATTTTCACTTCCAAACGCTCCAGAGTCGGTCTCCCTTCTCCTTCAGCGCATTTGGAACGCTCTCCTACCGCTCTTTCGAGCCCACAATTTCGGTTAAACACTTAGTCCCGATCATTTTCGGCGCGGTTTCACTCGATGGGTCAGCTATTACGCTTTGTTTAAATGATGGCTGCCTCTAAGCCAACATCCCCACTGTCAGAGTAAAACCACATCCTTTAGTCCACTTAGTGTTTATTAGGGACCTTAATTGGTGGTGAGGGCTGTTTCCCTTTTGACAACGAAGCTTATCCCCCGCTGTCTGACTGCCTGGCCTAAACCGATGGTATTCGGAGTTTGATAAGGGTTGGTAGGCGGGTATGCCCCCTAGCCTTTTCAGTGCTCTACCCCCATCGGGTGCGCCAAACGCTATACCTACATATATTTCGGAGAGAACAAGCTATAAGAGAATTTGATTAGTCTTTCGCTCCTAACCACAGCTCATCCGACACTTTCTCAAGAGTGACCAGTTCGGACCTCCACTCTGTTTTACCAGAGCTTCATCCTGGCCATGGTTAGATCATATCCCTTTCGTGTCCACGACGTGCGACGACGCCCTATTCAGACTCGCTTTCGCTCCGCATCCGGGCCTTAGACCCTTATGCATGCCGCACACCGTGACTCCTAGGCTCATTATGCAAAAGGCACGCTGTCGTCTTACAAGAAGACTTCAACTGATTGTGGACAACAGGTTTCAGATACTTTTAACTCCCCTCACCGGGGTGCTTTTCACCTTTCCCTCGCGGTACTTGTACGCTATCGGTCGATATCGAGTATTTAGCCTTACGGAGTGGTCTCCGTAGATTCACACCGGGTTTCACGTGTCTGGTGCTACTCAGGATACCTCTAGGGCCATATAGGTTTTCGCTCACGAGACTATCACTCTCTTTGGTGGTTTTTTCCAAAACCTTAAGCTAACTTCTATGGTCCCACATTGAGGTCCTACAACCCCAGCAGAATAAATTCCGCTGGTTTGGGCTGTTCCCGTTTCGTTCGCCACTACTAAGGGAATCGATTCTCTTTCTTTTCCTGCGCTTACTAAGATGTTTCAGTTCGGCGCGTTCGCTTTTTTAGCCTATGTATTCAGCTAAAAATAAATAGCTATTACGCTATTTGGGTTGCCCCATTCGGAAATCCCCGGATCAAAGCGTGCTTACCGCTCCCCGAGGCTTATCGCAGTTTGGCTACGTCCTTCTTCGCCTGATATCGCCAAGGCATCCCCCTGTTGCCCTGCATAATTTAATTCTAAATAATCGCCGTCTTACCTCGCTTGTAGCGAGATAAGCATTCAGACGCTATTCTTACCCACAGGACATTAGACTTTCAAAGAACAAAAATTGTTTGTGGCAGCTTGGTGCTGCCTTTCTTCATATCTTCGGAAATGGTGGGCCCAGCTAGACTTGAACTAGCGACCCCCGCCTTATCAAGGCGATGCTCTAACCAACTGAGCTATGAGCCCGAAAGGGTCTTGGGTCGCAAGCTAAAGAGCAGCTGATGCTGCTTTAGTTTTGAACCAGAATTGTGGAGCCGACCGGGATCGAACCGGTGACATCCAGCTTGCAAAGCTGGCGCTCTACCAAACTGAGCTACGACCCCGAAAACGGGACCGACTTCCCAGCTCGGTGCCGGTTGGCCGGTCACTCTGAAGATATTTTAAAAGAACGAATGTGTTCTGAAGATTACTTTGTGCGGTCGGGGAATTTTGCCGTAATCCGCCAGCTGAAAACGGAATTGTTTTTTCGCTGGTTGACCTTGGTACCACTGACACATCTAGACTTGGCAACCTTGCGTTATGCTGGTTGCTCTTGCTTGAAGGTCCTGTACCTACTCCTTAGAAAGGAGGTGATCCAACCGCAGGTTCCCCTACGGTTACCTTGTTACGACTTCATCCCAATCACCAGCCTTGCCTTAGGACGCTGCCTCTTGCGTTAGCTCACATACTTCGGGCAAAACCGGCTTTCATGATGTGACGGGCGGTGTGTACAAGCCCCGGGAACGTATTCACGGCACCGTTGCTGATATGCCATTACTAGCGATTCCGGCTTCATGGAGTCGAGTTGCAGACTCCAATCTGAACTGGGCCCGGCTTTTGGCGATTGCCTCCACCTCGCGGTCTTGGAACGCTCTGTACCGGGCATTGTAGTACGTGTGCAGCCCAGGGTGTAAGGGCCATGCTGACTTGACGTCATCCCCACCTTCCCACCTCCAGAGGAGGTTTGTCTCTTTAGAGTCCCCACCATTACGTGCTGGTAACTAAAGACAGGGGTTGCGCTCGTTGCGCGACTTAACGCAACATCTCACGACACGAGCTGACGACAGCCATGCAGCACCTGTGCAGCAGCGGTATTGCTACCGAAGGGAGCTTTCACCCCCGGTCTCCTGCATGTCAAACCCTGGTAAGGTTCTTCGCGTTGCCTCGAATTAAGCCACATACTCCACCGCTTGTGCGGGGCCCCGTCAATTCCTTTGAGTTTTAGCCTTGCGGCCGTAGTCCTCAGGCGGCACACTTAACGCGTTAGCTCAGGCCCTAGCGGGGTCAAATCCGCTAAGACCGAGTGTGCACCGTTTAGGGCGTGGACTACAGGGGTATCTAATCCCTTTTGCTACCCACGCTTTCGTGCCTCAGTGTCAGTATTCATCCAGGTAGCTGCCTTCGCCGTTGGTATTCCTCCTGATATCTACGCATTTCACCGCTACACCAGGAATTCCACTACCCTCTCTGAAACTCAAGCCAAGTAGTTTCGGGCGCAGTTTCGGAGTTGAGCTCCGAGATTTCACACCCGACACACTTGGCCACCTACGCACCCTTTACGCCCAGTAAATCCGAGTAACGCTCGCCGTCTCTGTATTACCGCGGCTGCTGGCACAGAGTTGGCCACGGCTTCCTCTCCGGATAAGCTCAGGCGTATGGATATTAGCCATACGCGTTTGTTCTCCGGTGACAGGGGTTTACAATCCAAGGACCTTCATCCCCCACGCGGCGTCGCACTATCAGGGTTTCCCCCATTGTAAATGATTCGAAACTGCTGCCACCCGTAGGTGTCTGGGCCGTATCTCAGTCCCAGTGTGGCTGATCTTCCTCTCAGAACAGCTACCCGTCTTAGCCTTGGTGGGCCGTTACCCCGCCAACAAGCTGATAGGCCGCGAGCCCCTCTTAAAGCGCCAGGTCTTGCGACCCCGGCTTTAGCAAGCACACAATGCTGTGAGCCGCCACATTCCGCATTAATCCGCCTTTCGGCAGGCTATTCTGAACTTTAAGGTAGGTTGCACACGTGTTACGCACCCGTTCGCCGCTCAAGAATATTGCTACTCTCGCGCTCGACTTGCATGTCTGAACCACGCCGCCAGCGTTCACTCTGAGCCAGGATCAAACTCTCCGAAAATTGCTTTATTTCAAAAGCATTCAGAGATGCAAAATCCTGGGGATTTTGCGAACTACTGTATCTACTATTGTAGACTACTTATTTTGTAAAAGGATTGATCGGCAAAATTTTGCCCGATCGCACAAAGTAATTTTCAAAGAACACTACGCTTTGTTTAGCGAGCTTTCCTATTTAAGGAAGAAGTTCCATAAAGAAGATTTTTGTTTTGAACGTCAAGCGTTTTCGGAAAGATTTTTTTAAATTTTTTCGAAAAACTTTTTTGTTAAAACCGCTGCGCTTTCCAAAGAACATTTTCGCTTTGAGACGAAAGTTTTGAGAAAAACAATTTCATCACCGTTGCGCAAGAACTATTTTCAAAATCTTTAATTTTTTTTCGCGCAACCGTCACATCGGACTGTTGCGTGTAGCTTTGCGTTTTACGGCTGGAAACTATTGAGCAGCTTTCTTCAAAGAACGTCTCCCCATGAGGGAAAGATTCGCCAGAAAATAGATTTATTTTCCACGCGCAAGCGATTTTTTGAAAAATCTTTTCGCTCAGGCTTTACAATCAATGAGTCTCTTTTCTTCTTTTCTACAACTTAGCTTTTTTCAATTAGTTACAAAAATACTTGGCTTGGATTATCACCGAAAAATAATGTGATTTTTTTGAGCTGCTTCTTTGTTTAGAATGGTTAGCTTATGAACTAAAGGGCAAAGTCTGCGTAATTGAGGAAGAATCCATTGTTTTCTGGAGCATCAATTGGGGCAGGAATCGGCTCATAGTCTATCCAGTAAAACTCCTGTTTTGCCCCAGGGAGTGATGAATCGTGCGTAGCATCGCCACCGGTGCCGTCCATTTGCAGAGCAACAGCGGGGTCTTGTGAGAGATTTTCTCCCTTTTTCAGTGTGTAGCGCAGACGCCCGTTTGTGGGCCATGTAACGGTGACTGTATTTTGCTGGTTGCTTTGCGAAATAGTGAGTGTCGGCGCGGGGCGCAGCTTGTATTCTAGCCAGCGGAGGACTTCGTCTCTAGCCAATCGCCTTGCCTTTTGGTTTGGTGTTTCGGCGGCAGTATCCCAATTTTCCTGTGCAGCAAAGCCCACAGAACCCAAATCAAAAGAGTGCCCCACCCTCGCGCTTGCCGGGGCATGGACATCGGTTCGATTCATTATGTAATGGCGCACAATCGGATTTTGAAGACCCAGCGACTGTGCTTGCGCGGCTGAGGCGAGTACTTGCTTTATTGGATAAAAACTTCCCGTGATGGGATCGGCATTGATATCAGACACCCCGAGAAGCGAATCATCTGTGCCGTGAAAGAGGATGGCGGTGGTGCGGCGATCCATCATGTAGCGTCCTGCGGCAGTGGACGAAGGCGAGCCGTGATAGCTGAAATGGCCGCCTCCGCCATAATAGAAGGCGCAAAACTTCGGAATAGGCAGGTGGGCAGGAATGCGGACGGGGTCGGGGACAATCTTTTTAATTGTCTGCTCTTCGAAAACACCCTCTTGCACTTCAACCAAATCGACGTAGTCCACATCATAATCGCCGCGATCTACGGATACATCCAGCAGGGCGTTCATTCCTGTTTGCGCGCCGTGGGAAAAGCCGATCAGGGCGGTGTTTTCCAAGTCAACATCACTGCGACTGGACAGGTACTCTAGGGCAGCCACTACATCTTTCGGACGCTCGTAGTTGGGAGAGCATGCGGCATCGTCCAGGGATGGATTGTAGTGAGGGCGCTTTCCCTCAAAGCTGCCTGTTAGGCCGCGTGGGTGCAAGGAATCGGGAAAGAGACAGACGTAGCCCATGCCCGCCAAAAGATTTCCCCAGTCGCGAAATTGCTGCGCAGGAGCATTATTGGCGGTCATATTTGCCGGGATGGTATTGCCACTTGGCCAGAGGCCGCCGGAGCCATGAAGAAAAATAACTGCAGGGTATGGGCCACCTCCGTGAACGGCAGCATCTGGAAGGTAGAGTCTCGCAATCAGTGTAAAACGCTCCGGATCATTCGGGTAATTTGGTACCGCCAGCAGCTGCGCGCTGGGTGTGGGTATGGTGTCTGGCATCAGGTATTCCGGCATGTCGTAGAATACCGTCTGAATGCTAATCTGGGCATTCAGACCAGTGGACAGCAGCGCCCACAAAGAGATAGCTATTAGGACCTTGTACAGTGAGACAGCGAATGAACAGCGCATAAACAGAGCTGTATCAATACAAAATTCTCACCACTAAGTCAATGCATGATTCTCAAGCTTTGTCGTAGCGTTCGAGATAGGCCGTAAAACCTCCCATATCCACTGCCTGCCTATAGGTGCGTTTTAATGTCTGGTTAGTAGGCACCACTTTACAGGGATTCACGAAGACCAAACGCCCTCCCTTCTTGAGCGCAGATGCTGCTGTATCGAAGAGATCGCTAATCAGCTGGCCCAAATTTTTGATGGGGACTCTTCTGCCCATAGGTGGATTTGAAATAAGCAGTGAGCATTTGCCTTGGTATGCTTTTGCAGAGTTGAGAAAGTTCCGAAAATCAGTTTCCGCAAGCTCTAGTTTCACGTTAGCTAGATTTGCCGCCGCGAAATTTGCCCTTGCAGAATTAAGCGCCTCGGGGCTCGTGTCTGTGCCGATGGCGGTGCTGACGCCACCGAGCAAACAGCGTTCGATTAATTCCAGACCAGAACCACAGAAAGGGTCCCAGATAATTTCATTTGAAATAACCTGTGCCACTCTTGCCATACAAGCGGCAAGTGGTGGGTGAGATGCGGCAGGCACGGCACCCGTTCTATACGCAAAGCGTGAATCTATGCTTATCCGTGGACGCCATTCCGCAGTGAGAGTTTGGGACGTCTCGTTTATGGCAAGAGACCAAAGGGCATTGGCAGGATCATTGAGCAGCTGTTTTGTTTTAGAGTATACTGCATCGGCTAAAGCTTTCACACGCTCGCGCTGATGGCCTCGCTGAATGAATTCTATACGGTAGCGAGCAGGGCCATCCGTGAAGGCATTTAGGATAGCTATTGATTTGGATGCAGCTACCAGTTGCGCCAATGCGTCAGTCTCTTGCTGAGGGTCACCTTTTTTTACCGATCCAATGGAGAGACCGAGAGATGCGAAGCAACGCAGCTCGTAGAATGTCTGGAGAGAAATTTTGCCCTGACACCTGAGACTGACAAGGCCCGCTCTCACCTTCATAGCGCGAAGAATACTACCCTTGCCGAAGCGGAGTTTTGCCTCATCGGCCACGATATTTTCGAGGCCGCTACGGCAATGGAGATAGACATCAAGCGGCTCAGTAAGAGCCAAGATACTATGTGGCTTGAGGGATCCCGGGGTTTCTGAACGCTCTACACGGGCCAAAACTCTTTGCTCAAGAGTTTGGACTGACTCCACACCTGCAGACGGGAGAAAAGCCAGCGTGGCCTTCCCACCGATAAGCCGCAGAGCGTCCAGCAAAGCTTCGCGTTCGCGAGGAAGGGAAGTTCTTTTGAGTAGCTCCAGAAGGGCCATCTCGGCTTTCTGGTCGGCACGAAGTTTGGGCAAAACGGCAATCGCATAGCGCCTTACTTTTTCTGCGGGGTCGCTCAAGAGACTTAATGCCCACTCTATGGCAGCGGCTCGCTCTTCTTTATTGCCGCTCTCGGAGAATACCACGCCGACAGCTCTAATGATAGCCACATTCTCTATCCGCTCGGCCTCGGCCATTTTATTGAAGCGCGGCACTTCGGCATTCCACAATTGCTCAGGGGAAAGAAGCCTGAGCTTCTGGTAGTGGGCTTTAGCGGGGTTGATTACTTTTGCAGCCATGATCTGAGAGCGAGGCTAAAGATGCTTGGGGAGAGCAGAAAGCTATTTCTTTGGGCACGATCTAGAAACGACGTGCTTTTGCGGACAGGTGGCCCCTTCTATCCAGCTAAAGGGGATGACCACTTCTGCGGACATCTGAGAGGAGCCTAGTATATGGTAGCGAAGCTTTTGTTCCAGCAGCTGCAAACTGGAGCTTACAATCTTCTCACTATTCTGCTCCATGCCTGAAATGCCCTCGTATCCAGGCAAGGCGGTTTCCACATGCAAGGCCACAAAGGCAAAATCTTCGGGACACTTAAGACCCTCATCTATCAAGTAGTAGTAGTGGTGAAGGGCGAACCCTATAACGGCCTCTGGCTTGTATTTGAAGTACCAAGCGAGAAAGGCATCGCG
>CAZHQD010000081.1:0-4541 GCA_964533835.1 uncultured Puniceicoccaceae bacterium | reverse complement strand
GGGTGATCGCGACCACAGGCGACAACGGCGAAATCGGCCCAATCATGAGCCCAGTTAACTTCATTATGAATATCGCCTATTATAATGCCTTTTACACCGATCTTTCTCAGACGACTCAGAAGGCGCTCCCAATCGGCATGGTAATCTGCCAGAGAAAAGGAGAGGACATGAAAGCCAAACTGTTTGCCGAGCTTAAGCGCGGTTTTGTGATAGAGGCTTTCTTTTCCAAACGGGTTACTAACTTTAAAATAGTCCACGTAAGCAATAGGCAAACCCAGATAGGACTGGTCTCTGCGAAAGCGTTTGGCGGCGAGGGAGGCCAACATGGGATCTGGCCTGTAGCCAAGCTCGGCAGCAATCTTGCGAACATGGTCACGAGTCTGGCGTGAGACGTTACCATCCCCCCTTAGGGCATGAGAAACAGTGGAAACCCCTAGCCCACAAGCCTGAGCCAAATCTTTGAGACGGAGTCTAGGGTTCATAACCTATCTGAACGGATTCACAAATCTTGTTATGGTCTGTAAACCAAACTGGCAATTATATTTTAACCGTTACGACTACTCCTGTATAAAAAACACACACTCCAAACTCCAAAATTTAGATTAAGTACGAGACCTTCTGATCACTCCTTACCCTTTTTTCGTGAGTTACTCCTTAAAAGCTCACGAGAATAAACCACAAGTACGGCTATCCCGTGCTTCCTAGAAAACGCTTACTGGTAATGAACATCATTACACTGGTTTGTTCGTTTCCCGTAGGCAATCCGAAAAACACAAATACCCAAAAAAACTATAGGAAAAATGAATACCCCTACTCCTTATTCACTCAAGGCCGTGACGAAAGGCCTTCGCTGGTTACTCCTTCCAGCGCTTCTGCTAGCGGCCAATGCCGCATTTGCGCAAACAACACGATTCCAAGCCGAAAGCGCCACGCTTTCAGGCGCCACGATACAAACAGGGAGCAATAGCCAAGGCGGCTATGTGCGATTCACGGCACCAAATCAGTATGTGCAATTCTCGAACATCAATGCCTCAAGTGCAGGCAGCCGCACGCTAAGCATACGATTCGCAAATGGACGCCCAAATAACTGGAACAGCGGATGGGCCGTGTCCGTGAACGGTGGCACGCCATTCGATGTGTGGGACTCCAATACGGGCTCCTACAGTACGTGGGCCACACTGACTACCAATGTGACGCTAAACGCGGGCAACAACACGATTCGTATCACGGCAAAATACGATCACAGCTCTCCGATTGACTGGATAGAATTACCGAACGTGACCAATGGCAGCTCCAGTAGTTCCAGTTCATCATCCTCCTCGTCATCATCGTCCTCGTCATCATCATCTTCTTCGAGTTCGAGCAGCAGCACTGGCGGCTCTGTGACAATAAGAGCCATGGTAACAGGAGGAACAGGAAGTGGCACAGTCCAGCTGCGCTTGAACGATACGGTGGCGGCATCCTGGAATATCCCAAACAACGGAACCTACGCGAACTACACGCACAACGGAATCACTGGATCGCCGAATGTGAAGGTCTACTTTGTGGATAACAACGGAACGGATGCCCGAGTGGACTACATAGTGGCCAATGGAACGACTATCCAAGCTGAATCGCGCACAGTAAACACATCTGTGTGGCAAAACCAGTGCGGTGGTACCCTTAGCGAGTTGATGCACTGCCCGGGACATATTGACTTCGGCACGATCAGCTTCGGTAGCTCCAGTTCTTCATCCAGCTCCTCATCTTCGTCGAGCTCTTCGTCTTCGTCCAGCTCCAGCAGCTCAGGGACGCCTCCAAAAGACAGTATACCGCTGGGCACCAATCTGAATGGGATTCACGACTGGTCCACGGAGGTGTTTTACAAAGACTGGATCAAATTTGGGCGCCCATGGAATAACATGACGCACAACAACTACCCTGGAACACCTGCAGGGATGACGCTGGATGCCAATGGCTGGCCAACCAATCTGGGTGGCGGCGTGGCTGAAATGCTCTGGGATAGAAGCAACCCCCGCACAGAAGACCAAGGCAACTTCGTGGTGCTGTATGATGGATCGGGCAACATTGATATAACGGGCAATGTGTCGAACGTGGTAAAAACGGCTGGCCGCATAACCTTCACCTACGGAGGTGGCTTCCTATCCCTGAGAATCACGGCCACCACGGCGGGCAACCACATTCGGAACGTCCGCATGATGAAGACTATCTATGAGAGCAACTACCAGAGCGACCCCTGGAACCCAGTATTTATAAGCCGCATAGTAAATAGATACAGTGTGCTGCGCTTCATGGATATGATGAACACCAACTGGAGCACTGCGGGCAACTGGAGCACGCGCACTACCCCATCCTTCTACACATGGTCGGCATCGGGAGCACGCTGGAACCAGATACCTGTGGAAGCGATTGTGGACCTATGTAACCGCACGGGCACGAGCGCCTGGGTGTGCATGCCGCACCTTGCCACGAATGAGTACATCACGAACTTCGCCACCTACATGAGAAACAACCTGAACCCCAATCTGAGGATTTATGTGGAGTTCTCCAATGAATGCTGGAACTGGGACTTCGCGCAAGCACAGTGGTGCGCACAGCAGGGCACTGCGGAAGGCATAAATGCCTACCAGTTCTACGGCAAGAAGGCCGCACAGGTGATGGAAATCTGGAGAGGCGTATTCTCCGGGCAAACGCACCGAATCATCCGTGTAGCAGGCGCACAGGCGGGCTATGGCAATGCCGGGCAAGCCAATGAGGCGCTCAACAACATGACGCTGAACGGGCGCAAGACCAGCACCTACTTCGACACGATTGCCATCGCGCCTTACTTCGACTCCAACAATGTGTCGTCCTCCGTAACAGCGACGCTGGATGCCTGCCAAGCCGATATATCTTCAGAGGTACCGCAGATGATCCAATGGCATATCAACCTGTGCAATACACTGCCCGTGAATGATGTGGGGCAGAAGCTGTACCTGACTGCCTATGAAGGTGGCCAGCACTTGCAGCCGAATGGCAGTACCTCCATCGAGCCCACATGGACAGCGGCCAACCGCGACTCGCGGATGGGCACACTCTACACCCAATACTTCAATACCTGGCGCGCCAACGGAGGAAGGCTGTTTATGCACTTCTCCAGTGTGGGCCGCTACGGGGTATGGGGCTGCTGGGGAAGCCTGGAGCACATAGACCAGACATCTTCGCCGAAGCATGACGCGCTGATGAACTGGATAAACAACAACCCCAAGTGGTGGTAAATTTCGGAGTGAATAGTATCACTAAGGGATAAGAACACTGGGAACACGGCAGCCGCTCCAAAGGGGGCGGCTGCTTCATTTTTATGGGGGCGCACGCAATGCCCAACAAGCCCTTTAGCGAAGCAGGCTGCGGCTAGGCGAGGCAGCTCTTGAAGCCTGTGGTGAGGGCTTCGCGGTCGAGGTCTTTGCCGATGAAGATCATGCGGGTCTGGCGCGGGGAGGCGCCCCAAGGGCGATCGGCACGGCCATCGAAGACCATGTGAACCCCCTGGAAGACGAAGCGGTTGTCGTGCTTATTGATATTGACAATTCCTTTAAAGCGATAAAGGTCTTGCCCCTTGGTTTGCAGGAGGCCACCGAGCCAGCGGTCGAGCTTATCGAGGTCCACGGGGCGGTCTTCGATAATGCCGACCGATTTTACACGCTCGTCGTGAAAGTGCTCGTGGTGGTGGTGATGATGGTGGTCTTCCTCGTGATCGTGGTAGTGATGGTCATGATCGTGGTCGTGATCGCAGCAGCCAGAGCACTCGTGATCATGATCATGGTCATGGTCGTGATCGTGGTGATGATTGTCGCCGAGGAATTTGGGATCGAGATCGGTGGCGCGCTTGAGGTCGAAGCCACCCACATCCAGGAGTGGGCCGATGGGCGCTTCGGCCATTTGTGTATGAATGATTTTGGCGAGGGGATTGATAGTACGGATGCGGGACTCGACGAAGCGGAGCTGAGCTTTATCCACTAAGTCCACCTTGTTCAGCAGGATGACATCTGCAAAGGCGATCTGCTTGGGGGCCTCGGGGGCGTCGTCGAGGTGGAGGGTGATGTGGCGTGCGTCCACTAGGGTAATGACGGCATCAAGGCGGTAAGCGGCCTTGATCTCCTCGTCCTGGAAGAAGGTTTGAGCGACCGGGCCAGGGTCGGCCAAGCCCGTTGTTTCTATGAGGACGCGCTCAAATTTGTCTTTGCGGAGGGCAAGCTTGTTTAAAATGCGGATGAGGTCGCCACGGACGGTGCAGCAGAGGCAACCGTTGTTCATCTCGAAAATTTCTTCCTCGGCACCGATGACGAGGTCGTGGTCCACGCCGATTTCTCCGAATTCGTTTTCGATGACGGCAATTTTTTTACCATGCTGCTCGGTGAGGATGCGATTAAGCAGGGTGGTCTTGCCTGCGCCCAGGAAGCCAGTGAGGACGGTGACGGGGATGGGAGACATTTAAGATTTCAGATTTATGATTTCGGATTTCGGATTTGTTCACCACAGAGAGGTGGGCGAAATGCACAATG
>CAZHQD010000080.1:0-12898 GCA_964533835.1 uncultured Puniceicoccaceae bacterium | reverse complement strand
CCTCGCTCTCCGCCATAACTCTTCTAAACTGTCATGAGCGCTGAATACTACATTCGCCAGCCGGATTCAGAAGAGGCACGCGGCCCCTTTAACGTAAACCAAATGGCCTCCCTTGTTGACGCTGGCCAGGTCAACCAAGATACCCTTTACTACGATGACGCCCGCGAAGCCTGGCTCCGCGTGGTGGACAATGAGGAAATGCGCAAAACCCTCTTCCCTGAGAAGAAGAAGCTCGTCCTCCGCGCCAAGACCGTAGACGAGCTCAACCTCCTCAACCGTACAGACGAGGGCGTGCCCACCGAAGAAGTCAGCGTCGAAAAATTCCTTGCCGCTGCTGAGGGCGATACCTCCGAAACAGGCCACTTCAAGAAAGCAGAAGCCCTCCGCCAGCGCGCCGCTGCCCTCGCCATCCCCATGCTAGGCACCGTGATGGTCGTCACCGCCATCGCCAATATCTTGCCCTCTTGGGATATTCTCCAGGAAGTCATCGACACCTCCGACCCTTTCCTCCTCATTGGCAAGCCCCTCCTTGTCGTCGGCCTGCTCGACCTTCTCATAGCGCTCTTTATTTATCTGGGCCAAACCGAGATCTACCCCTTCCTCCGCTTCCGCGCCATGGCAGGCCTCGGCTACTTCGGCCTCACCTACTGGTCGTACTACAAAGTCGGGGGCGACCCGCACGACCTCTACGCCGCTTATGGTGCCGTTGCGGGCAGCATTGGCATCTTCGTCTCCACCCTCACTCTCAATTTCTACTTCCTCATCTGCTGCGCCCTTGTCGGCCTGGCGGGAGCAGGCGCTTTCGGGTACTTCACCTTCTTCGCTTCCCTCTTGGCTGCAGACCCAGCCGCTGAGCCGCCTAAATAATCTCAAAAAAATACGGCAAGCCTCAAAAACGCCTCGAAAAAGAGTCGAAAACGCCCACAAAAATGGGCGAAATGAAGGCGAAATGAAGGTGAAAACACACCGAAAAATGAGTGAAAAGCAGACACAAGCCCACAACACCTACCTCTCGCTCTAACCATAACCTCCATAACTCCCACCCAGGCAAAGCCTTATAATTTTAGAATTTTGAATTTATAACTTCTGCCTCTCCTGTCTTAACTTCTTCGTATACTGCGCCTTCTTCATTTTCTTTGTGCATTGAGCATTGTGCATTGAGCATTTTCTTCCATGTCTTCCCTCCTTAAAAAATGGCGCGCAGAACTCAGAGAATTTAGCCGCCACACCCTTTGGAATCAGGAATACCTCGACAAAAGCAAACTCCATCGTTTCGGCGTGCTCGTTATCCGCTCAGCCGTCATCACCTTTAACGGCATTATTGATAACCAGTTACTCACTAAGGCCGCCGCCCTAAGTTACTACTCCCTCATAGGCATGGGGCCCATGGTCGCCATCGTGGTCATGATCTCCAGCTTCATGGTCAAGGAGGACGACACTGGCCTGGCCGTGCGTGGCCTAAATGACCTCCTGGAATTTGTCGCCCCTCCCGTGGCCGAGTATGAGCGCGTCAACGGAGCAAACACATCCCCAGCGCCTGCCAAGCCGCCTGCCCCGCCCGACAGCCCCCACGCCGAAATCACCCTCCCGAAAGAAGTCGAAAGCGAGCTGTCCCTCCTCCTGTCAACAATGATAGAGAGCGCCCGCTCAAAGACCGTTGGTGTCTTCGGCGCCCTCATGCTCGTATTCATAGCCGTCCAGCTCCTCACTTCCGTTGAGAAAGTCTTCAACGACATCTGGGGCTGCCGCCAAGGCCGCACCTGGGGCGAGCGCCTCGTCTTTTATTGGACCTTCATATCGCTCGGCGCGATGCTCGGCGTGGGCGCTCTCGGCCTCCTGAGCGCCTCTACCATCGCTCAGCTCTTCAACCTCCTGCCCTTCGGCACCCTCTTCGCCAAAGCCTTCCTCTTCGCGGGCCCCCTCCTCAGCTTCCTCTTCCTTCTCGGCCTGCTCATGGGCTTCTACCGCTTCTTCCCAAACACCCCTGTCACCTGGCGCGCGGGCCTTGCTGGCGCCTTTGTCGCGGCCATCCTCCTGATTTCCAATCACGTTCTTAGCATCATCTATGTCCACAAAGTCATCGAAAGCCGCAGCCTCTACGGCTCCGTGGGCATCATCCCTGTCCTTATGCTCGGCCTCTACGTCTTCTGGTTCTTTGTCCTTGTAGGCGCCCAGATCACCTATGCCGTCCAAAACGTCCACTACCTCACCAACCAGCAAGCCTGGAAACGCATCTCCACCCGCACCCGCGAGCTCCTCGCCGCAGGCGCCCTCATCCTCATTGCCCGCCGCTTCCGCGAATGTGGCAAGCCCTACAGCGTCACCCAGCTCTCCGCAGACCTCCACGCCCCGGCCCACCTCCTCAACGAAGCCCTCACCAAACTCTGCGACCTTGGCCTCCTCACTCCCGTAATCCCTATTGATGGACGCAAGAAGCACGCCCCCCACGAATCCACCTCCTACCAGCCTGCCCGCCCTCTCGACAAAATCCCCCTGGCCGAATTCAAAAACGCCTTCGAACTCTCAGGAGGCGACCACGGCGAAGCCCGCCTCGAAAACGCAGACCCCCTCCTCCGCTGGTATAAAAATCGCATCGAAACCCTGCCCGCCTCCGAATTCTCCACCAAAACCATCGAAGACCTCCTCCGCGAAAAACCGTAACCATTTCCCCACTACTTGCCGTGAAACTCACACTGGATGAACTCCTTGCTCAGCGCGAACAGGTAGCCCGCCATCTCGCTTGGCTTGATGCCAAGATTATTAATCTGCGCGCGGATGCAGCCTCCAGTGTGTCCCCGCAGCCACAACAGCCCGTTGCCCAGCCGCAGCCGGTTTACCAGCCCCAGTCTTCTCAGCAACAGGCGCAAGCTGCCTCGCCCGCCAGTGCAGACGCTGCCGCCATCGCAGAGCAGCAAGCCGAGCTCCTGCTCCGCTCCCCCTCGGGCGGCGTCTCTTCAGGGTTCAAGTTCGGCTGCGTGCTCACCGCCATCATCACGCTGCTGCTCAGTGTCGGCTCCTTTATCGCTGTCTCCTATCTTCTCTATGGTACCGGTAAATAGTTCTACTATTTCGTAACTACCAAATATACTGATTACTGGCTCGGATAGCTTCTCATTGCGCCGAATGGCTCTTAGCGTGGCCGCCTTTTCCTCTTCGTCTATCCAGTGCAGCCACCACTGTTCCCAGCTTTCAGAAAGCCGCACATTAAAATCCTCTGGCCACTTTATCCAGCGCCAGTAGGCCAACCGATAGAACGGCATGTAAAGCCCCGGCACCAGGCTGGCATTCTCGTGGATTATTTCCTCCATACGGTGGGCCAGTCGCTGCATCTCGTCCACATCCGTGCTATTGTCATACTGGGCAATCAAGGCATCCAGCTCCGCGATAGCTACCACGCTCAGATTGTTTGTCTGCGCCTTTACCTTTCGCTCAGGGTTGAGTGTGCCATCCTCCAGAAATGCGTTATCATAGGCATTCGAGCTGTGCCAAAACTCCCAGTAGCGTGGATACATCTCCGCGCCACTCCCGTAGGCTGCCAAAAATATCTCATGCTTTCGCTCGTTCACCTTCTTGAAGCCCGTCATGGCATCGAGCACTTCAATTCGCAGCTCTAGCCCCACCTTGCGGGCCTCCTGCTCCAGTATCCCCAGCACATCCTTTAGCGCCTCAGAGTTGGAGCTTAGTTGGAAGCTTAGCCGCTCACCCCTTTCATTTACCAGTATCCCATCAGTCCCGCGCTTCGTGTAGCCTGCTTTGGCAAAGTAGGCCTGCGCCTCCTCAATTGAAAACTCCCGCGCGCGCAGTTCGGGATGCGAGAACGGCCCATACCCATCCACGCTTGTGCGCCGCCGCGCCGTGTCTCCGCGGAAGTAGGTCTGCGAAACGAGCGCGTAATTCATGGAGTGGTGAATCCCCTTTCGGATGTCGGGATTATCCAGCCTTGGCTGGCTTGTATTGAGCCAAAGCCCTCCCGGATTGTTCGGCATTTCATTGTAAAATGTTGCCTTGTGGATAGCGCCAGTCTGCACCAGTGAGTGCGCATCAGGCAGCTTCTCATACTGATACTCGGGGAGATTCAGCCCAAAGTAGTCCAGCTCGCCGCTCTCAAATACCTGGAATGCCTTCGGCGTCTCCCTTATCACTCTAAAGAGGACCCTATCAAAGTTATACCGATAGCGCCAATGCTTCTTATCATTCGCCCACCAGTCCTTATTGCGCGTCAGCGCTATGGATTGGCCCTTCCGCACATCGCTGTCCTGCACTGTATAAGCGCCGGATGTCGGGATGAACCGCCACTGGTATTTCTCAATAAAATCCTCCCCAAAATCCACAAAGAAATGGTGCGGCAGCGGCTCCAGCCCAAGCACATAGCTCGGAAAATCGGGCTTTGCGTTTGTCAGCGTAATCGAAAAGGTGTGCTCATCGTAGCGGGTCACCTTGTCGTATTTCTCCCCTTTGCCATACCAATTATTATACCAAGGGGCCTGTATGTGCGGTGACTGATAGAAGTAGAACAAGAAAAACACATCCGCCGTGGTAATTGCCGGCCCATCCGACCAGCGGGCCTTGGGGTCTATCCGCACGTACACCGTTTTGTTTTCCCTGTCCACCGCCCATGCCTTGGCAATCCCAGGTATCATCGGGTATCCCGTCGGCCCTAGCTCCGTGCTATTCGGATGCCTTACCGCAAACCCCATGCGCACATCATCATTCAGGTAGGGTCGGAATGCCGAATTCGAGTCGGGCCCCACCAGCCGCAAGGTCAGTGGAAACTCCTGCAAGCGCAGGTTCAGCGTGCCTCCTTTCTTGGCCTGGGGAGACCCTACCTCGGGTAAATCAGTCCCATACTCCCACTCCAGCGTGCTCGGCAGATCGTTCGGTGTGGCCGTGACAAAGAAGTCGCCATGCTCCGCATAGTAGGCCTCCAGTTTTTCCCGAAAAGCATTCAGAGTTGCGCCATCGGCAACGGGTGCATTTGTGGCGGCTCCGCTTTCAGCCTTCTTGCCACAGCCCGCCAGCATTAAGGCGACTGCCGCCAGCCATGCCAGCGTTGTTAGAGTCGTCAGTTTCCGTGTCGCGTTCTTATGCATAAATTAAGCCTTTATTCGTAGTAGGAAAATTTGCGCGGGTCGAAGGCTTCCCGTATCGCCTCACCCACAAATGTAATCAGCGTAAGCGTTATTGTGAGGGTGGCAAATGCCGTCAGCAATATCCACGGAGCCACCGTAAGCGTGGCCGTGCCCTGCCGCAGCAGCTCGCCTACGCTCGGCGTGGGCGGCGGCAACCCAAATCCCAGAAAGTCCAGCGCGGTGATGCTCATGATTCCTGCCTCCAGCGTGAAGGGAATAAACGTCACCAGCGTGGACACCAGGTTTGGCAAAAGGTGCTTAAACAAAATGCGCGGTGTTCCCGCTCCCAGCACCACTGCCGCCGCAATATAGTCTCTCGATTTCTCGCGATACGCCCCCGTCCGCACGTAGTAAGTAAGGCCAATCCACGAGAACAGCACCAGAATGCAGAGCAGCATCCCTATGCGCACCGATACCGTAAAGGTGGAGGGCACCACGCTAAACACAATAATCACCATGTAGAGAAAGGGAATATTCGACCACACCTCAATCAACCGCTGCCCCAGCAAATCCACCCACCCTCCGAAGTATCCCATCAGGCACCCTATAATTGTCCCGACCAGGTATGTCATCCCCGTGAATGCCAGCGCAAAAAAGAATGCCGTCCGAAATCCATACACGGCACGCACCAGCACATCCCGCCCCGTGGAATCCGTGCCGAGGTAGTTCTGCCGTTCCATAGAGGGCGGCGCCGCCTTGAAGACCCCCTGGTAGGGAATCGTCTCATTAGGTCCGTAGGGTATCAGGGGCATCAGCACAAAATTGCCTTTGCCCTCCTCTTTAAATGCCTTCGCCAGCTCTCGGTAGTTCACGGGTATCTTTCCTGCCACCCCCGTAAGCCCAAATTCCTCTCCCAGCTGCACCCTTGTATAAGTCGGGAAATGCCATTCCCCCTCATACCGCACCACAAGCGCACGGTTATTCATCAATAATTCCGCAAACAGCGACATCACCACCAGCCCCACCAATATCAAAAACGAATAGTAACCCCGCGATATGGAGCGGAATCGCTTGAGCTTTTTGCGCGTTATGGGGTCTAGCTTGATCATTCGCTTGGCTCGTTCCTTAGTTAAAGCGGATTCGCGGGTCCACCACCGCCACTATGATGTCCGAAATGATATTCCCGATCAGCAGCAACAATGCCGACAAAAAGATAATCCCCAGCGCCACGGGGTAATCCCGCTGCAAGATAGAGGTGTAGCCCAGCAGTCCCATCCCGTTGATATCGAATACCGTCTCTATCAAAAAGGAGCCCGATAATAGCACGGAAACATTTTGCCCGAATGTCGTTGCGATCGGTATCAATGCGTTCCGCAAAGCGTGCCGCACCACCGCATACCGAAAAGAAAGCCCCTTGGCCGTCGCGGTCCGCATATAGTCTGCCGCCAGTTGGTCCATCAGGTTATTTTTCATCAGCAGGGTAGTCACCGCAAAGCCGCCCACAAGGTAGCATATCAGTGGCAGCGTGGCGTGGTGCGCAACGTCTGCCAACTTCCCCCAAAAACTCAGCTCCTCGAAGTTCCAGCTCGTTACGCCTCCGGAGGGAAACCAGCTTAATTGAAACGAGAAAAACAGCAGCAGTATCGCCCCCAGCGCAAACCCTGGTATCGCGTAGCCCACGAACACCAGGACTGATGTCCCGTTGTCTATCCATGTGCGGTGCTTTATTGCCTTCGTGATTCCTAGTGGTATCGACACCGTGTAGATAATCACCATCGAAGTGAGCCCAAACAAAAGAGAAATGGGTATCCGCTCCTGTATCAGGCTCCATACGCTCTGCCCATACCGATAAGATTGCCCCAGATCCCCTGTGGCCACGTTTCCAAGCCAGTGCAGGTAGCTTTGCAAAACGGGTTTGTCGAACCCATAGTAAGCCTTCAGCTGCTCCAGTTGCGCGTCGGAAATAGAAAGCCCCTGCCCGACGGCATTTGAGCGGCCCCCCATATCGCCGCTCAGCATTTGCGCCTCTGCCAGCGCCCGCTCCAGCGGCCCCCCTGGCACAAATCGGGTAATTACGAAGACAAGCAGCGTTATCCCTATCAGGGTGGGTGGGATGAGCAGTAGTCTTCTTAGGAAATAGGCCCGCATTCAGTCCGCAAGTTAATCGCTATTCCCCTACCTTCAATCATAATTCGTTAAATCCCCGTGTCTTAGGCATTCATAACCATGGCGGGTGTCTTGCGGATTTGCTCTGCTCTGGCTCGGATGGCTTCCTTCTCGCTCTCCCCAAGCCGCTTTAGGTTCTTCACTTGTAGCGCCATCCGCTGGTTCTTTCCCAGGAGCGCCTCATGCCTCATCAAAAAGTCCCAATACAGCGTAGTGAATGGGCACGCCCGCTCCCCCGTCGCCTTCGTAGGCTCGTAGGGGCACCCCGCGCAGTAGTTCGACATTCGCTGGATATACTTCCCCGTAGCCACATAGGGCTTCGATGCCATCAATCCCCCGTCTGCGTATTGAGACATCCCCAAGGTGTTCGGCAGCTCCACCCATTCCACTGCGTCCACATAAACCGCCAGATACCATTCGTGAACCTGCTGTGGATCCACCCCCAGCAGCAAGGCGTAAAGCCCCGTAACCATCAGGCGCTGAATATGGTGCGCATAGCCATACTCCAGCGTTTGCCCAATCGCATCCCGCAGGCACGCCATGCCCGTTTCTCCGCTCCAGTAAAACTCAGGCAGCCTCTCCTGCGCCCCCAATGCGTTGAGGTTCACATAGTCGGGCATATACAGCCAGTAAAGCCCCCGCACATACTCCCGCCACCCGAGTATCTGCCTGATAAATCCCTCCGCGCTCGCCAAGTCCACATACCCGTCTTTCCACGCATTCTCCGCTGCCGCGAGGATTTCCCGTGGATCCAGCAGCTTTAGATTGAGCGCCACCGAGAGCAGCGAATGATTCAGAAAGGGCTGCCCCTGCCACATCGCGTCCTGGTAACGCCCAAAATGCGCCAGCCTGTGCCCCACAAAATCCGCCAGCGCTTGCCTCGCTTGTTCTGGGGTTACTGGCCAGCCAAACGCTTCCAACTGCCCGGGGTGCCTGGCAAACTTTTTCTCCACTAGCGCCAGAACTTCCCGCGTTAGCTCTGTGGGCACAAACCGCATTGGCGCAACCGCCTCTGGCCCACTTTTTCCAAATGCCTCGCGATTCTCCGCGTCGTAGTTCCATGCGCCCCCCGCAGGCTCATCTCCCTCCATCAATATGCCATAGCGCTTGCGCATCTCTCTGTAAAAAAACTCCATGCGCAGTTGCTTCCTTCCCTCCGCGTGTTTCCGAAATTCTTCCACCGTGCATAGAAAATGCCGATCCTCCCGCACTTCCAGCGGCACACCGCTGGCCGCGCACACTTCGCTGATAGCAATGGCCACCCGCCATTCGCCCGCCTCTGCCATCACTACTTTCTCCGGCTGATGCCGCGCCAATGCCTCCCTCAGCTCTCCCGCCAGTGTCCCTCGGTTGCCCGTTTCATCCAGCTTCCTGTAATCCACGCGCAATCCCCTCGCCCGCATATCTGCTGCAAAATGCCGCATCGCCGCCAGAAACACCGCTATCCGCTGCTTGTGCGTCCACACGTGCGTGGACTCCTCCGCCACTTCAGCCATCCAGATTACATCCCTACCCGCTTCTATCCCTTCCAGCGCCGTCGAACGGCGATCCAATTGATCCCCCAAAACCACCACCAGTTGTCTCACTTTTGCCATAATTCACTGAGCCCCTTTCCGTGCAAAACGCAACTGCTCCCATGCCCGTTTTATTTTTTCAACCCGTTCACTCGCTCTCTATAGTCTTGAACACTGCCATTCATTTACTGTTACTTTTTCGATAGTTATTCTCCCCTCCAAACTCTCTACTCCTATGCCGGCTCTTCACCTTATATCTTGGTGCGTTGCTCTGTTTTCTCTCACACTCATTGCAGGATTGCGAGGCCAAGACAAACCCTCTGATTTTTCGATAGATGATTTCGATGTCCCTATCTTCGCCGAATCCATCCCTGGCCTCTTCGTTATCGAGATGGAATCCATTCCCCACAGCAACCGCTGGGAGCTACGCACCACCACGGGCGAAGATGGCACTACCCCGCTAGGCGATGGCACTCTCTTTTGGATAGGCCCCTCTCAGGGAGTCGGCCATGAAGAAGACCACCTCCAGCAATACCAAGGCTCCAAATCCGATTGGCTCGTCATCAAGCTCTGGGCCACGCGAACCGCTTTTTACAACGTCAGGATGCGCAACTACCATGAGCTCTTCGATGGAGACAACGATATCTGGTTTGGCAGAATTGGTCAGGTTACTACCATCAACCGCCGTGGCAGCAATGTCTTCAAAACCTATAACTGGCAAGATTGGGGTGTTCCCCAAGTTCAGATTAAGAAAGGCCTCAATGCCTTTTATTTTGCGGGCCGCTCTCAAGGATTCGGGTTGGACAGGGTCGTGTTCTACTCCCCAAAAGACTTGGAGCCCACCGCCCTATCCCTCGACTCTCCTCCTTCCCCCATCCACACGCCTTCTCTTTTCGATGGCACTGCCCTAGGCGCTCGCTACGGCATCTGGATTGATTGCCCTTGGGGCTGGCTCACAGATTTCTATTTCCCCTTCGTTTTCCACATGGACTATGGGTGGCTTTACTGCACGGGCGATAGCGCCGACTCCTTTTACCTTTACCATTTCGATTCCGCCGAGTGGTATTGGTCGGCAAGCTCACTGCTTCCGCTCGTTTATCGCTTCTCCACCGCTTCCTTCAACCAATCTCTCTAAACTCTATGCGCTCGGTATCTGTTGACTTCTCACGCTCCCTTCGCCGCTGGGATGGCTTCGGCTTCAACTATGTTGAAACCGCCCAGACTCGTGATTACAACCTCGACCCGCAGGACTACGGTGGCCTAAGCCTCCTGGGCGATGCCGACCGCGCTCGCTTGGCCGCCGCTGTTCATGGGCCCGACGGCCTCTGCCCGGGCCTTATCAAGCTCTTCCTCGATCCCTTCCACCAGCCCGAGCCTCCCGCGGGCTACGATTTCTCTTCCCTCAAAGTCTCCCCCGCCGCCTACGACCACACCCTCACCACAAAGTCCATGCTCTTCATGGCCCGCGAAGGCGCCCGCCATGCCGCCGCCCGTGGAGAAAAACTCAAGGCCATCATCACCCTCTACGGCCCTCCCGCTTGGATGACTCGCCAGCGCTTCGTAAGAGGTCGCGATCTGGCCGAGGGCATGCTCCCCGAAGTAGCCAAGTATCTCGCCGCCTTCTCCCTCTTCGTGGAGCGCGAGCTGGGCATAGAAGTCACTGCCGTGAGCCCCCATAACGAAGGCGAAGACTGGACCCGCTGGCCTCTCGACGGCCAAGGCGCAGGTGAAGAATCTCACGACTACAACTGCCACTGGCCCACCTCGCTCCTCTGCGAATGGTTCCCTATCGCCCGCAAAGTCCTGGATGCCAACGGCCTCTCCCATACCCGCGTAGCCTGTGGCGAAACCTCCAACTGGTGCCGCTTCGCCCACTGGGGATACGCCGATGCCTTCGCAAGCGATCCCCGCGCCCTGGAGGCCCTCGGCCTCATCACTTCGCATGGCTTTTGGTCCTCCTATATGGGTAGCTACAACGCCGACCACCGCAGCGCAGGCGTGGACCGTATGCGCGAGGTCAAGCCGGCTCTCCACGCATGGAACACCTCCAGCGGCTGGGGCCGCGAATTCACAGGCCTCACCTGGGAGGCAGGCCAAAGCATCTACTCCGCCAAGCTAAACGCCATCATACCGTGGGCAGGCGTCCAGCGTTCTGATTTGTGGAAAGGCGGCGATCCCAACCCCCAAACCGCCATCCGTGTCCAGGGCACTGGCCAATGGTCTATTGAGCCACCCTATCACGAATACAAACACCTCTGCCGCACGGGCCGCGCGGGCATGAACATCGCACCAGCCTTCGTCAACGATTCCACCCTCACCGCCATTGCCTTTGCCACAGGCGACTCCCCCCACCCAAATTCCCTCATCATCGCCAACCACAACGACCCCGCCAAACTCCCCTCCACCGCATTCTCCCTCGATGGCAAAGGCACACGCTCAGGCCGTTTCCAAGCCTTTCTCACCACCCCTTCCCAACGCTGGCAACCCCTGCCCACCATCGCCAACACCTCCACTATAGACCTCCCTGGCCGCTCCATCCTCTCCCTCTTCGAGCTCCCCTAAATCTTCATTCATCATTCTTCCTTCTGCCTTTCCCTATTTCATGCTTGCCAATCCCAAATCCAAATAGCTCTTCTAGTCCCTGTTCTTAATAACACTCACACGGGACCACACTATGAAGTATGTATCCATCTTTCACGCGAATCTCAATTACGCGTTCCTGGAGCCTCACAAATACGAGCAAGTCATCCGCGCCTCTTACGAGACCATCATTGATGGCCACGCTAAAGTAGGCCCGGAAGCCAAATACGTCTTTGAAGCCAGCGGCTACACCATCGACGTTATGGCGGAAAAAGCGCCAGACGTCCTCGCCAAGCTCCGCAAAGCTATCGAAAGCGGCCAGTGCGAATTCATGGGCGCTCCCTACGCACACCCCATCATGGCCAATATCCCCGAGGAAGACGCCTACTGGACTTGCGAATTCTCCCAGCGCGCCTACGAAAAGCACCTCGGCACCCGCATCGAAAGCTGGTGGAACCCTGAGTGCACCTGGATGCAATACGTCCCCCGCGCCTTCAAACGCGCAGGCGCCAAATACCTCACCCTCGACTTCGAGTCCTACATGACTTGTAACGACAAGGACTACTCCTGGGTAGAGCGCAACCGCGGCACAGACATCTACTGGGGCGGCCACATGCCCTGGTATGACCTCGACCCCGATTGCAAATTCCTCCACCGCCCCTTCAAAAACATCGTCCCGGGCCTCGATGGTTTTTGCCGCAGTGACCGCCTCGTAGGCAAATACCTCAACTACTTCATGGGCAAAATTTCCCTCGAAGCCTTCCTCGAAAACGTTGCCCACTGGTCAGGCAAAAAGAAAGAAGGCGCCACCATCATCGTAGCCGACGATGCCGAATACTGCGGCACCACTGGCTACTACTATGTGAAGTATTACCGCGACTACAGCCGCAGCTTCGAAATCAAGCCCGACGCCCCAGAAAAGCTCGACGCCATGATCCGCGGCGTCCTCAAGCTCGGCCCCCTCGCCACCTTCAAAGAAGCCTGCGAAGAAATCACCCCCGTAGAAGAACCCTTCTTCGTGGAAGACCGCTTCGCCTGGCACCGCACCTATTCCGATTGCTGGGCAGGCACCCCCGAAGCCAAAGCGCTCGACCCAGAGCTCGCCGAGCTTCGCAAAGAATACAAGACCTTCTGCCAGCCCATCACAGAAGGCACCCACTCAGACCAGTTTAAGCAGCTCGTGGACAAGTTCTGGTTCCACATGACCAACTCCGCCAACTCCGACGGTCGCTGGCCACCACCACCCGCTGTCACCTGCGACTTCAACCGCCAATGGGTGCGCGACGAAATCAACGCCACCAAGGCCGCCCTCGCCGCCATCCGCGAAGCCATCAAAGGCATCCCGCTCCCTCCCGAGCCAGACCTCTCCCTCCTCCGCGCTGATAACCCTGAGTACGGTTATTACTTCACCGACAAAGACATCAGCGACCTCCCCAACCTCTCCTTCTACGAGCTCCAGCACGCCCTCTACGCCGCCTGGCGCTGGTATGACCAAAACTCAGGAGCCGAACGCGAAAACGGCAAAAAACGCGTCCAGGCCATCTACGAAGAATACCGCCGCCGCGGCAT
>CAZHQD010000079.1:0-13100 GCA_964533835.1 uncultured Puniceicoccaceae bacterium | reverse complement strand
TATTTCAACATGTTAGACTATATCAGTTTGTTTACTGCTAGTCTAGAGCCTTTTTAATTTATAATTTCTTCTCCACATGAGTTCCTCCAACATCATTTGCATTATCATGGGTGGCGGTCGCGGCACCCGCCTTCACCCCCTCACCAAGGCCCGTTGCAAGCCAGCCGTACCCCTCGCTGGCAAATACCGCCTCGTTGATATCCCCATCAGCAATTGCATAAACTCGGGGCTCAACCGCATCTTCGTCCTCACTCAGTTCAATACCGCCTCCCTCCACCGCCACATCCAGGACAGTTACAAATTCGACCCCTTTGGCGGTGGCCGCGTGGATATCCTCGCCGCCGAGCAAACGGAAATGGGCGAGCAATGGTATCAAGGCACTGCCGACGCCGTCCGCCAGAACCTCCAGCACTTCCACGCCAAGGAAAACGACCTCTACCTCATCCTCTCGGGCGACCAGCTCTATCGGATGGACTTCCAAAAGCTCGTCGAGCAGCACCGCCGCACGGGCGCCGCCGTCACTATCGCCGCCAAGGCCATGCCCCACACCGAAGTCTCGGGCCTCGGTGTCATGCGTATTGCAGACGACCTCCAGATCGCCGAATTCGTCGAAAAACCCAAAGACCCCAAAGTCGTCGAAAAACTCATCATGCCAGACACCGCCGTCGCCCGCATGAAAAGCCCCGTCCCAGGCCAGCGCTACGTCCTCGCCAACATGGGCATCTACCTCTTCAACTACAGCACCCTCCACCAAGCCCTCGCCACCCAGTGCACCGACTTCGGCAAAGAAGTCATCCCAAACCTCCTCGGCAAAGCCTCCCTCTACTCCTTCGTTTTCGACGGCTATTGGGAAGACATCGGCACCGTCCAGTCCTTCTTCGAGGCCAACCTCTCCCTCGCCGACCCATACCCACAATTCAATTTCTACGAGCCGGGCAAACTCATCTACACCCACGCCCGCTACCTCCCCGCCTCCCGCGTTAGCCGTTGTCAGGTGGACCGCGCCCTCATCGCCGACGGCTGCATTGTCAACGAAGCCAAAATCACCCGCGCCGTCATCGGCGTCCGCTCCATCGTCCAGCCAGGCACCCTCCTTGACAACGTCGTCATTATGGGCGCAGACGCCTTCGAAACCGAAAACACCAAAATCCTCAACGCCGAGCGCCACGTCCCCGATATCGGCATCGGCAAAAACTGCGTTATCCGCAACGCCATCATCGATAAAAACGCCCGCATCGGTCACAACTGCGTCCTCGACCCCGCTGGCAAACCCGAAGGCTACGAATCAGGCCCCATCACCATCCGCGACGGCATCCTCATCGTCACCAAAAACGGCATCGTCCCCGACGGCACCGTCCTGTAAAATTTCAAATTTTCTTAAAATACAAACGGCTTTAAACGGGCTGCTTCCCTGGCGGAGTGGAATAGTGTCCATCTCAGGCAGGCCATAGCGTCCTCTGATCTCCCCTCCTTCCGTTAGCACGTCATATCTTCGCCAATCCTTTCCATTTTAGGTTGAAACTGAGTCTCAGTTAAGTAAGCTAGCCCTATTTCAATCCTCTATGGCACAGCGAACTTTATGTGATTTGGCCCCGGGCGAATGCGGCGTGGTCTGCGCTTTCGAGGCCGTGAACAACGACTGCCTCCGCCTTCAGGAGATGGGCCTCCTCCCGGGCACCCCCGTCAAGTTCCTCCGCAAGGCCCCCCTCGGCGACCCCTTGGAGATTGAGCTCCGCGGCTACTGCCTTACCCTCCGCAAGGCCGAAGCCCGCCTGATCACCATCACATAGCCGCTTACCACCCCGCCCATGGCGCCCGTTTCCCAGCCCACTCCGCCCACCGTCTTTGCCGTGGTCGGCAACCCAAACTCGGGCAAGACCACCCTCTTCAATGCCCTTACAGGCCTCCGCCAAAAGGTGGCCAACTATCCGGGCGTCACCGTGGAGCGCAAAGAAGGCGTCGCCTACTCCCAGCACGGCAAGCCCCTCACACTCATCGACCTCCCGGGCACCTACAGCCTTTCCGCCCGCTCGCCAGACGAGGCCATCACTCAGTCCGTCCTCCTTGGCCGCCGCGCAGATACCCCCAAGCCAGACGCCGTCATCTGCATCATAGACGCCAGCAACCTGGAGCGTAACCTCTTCCTCGCCACCCAAGTCCTCGAAATCGGCCTCCCCACCATCATCGTCCTCAACATGATGGACGTCGCCCGCCAGCGCGGTCTTACTGTGGACTCCGAGAAGCTCTCCCGCCTCCTCGGCGTAGTAGTCGTGGAAACCTGCGCCGCCAAGGGCGAAGGCATCACCCAGCTCCGCCTCGCCATGAGCCGCAGCGATTTGCCCGCCTCTGGCTGGCGCTGCCCCATGCCTCCACTCTTTATCAAGGCGCTCGACGAGCTCCGCACCGCCCTTCAGGAAACCAGCGGCTACGGTCCCCGCCGCGCCTACCCGGAAGCGTTCGTCCTCCTCACCGAGGGCCCGCACACCGTCGCCCCAGGCACCAAGCCCGCAGACTCCAAGGCTCTGGCACTTGCCGAGCAGTGGCAGTCCCGCCTCGATCGCGAAATTCCAGGCTGGCGCAGCGAGCTCGTAGCCCTCCGCTACTCAGAGATTGGCGAGCTCATGCGCGATGTCGTCCGCCGTGTGGACCCTGGCCGCCCTCCCATCAGTGAGTGCTTAGACAGCTACCTGCTCCACCCGCTCTACGGTCTGGGTGTCCTCTGCATCGTCATGGCCGTGCTCTTCTGGAGCATCTTCTCCCTCGCCACTCCCCTCATGGACGCCATAGACGGCCTCACGGGCTGGCTGGGCGACTCCGTAGCCTCCCTCCTCCCCGAGGGCGAGCTTTCCAGCCTCCTCGTGGATGGCGTGATCAGTGGCGTAGGCGGTGTTGTTATCTTCCTCCCCCAAATCCTCCTTCTCTTTTTCTTTATCGGCCTTCTGGAAAACACGGGCTACATGGCCCGCGCCGCCTTCCTGCTCGACCGCATCATGAGCAAGGTCGGGCTCCACGGCAAATCCTTCATCCCCCTCCTCAGCTCCTATGCCTGTGCCATTCCAGGCATCATGGCCACCCGCACCATAGAGTCACCCAAGGACCGCCTGGTCACGATTCTCGTGGCCCCCTTCATGAGCTGCTCTGCCCGCTTGCCCGTGTATCTGCTCATGATCGCCGTCCTTATCCCGCCCGACAAAGCCTCCCCGCTCGCCAAGGCAGGCCTTCTCCTCGGCCTTTACATCCTGGGAACCGTAGGCGCCTTCTTCTTTGCTTGGTTCTTCAAGAAAACACTCCTCCGCGGCGCCACCCCCAGCCTCGTCATGGAGCTCCCAAATTACCGTATGCCAGCCCTCGGCGAGGTCTTCCGCGAAATGCTGGACCGCGCCATCATTTTCCTCCGCCGCGCTGGCACCGTGATCCTCGGCCTCTCCATCCTCCTCTGGTTTGCCATGAGCTACCCTAAAGTGGATAGCGATGAGCCAGGCGCCCAGCTTGCTGGCAGCTTTGCGGGCATGGCAGGCCACGCGCTGGAGCCCATCATCGCCCCCCTCGGCTACGATTGGAAAATTGGCATCGGCGTGGTCGCCAGCTTTGCCGCCCGCGAGGTCTTCGTCAGCACCATGGCCATCACTTACAACGTCGAAGGCGCCGAAGAAGACACCGCCTCCCTCGTCGAAACCCTTCATGCCCAGACTCGTCCGGACGGCTCCCCCGTCTTCACCCCGCTCGTCTGCCTCAGCCTGATGGTCTTCTACGTCTTCGCCCTCCAGTGCGTTTCCACCATCGCCGTCGTAAAGCGCGAGACCAATTCCTGGCGCTGGCCCCTCTTCCAGCTCCTCTACATGACTGCCCTCGCCTGGTCCCTCTCCGCCCTCGTTTATCAAGGCGGCAGGCTCCTAGGCTTCAACTAGCACACCACCCTCTTCACGACCATGAACACCAACTGGCAATCTTGGGCCGTCTTCCTCATCGTGGGCCTTACGGCAGCTATTTTCCTCTACAATATCCTCCGCAAATCCTCCAAAAAAGGCTGCGGCAACGACTGCGGCTGCCATATCAAGCGCAACGAAGTCATCGAAAAAGTCATCAAGGCCCAGGAGAAAAACCAGTAGCCCGCGCGCCTACGAAGCCTTCCAAGCGCTCACCACCGCATCCAGCATCGGTTCCGTTAGCTTCTTGGTAAAGGTATTCTGCTGGCTCGGGTGAAAACTCGCAAAAACCTTTGCCCCATTCGGCACAACCGATGTGGCCCCATGCCCAAACGCAGGTCTTGGCCTGATGCCATAGTGCTTATGCAGAGCGTCCCAGGCCTCCTTCCCAAGGCATAGTATGCCCCGCCACTGCCGCGATTCCAGAAGCTCTGCCAGAAACGGCGCACACCGTGCAAACTCCTCTGGAGTCGGCTTATTTTGCGGTGGCGCGCAGTGTACCGCCGCCGTGATAAGCACATCATGCAGCTTCAGCCCGTCCTGCGCATCTGTGGCCTCGGCCTGCGAAGCCAGGCCTGCCTTCCACAGTGCCCTGTAAAGCCAATCCCCGCTCCTATCCCCTGTAAACATCCGCCCCGTTCGGTTCGCCCCATGCGCCGCGGGAGCCAGCCCAACAATCAGCAAACTCGCTCCCTCATCCCCAAAGTTTGGCACCGCCTTGCCCCAGTATTCCCACCCCGCAAAACTGGCCCGCTTCTCCCGCGCAACCTCCGTGCGCCACGCCACCAGCCTCGGACACGCCCCGCAAGCCACTACGCGTTCATTGAGTGTTTGATTCAGTTGCCTCATCTTCGCTTTCCTCAGAAATCGTCTTCAGTTTGCCTACCCAGAAATACTTCCCAAAACTCTTCCATTCCACTCGCGAATAGGGCTCCTCCTCCAAAGATAAGAGGGCTTCTGGTCGTCCACCGAATATCAATCTGTCAGCGGGTGTTAACTTCTCGTACCATGGGATAAATGCCTCGACAATATTAGCTTGATACCAATCACTTAATACCTTGCGATTAGAATCCTCCATCAAGGCCCTTTCAAAACCTGTAGTGTATTTCCAATTTTCGTTCGGATAGGTGTACAGCAATGTATAAAATGCGCGCATATCAGGAGAGTAAATTATTCCTCCATCCTCAGGTAACCACTCAGAATATTCAGCCATAGCAACCGCGCTGCCAATTAAGTCTTCAGAAGCATTTTTATCAAAGGTCCTGTGCATCACAGTCGTATATATTATAAGAAATGCTCCTGATAGCATTGCCACTATGCACACTCTTCTCACTCCTGAATAATTAAGAGAATATCTTTCTATTAATATCTCAAAATCCCTAATCAGCCAGAATATATATCCCATGAGTCCCCAATCAGCCCAAAATCGGCTTACTTTTTGCCCCAAGATAAAACCAATAAACGTAATCAATATTTCAGGTCGTAGGACACTGTTTTTGTGTATAAAATGGTAAGCAAATTGAAATATTACTGCAATCCCAATGACACTGGGCGTTGACCATGGTAGAAATTCTCCTACAAGTGCCCCAGAAAAATCGTCTTCTACAAACGCCCAATACGCTTGCAGAAAATTATTTGATATAAATGCCCAGAAATTACCTGACAAGAGAGCTGCTATTACTAGCGCTACTGGAAAAGCAGCTACTATACTTGCAGCTTTTATATATTTTTTTGCTATTACAAAAAAAATAAATATACAACCAATTGGCAATAATGATAAATAGTATGATGGATGAAATAAATACTGCACCGTCAATATACTAACACTAAAAATAAAATATTTTATACTACTTAACTTATCAAATCTATCTGTCGTAAGCCAAAAGAGCAGTACTGTGCATCCAGCCGCCAACGCAAACGGTCTTCCAAGAAACAAGCGCCCAATTTGCCCTTCACCGGCCAGCAGTATTGCCAAAAGCACCACCAGTATCGTTTCTGGCTTTTTTGTGACCAATAAGAGAACTACGCCCAGAAATGCCCATGGGGAAAATATACTAATTAAAATAAGCAGATCGCTCTCTACCCCCATTTTGACCAATAGACGCAGTCCGCCTTCCCACGCTGGATGTGTGTAGATGCTTCCGTCGAAACCGCTGCGAAATAGTAGAACGTCCTCCCAAGATTTTCCCGAAACAGCAATTCCTATATGCCTCAAAGCATCATCTGCAGGATATAAACCTAAGCCCCAAAGCAAAAGTGGTATCAGCAATAAACTTACCCCAACAAACAATCTACAGAGGCTATCTTCACTTTCGATTATCTTGTTTGTGTATGACATAGTTAAATCAATTATTAAACCTAAAGAGCATCACATCCCCGTCATGAACCACGTAGTCGCGCCCTTCTATGCGGTATTTCCCTGCCTCACGGGCGGCGGCGTAGCTACCTGTGGCAGCTAGGTCGGCGTAGGCAACTACCTCAGCCTTAATAAAGCCCTTCTCGAAATCCGTGTGAATTATTCCCGCGCACTGAGGCGCAGTCATACCGCGGTGGAATGTCCAGGCCCGCACTTCCTTTTCACCCGCTGTTAGGTAGCTGGCGAGCCCGAGCAAGCGGTAGGTCTCCTTTATAAGCTGGGAAACCCCTGAGTCTGCTGCGCCTAGGTCCGCAAGGTAGGCTTTCCCCTCTTCGGGCGATAGCTCGCTTAGCTCTTCCTCCAGCTTTCCGCAAATCACACACGACCCCGCATCGTGATGCGCCTTTACGTAATCCCGCACCCGTTGCACAAATGGATTCCGGCTCGGGTCGGCGATATCCGTCTCCGCCACATTGCAGGCGTAGAGCACTGGCTTCCCGCTCAGCAGGAAAAAGCTGCGCAGCCTGGGCCGCTCATCCTCACTAACTTCCAGCATATTGGCAGGCTTGCCGTCATTAAGGTGGGCCACGACCTTCTTTAATAGCTCCACATTGGCCGCGGCTTCCTTGTCCTGCCCCTTCAGCTTCTTCATATTTCTATCCATCTGCGCCTCGGCAGACTGAATATCGGCCAGAATCAGCTCTGTCGTTATGATCTCAATATCCCGTATCGGATCTACCGATCCCGATGAATGGATAATATCCGCATCTTCAAAGCAGCGCACCACCTGTATGATGGCGTCCACCTCGCGGATATTGGCCAGAAACTTATTTCCCAGACCCTCGCCCTTGCTCGCTCCTGCCACCAGCCCTGCGATATCCACTATCTCAATCGCGGCAGGAATAATCGTTTGCGATTTCACAATCTTGGCCAACGGCTCCAGCCGCTCATCGGGCACCACTACCACGCCCACATTGGGCTCAATCGTGCAAAACGGATAGTTGGCCGCCTCCGCCTTGCGTGAGCGCGTCAGTGCGTTAAATAGTGTGCTCTTGCCCACATTGGGCAACCCTACGATACCGGCTTTCATCAGGTTTTTTTGGTCTGGATTAAAAACAGCTACCCTACTTGGCCACCGCAACGGAGCAAGCAGAATACTCCTCACCCCCAAACCATAAGTTCCTGTCGCCCTCAGCCCCTGCCATTGGCCCACATCATTCTGCGAACTCCGCAAAAATAACGCTACAAAAATTCTCCCACACACTTACTCACCCATCTCTGTCCTTGTCTCGCCTATACTGTAAGCTTCTACTTATTATTTCGCTCACTTGTCCTTCTTCCTCTTCTTGATTGTAGACTCTAGTGCCTTGAGCTCAGCATCATCCTGTTGGCTAGCCTCCTCCGCTTCCTGTTTTTTGCGTCGTTCGTCGTAGTTTAGATAAAGTGCTGCCGTCTGTCGCTCCATCTGCTCGTGGCTAATCGAGCCACTGTGAGTGAGCAAGGCAAAGCCATTTGAGGTGATTATTTGCTCTACGTTTTCTCTCCAAAAACTCACGCGAGTCTCTTGGCGATTCTTTGCACGCAGTTCGGCAGTTTCTAGAAATATCACCACAAGCCTATTCAGCGTATCCAACTCATCTGCATTCAAGTAGTTCTTAGCTATAAGTATATCCTCTTTGCGCACCTTGGACCCTTTCCAGTGGAGCAAACCAAAATGCGGATCATCGCAGTTGGCTCGTATCGTGATCAACTCAGCAGCGGTCTTTCCAGTTACCGCATAAAGAAGCAGGTTCTGCACTCCCGCAAAAAACTGCTGCATTGATTTGTCTGTCTTGTCATAATCACTGCATAGGGCAAAGAGATCGCGGACTTTCTGATAAAAGCGTTTCTCGGAGGCACGGATATCTCGTATCCGCTCAAGCATCTCGTCGAAATAGTCTGGACGGCCATCGGGGTTCTTCAACCGCTCATCGTCCATCACAAACCCTTTTATCAAATACTCTTTTAAGATCGTCGAAGCCCACCTGCGAAACTGCACGCCTCGTGGCGAGCGCACACGATAGCCCACCGCCAATATAGCCTCCAAATTATAGAGCTTGGTAGTGTAGCTCTTGCCATCGGATGCAGTTGTCAAGGATTCCTTGACAACTGAATTTACCCTCAGCTCCCCCTCCTTAAAGATGTTCTTCAGGTGCAGAGATATATTTTGCTTGGTGGCATCGAAGAGCTCGGCCATCTCCAACTGAGTTAGCCATACCGTATGGTTGTCAGCTCGCAGTGTTATCTGCGCCTTGCCGTCTTCCGTGGTGTAAAGAATTATCTCATTCATGCATCTTGGAAAGCTAAATGGGCGTTACTATCATTCTCAGGTTATGGCATTTGCAAGCAACGACCCCCATTACTTCTCCTCAACGCTAATGCCTCCTCCCCAAAAAGCCACCCGCAAAAACAAAAATAACGCCCCATAATCTACCCCACAAACCTCGGCACAACCAGTATCGGTTCACCACTACCTGTATCTTAATCCACCAATTTGTCTCCCCTTTTATAATTTATAATTTTGAATTTATAATTTCATAATTTTATTTATCTACCAACTAATCACCAGTCTTCAACTAAGGTAAGTACCTTGTATCTGAAAGGTTACATTTAGTATAAATAATGAAGGAGAAAGCTCAATTAGATAACCTTTTGTTGCATTAGCGCAAATTTGCGTTACTCTAATCGTTAAGTTCGTGTGCGCTGTTCGTGCCTTCTTGGCATCGCACTGAAACTCAAAACCCTCAAATCGTTGGAATCCATGAACAATAAAACTGCTATCGTTGCGTTGGTCGTCGTTGCCGCATTCAGCACGGCTCCCATTCTAGAAGCTCAAACTGTCAAAAAATATCAGTCGCCTGGCCCTCGCGTTTATTCCAAACAACAATTTGGTGGTCGTGGCGAAATGCCAGCTCCCGAGGCCCAGCCAGCTCCTGCCCCTGCGGCACGCCCTGCCCCAGTCCGCAATGATCCCCCGCCTCCTGCTCCCGATTACGGAAGAAGCATCCCCACCAATGCCCGCGCTGGTGAGTGCTATGTGCAGGTGATCGTGCCCACTACTTATGATACCGTTAGCGAGCGCGTCCTCGTGCGCGAAGCCTCCAAGCGTATCGAAATCCAGCCCGCCGAATACGAGTGGGTAGAAGAGCAAGTCCTCGTGCGCGAAGCAGCCAAGCGCCTCGAAATTGTGCCCGCCGAGTACACCACCGTCAAGGAGCGCATCCTCGTCACCCCTCAGTCTGAGCGCCTCATCGAAGTTCCCGCTCAGTATGAGACCGTCACGGAGCGCGTCCTTGTAAAGCCTGCTCACACCGTTTGGAAAGAAGGCCGCGGTCCCCTTGAAAAGCTCGACAACACCACAGGCGAAATCGTCTGTCTCGTGGAAGTCCCTGCCGAGTATCAAACCGTAACCAAGACCGTCCTCAAATCCCCCGCCACCACTCGCAAGGAAGTCATCCCTGCCGTGTATGACGAAGTGGAAAAGACCGTCATGTCCAAAGGCCCTACCACTCGCGAGATCGTCATTCCCGCCGAGTATAAGACCGTGAAAGTCCAGAAGCTCGTGCGCCCCGCCCGCGAAGTCGCCGTCGAAATCCCCGCCGAGTATTCCACCGTCTCCCGTCAGGTAGTTCGCAAGGCCGCCAGCACCGAGTGGCGCCAGATCATTTGCGAAACCAACATCACCCCTGGACTCGTTACCGACATGCAGGTCGCCCTTCAAAAGGCTGGCTTCTATAACGGCCCCGTTGATGGCATTCTCTCACCCGCTGTCCTCGATGGTCTCGAATCCTTCCAGCGCAGCAAGGGCCTTCCCACGGGTGGCATCACCTTTGAGACCCTTCGCGCTCTCAACGTGAAGCCCTCCATCTAGGCTCTCGCTTCCGTTTCTCTCTTCGAAGGACGATCCTGCAAAGGGTCGTCCTTTTTTATTTTCCTACCTTCATTCAAACTTCGTTACTCCATGGCATTCCTCACCTTCTTTAGCCATTGACTAACAATAATCTAACGCCTTTATGTATCCCCCAGAATGTTCCCTCGTAGCCCAGCCTCTTTCCTGCGTTTATTGCTCCCCACTCTATTCTCCATCCTCTTTGCCTCATGTGGCACCTTTCGGGACGGCGCTTCCCAAACCGTCACCATAAAGTCTCACCCCACAGGTGCCACGGTCTTTCTCGAAGATAAGCCCCTCGGCCAAACCCCGCTCCATCTCAGCCTTTCCCGCAAACGCCCACACACGCTCCGCATAGAGCACGCTGGCTTCCACCCTGCTACCCGCGAAATCACTCCAACCCCAAACGCTCACTCTGCGGACTTTGTTCGCTTTGGCCTGGCGGCAGACGCTGGCCTCTATCTCGACCTCGCGCCAAACCCGCTCGAAGTCTTCCTGGAGCCCACGCTTATCACAGGCTCTCAAGGCGCTGACCCCTACGCACAGCTTGCCGCTAAAACACTTGAGGCCGACTGCCTCTTGGCAAATGGCAAAATTTCCGAGCCTATCCACCGCTACATCATTGAGAGGCTGCTTCTCTTTTACTCACGCTAACCTCTTAAACAGAAAATTTTAATGGCGTCTCCTAGGGGATTCGAACCCCTGTCGCAAGGATGAAAACCTTGTGTCCTGACCGGGCTAGACGAAGGAGACCCGTTTAAGAAAGAAAGTTTGAAAGTAACAACCGCAGCAAGTTAATCAAGCACTTTTTTCAAAAAAATCGTGCCGATTTAACACCCACTTTATCCCGCCAGCCCTGCCGACTCCTTAGCGCGCTTGCGATCATGCGGATTCAGCTCTTTCTTGCGCAGGCGGATCACCTTGGGTGTCGCCTCTACATACTCATCGGGCGCGATATACTCGATGGCGCGCTCCAGTGTAAACTTCACGGGCGGCGAAAGCTGTATGCCCTTGCCCTCACCCTGCGAGCGCACATTGGAGAGCTGCTTTTCCTTTGTGGGGTTCACGGGCAGATCGTGCAGGCGTGGGTTCTCACCCACTATCATCCCTTGATACACCATATCGCCCGACGTCACAAACAGCTTCCCGCGGGACTCCAGATTATCCAGCGCATAGGCCGTGGCCATGCCTGTGTCTGTAGCCACTAGTGTGCCCGTTAGGCGCGTAGTGATCTCACCGCACCACTTGCCATACTCTTTGAAAAGGTGGCTCATCACGCCATGCCCGCTCGTGGCATTCATCAAATCAAATTCAAAGCCTATCAACCCGCGTGTCGGTATCGTGGCCTCAATGGTCATGCCTGCTGCATGCTTTTCCATATTTTCCACACGCGCCTTGCGGTTGGCCAGATTCTGCATGATCGTGCCCACATCCGTCTCAGGCACTTCAACCCACAGTGTTTCGTAGGGCTCCAGCGTTTCGCCGTCCACTACCTTGGTGATCACGTTCGGCCTGGAAACCAGCACCTCGTAACCCTCACGGCGCATCTGCTCTACCAGCACGGCAATCTGCATCGCGCCGCGCGCGGCCACCACAAAGCTGCCGCCCCCCTCGGAGTCGCTCACCATTATGGAAATATTCGTCTTGCTCTCGCGCACCAGGCGATCGCGTATCTGGCGGCTCGTCACCAGCTTGCCATCCTGCCCAACAAACGGCCCGTCGTTCACCGCAAATTCCATCTGAATCGTGGGCGGATCGATCTCCACAAACGGCAGCGGCTCCGCCGTTTCGCTCGCGGCAATCGTTTCCCCGATGTCAATATCCTCAAACCCCGCCAGCCCGATAATGTCTCCGGGTATCCCCTCGGCAGAGTCGTTCGTCTTCGTCCCCGAATACTCATAGACCTTCGAGATCTTCGACTTCACCCGGCGGCCATCCTTGCGGATTACCCACACGGTGTCGCCCACGCGTACCGTCCCCGAAAGTATCTTCCCAAGCGCGATTCGTCCCACAAAATCACTCCAATCAATATTGGATACCAACATCCTAAACGGCTGGCCCTCCTCCACATGAGGTGCGGGAATATGATTGAGTATCGTCTCAAAGAGCGGGCGCATATCCTTCTTTTCGCCATGCAGCGAGTGCATCATATACCCATCGCGACCGCTCCCATAAAGAAACGGACAATTAAACTGCTTCTCATTCGCGTGCAGTTCCAGGAAAAGCTCCAGCACCTTGTCGTGCACCTTCTCAGGGTCAGCGTGCTCACGGTCAATCTTGTTGATCACCACAATCGGAGTCAGCCCCTCTTGCAGCGCCTTCCTCAGCACAAAACGCGTCTGCGCCTGCGGCCCATCATACGCATCCACCAGCAGCAGCACACCATCCACCATCTTCATTACGCGCTCCACCTCAGCGCCAAAATCCGCGTGCCCGGGCGTGTCCACAATATTGATGATGTTATCCTCCCAGTGTACCGAAGTATTCTTCGCCTTGATGGTAATCCCCTTCTCCCTCTCAAGATCCATCGAGTCCATGATGCGCTCCGCCACCGTCTGATTGGCGCGAAACGCGCCACCCTGGCGCAGCAGTTGGTCCACGAGAGTGGTCTTCCCATGGTCAACGTGGGCGATGATGGCTATGTTGCGTATCTGTGTGCTCATAATTTTGCAAAAGGTATCAACATGGCACACCTCCTCCATCACGGAAAGAGAAAAATCACTCCCACCCCCTAAACCCCACGTTACATCTTTGAAACACCACCAAAAAACTCCCCTCACCTCATCTGCAAAACCTCATCCACTCTCACCCTGTCTCCAACTTTCATTTTTCAAAACTCCATCAACTAAACCCATCTGCCTCTTTGCCTTCATTTTATAATTTATAATTT